>DASVVU010000164.1:0-12679 GCA_036386395.1 Beijerinckiaceae bacterium | reverse complement strand
GGTTCGAGTTCGCGATCAGCACGCGGGGCGCGTCGGCGTGGGTGCGGAACACGCCGACGGGCTTGCCGGACTGCACCAGCAGGGTCTCGTCCGCTTCGAGGTCCCGGAGCGCCGCGACGATGCGGTCGAAGCTCTCCCAATCCCGCGCCGCCCGCCCGATGCCGCCGTAGACCACGATCTCGTGCGGCTTCTCGGCGACCTCCGGATCGAGGTTGTTCATGAGCATGCGCAGCGGCGCCTCGGTGAGCCAGCTCTTCGCCGAAAGCTCGGGGCCGCGCGGGCTGCGGATCGTGCGGGCGTTGTCGATGCGGGTGGAGGTCATGGGTCAGCTCGGCAGGCGCTCGACGGATCAATGGCTTCGATGCCGAGCGGGTGGAAATGCTGCAAGTTGCGCGAGAGCAGGACGAGGCCATGCGCGACGGAGGTGGCGGCGATCGCCACGTCGGCAAGCCCGGGATACCGGCCGCGTGCCTTGCCCCGATCGGCCAGGACGCTCGCGACGCGGGCCAAGGGCAAATCCGACGGCAGGACCCGGTCCGCATGGAACGTCAGAATGGCCAAGAACCATGCCGAGAGCTGCTCATGCCGGGCGCCCGGCGCGGCGCGGCTGAGCTTGATCAAGCACGCCTCCAGTTCGAGAGCCGTGACGGCCGACAGGACAACCGCTCCTCGTTATGCCTGAACCACGCGACGAGCGCCGGAGCGAGCGACGGCCCCTCCGCCGCGCCCTGCGCGAAAGCCGGGATATTCGTGTCCAGGAGATAGCCCGGTCAAAACTCGGCCTCCCGCAGAGGCGAGCCGCGTCGATGGGCACGACCATGGCGGCCGGCCGGCCGTGCCTGGTCGATCGTCGGTTCGCCCTTCTCAGCCGCATCGACGATGGCGGAGAACTGGGCCTTGGCCTCCCTGAGCTGCAATGTCGTCATCATGGTCACCGCTATTATGACTACATTATTTTATGACTACATGTAGTCGCATTAATTCGAAGCTGTCCCCCAGTCCAGCGCCGCGGCAGCCGCCCGCGCAGCACTCTCGCCTGCCACCGCATCATGCATCATGCCTGAGTCGGCGTCGGCCGGAGGAGAGTTACAAGGGCCGGGCGCATGAAGCGAAAGCGGAATGCGACCCGGGGACCAGCGCAACAAGCTGTCGCGAAGCGGCGCAACCGATCGGTCGTATCTCGAAGAGGTCTCGGAATGAGAGATGGCCCGGAGATTCCGTTTCAAGCTTTGCCGCGGCCGTGCTAAGAAGCCGCCGCGCGGCCCCGGGCCGCCTCCGATGGATCGCAAGGCGTCGTTCGCCGTTTCCTTAAAACGCCACACCGAAGGCTCCGGGCGCGCCCGCTCACAGATCCATCATGGCCCAGACCCAAGCCGTCGCCGCAGGGCACGCCGATTCCGCCGCACCCGCGGCCGGGACCGCCTATCCGGAGCAGCAGGCCGCCCATCCGGGCGAGGCTGGCGAGGGCCACCACAAGGCTGGCTTCTGGACCCTCGCCCTCGGCTCGATCGGCGTCGTCTACGGCGACATCGGCACGAGCCCGCTCTATGCGCTCAAGGAATCCGCCGCGGCGGCGGCGGCGGGCGGGCCGCTCACCCGCGAGATCGTGCTCGGGATCCTGTCGCTCATCCTGTGGTCGCTGATCCTGGTCGTCACGGTGAAGTACGTCGTCATTCTGCTGCGCGCCGACAACAACGGCGAGGGCGGGACGCTGACCCTCGTTGCGCTCGCCCAGCGGGCGCTCGGCTATGGGCAGGGGCGCGGGCGCAAGGTGCTGCTGCTCGGCGCGGTCGGGGCCGGCCTGTTCTACGGCGACGCCATGATCACGCCGGCGATCTCGGTCCTCTCCGCCGTCGAGGGCCTCAGGCTCGTGACGCCGGCGCTCAACGACTACGTGGTGCCGATCACCTGCGCGATCCTGATCGCGCTGTTCGCCGTGCAGGCCCGCGGCACGGGCCGCGTCGCGGCCTTCTTCGGGCCGATCATGGCGGTGTGGTTCGCGGCGCTTGCGGCGACGGGCCTGTGGCACATCGCCGACGACTGGGGCGTGCTGTGGTCGATCTGGCCCGGCTACGGGGCGATGTTCTTCGTCCACCACCCCGGCGTCTCGCTTGCCGTGCTCGGCGCCGTGTGCCTTGCGGTCACCGGCGCCGAGGCGCTCTACGCCGACCTCGGCCACTTCGGGCGCGGGCCGATCCGCTTCGCCTGGGCGGGCTTCGTGTTCCCGGCCCTCGTCATCAACTACTTCGGCCAGGGCGCGCTGCTGCTCTCGAACCCCGCCGCCGTCGAGCACCCTTTGTACCGGCTCGTGCCGGACTGGCTCCTCATCCCCTTCGTGCTTCTCGCGACGCTCGCCGCCATCATCGCGAGCCAGGCGGTCATCACCGGCGCCTTCTCGCTCACGCGCCAGGCGATCCAGCTCGGACTTTTGCCGCGCCTCGAGATCCGCTTCACCTCGGAATCGCACCAGGGCCAGATCTTCCTGCCGCGGGTCAACATGCTGCTCCTGATCGGCGTGCTGCTGCTGGTCCTCACCTTCCAGACCTCGTCGGACCTCGCCCACGCCTACGGCATCTCGGTGTTCGGGGCGATGGCGGTCGACGCGGTCCTCGCCATCATCGTGATCCACAAGCGCTGGCGCTGGAGCCTCGGCCTGACCCTCCTGACCATGCTGCCGTTCCTGTTCATCGACCTCGCCTTCTTCGGCGCGAACCTGATGAAGCTGTTCATGGGCGGCTACGTGCCGGTCATCATGGCGATCGCCCTCATCACCCTCATGTGGACGTGGCTGAAGGGCACCCGCATCCTGTTCGAGAAGACCCGCAAGGCCGACGTGCCGCTCTTGGACCTCATCGGCATGCTGCAGAAGAGCCCGCCGCACCGGGTCAAGGGCACGGCCGTGTTCCTGACGAGCGACCCCGAAACAGCGCCCGCCGCGCTCCTGCACAACCTCAAGCACAACAAGGTGCTGCACGACAAGAACGTGATCCTCACCATCAAGGCCGTCGACACGCCCCGGGTGCGCGACGACAACCGGGTGCGCATCGAGTCCCTCGGCGACAGCTTCTGGAAGGTGCGCCTGACCTACGGCTACATGGAGACGCCGAACATCCCCCGCGGCCTCGCGGTGCTGCGCAAGGCCGGCTTCAAGTTCGACATCATGGCGACGTCGTTCTTCCTGTCGCGGCGCTCGATCAGGCCTGCCGCCCAGTCCGGCATGCCGCTGTGGCAGGACAAGCTCTTCATCGCGCTCGCCAAGACCGCGAGCGATGCCACCGACTTCTTCCAGATCCCGACCGGCCGCGTCGTCGAGGTCGGCACGCAGGTGACGGTATAGGCCGGCGTAACCGCCGTCGTAAGGGCGGCGTGACGCCGCGCAGGAGCCGGCGGAAACCGCCGCCGAGACCGCCATCCTGGGCCGGCATCACGCCGGCCCCGACAATCCCGTCAGAGCGACTTCAACAGATTGTCGGCGCCCGAGATGTCGGCCTTGCCGGGGGCGTCCTCGACGTTGAGCGAGCGCACGATCCCGTCCTCGACCACCATGGAGTAGCGCTGCGAGCGCGTGCCGAGGCCGAAGCCCGCGCCGTCCATGGTGAGGCCCAAGGCCTTTGCGAAGTCGCCGTTGCCGTCCGAGATGAACTCGATCTGGCCCTCGCCGGCGCCGCTCGCCTTCGCCCAGGCGTCCATGACGAAGACGTCGTTCACGGCCGTCACGACGATCGCGTCGACGCCCTTCGCCTTGATGGTGGAGGCCTGCGCCACGTAGCCCGGCAGGTGGTTGCGGTGGCAGGTCGGGGTGAAGGCGCCGGGCACCGCCACGAGCACGACTTTGCGGCCCTTGAACACGTCGTCGGTGGTCTTCGGCTTCGGGCCGTCCGGGGTCATGACCCGGAAGGTCGTCTGGGGCAGGGGATCGCCGACCTGGATCGTCATGCTGGTCTCCACAGATAGGTGAGATGAGGCTGGTTAGCGCGGCAGTGACGCGGTGTCGAGGCTCGCCGCCGTCTCGACGGCGCGCCCGCCGGCGACGAGGGTGAAGCGCAGGTCGAGGCGGCCCGCGGCGTCTTTGGGCCGCTCAAAGATATCGACCAGGAAGCGCCCGCTCCCAGCGTCCGGGCCCGCCTGCATCGGCCCCGCCCCGAGATACCAGTTGTCCGGTCCCTCGACGAACAGGTCGGCCCCCGCGGGCGCGCGCACCGAGACGGCGAGCGCCGGCTTGCCATTGATGGTGGCGGCGGGCTTGAGGGCGAGGACCGACAGGTCCCCCGGCGCCCCGAGGACCTGCGGCTTCGGCACCTGGGCGAGCGCGGCCTCGACGGCGGGTCGGTGCGAGGTTTCCCCGCCCACGAGGTCGAGGACAAGGTTCGCCTGCGCCGGGATGCAGATGTCCTTGCAGACCCCGTAATCGAGCTTGAGGGCGAGCCGTACCGGCTTGCCCGGATCCTGAGGCAGCGCCCGGACCGGCAGCAGCAAACGGTCCTTGTAGACGTAGGCGATGCCGCCCGCATCCTCGACCCGCTGCGGCGCCGGCCAGAGCACCTCGGTCTTGGAGAGGTTGCCGGAGCCGGCCCAGTCGAAGGCCGGCGGCAGACCTGACTCGCCGGGAGTGCGCCAGTAGGTCTTGAAGCCTGGATCGAGGGCGATCTCGATGCCGGCAAGCCGCGCCCCGCCTTCCGCCCCGCCGGCCACAAGCCGCACCCGCGAGTGGTGGCCCTGCACCCAGGGCGACGCCTCTCCAGCTTGCGCCGGGGGCGCGAGAGCGGCGACGAGCCAGAGGGCCGGCAAGATACGCTGAAGGATCGTCATGGAACCAGGGCCGGATCGTTCGGCTTCATTCATCAAGCCGGCAGTAGCCGGTGCCCGGCCGGCGGGCCATCCACGATCCCGTGAAGCGATCCGCGACACGGGCTCGGGGGTGGACAACCGGCCGCCTCAGCGTAGCATGGAGAACATGCCTCCCGTCCCGCCCAAGACCGCCCCCGACCCCGCGCCCGGCACGGCACCCAACGCCGCGCCCGGATCCGGGCCCAAGGGGAGGCCCGACCCCGCCAGAACTGCGGGGGCGGCGCCCGGCTATCTCGACGGGCAGCTCCTCGTCGCCATGCCCGGCATGGGCGACGAGCGCTTCGCCCGCACCGTCATCTACGTCTGCGCCCATTCGCCGGAAGGGGCGATGGGCATCGTCGTGAACAAGCCGGCGGCAGACCTTTCCATGCCGGACCTCCTCGTCCAGCTCGACATCATCCCGGAGACGGACCTCATCCGCCTGCCGAACCGGGTCGGGCGGATGCAGGTGCTGATGGGCGGGCCGGTCGAGACGAGCCGCGGCTTCGTGCTGCACTCGCCCGACTTCTTCATCGACCAGTCGACCCTGCCGATCGACGAGGGCGTGTGCCTGACCGCGACCGTCGACATCCTGCGGGCGATCGCCAAGGGCGAGGGCCCGCAGAGCGCCGTGCTGGCCCTCGGCTACGCCGGCTGGGGGGCGGGCCAGCTCGAGAGCGAGATCCAGGCGAACGGCTGGCTCAACTGCCCGGCCGACCCCGAGCTCATCTTCCACTCGGCCCTCGACCTCAAGTACGAGATGGCCCTGCGCAAGCTCGGCGTCGATCCGGCCATGCTGTCCATGGACGCGGGCCACGCCTGAGGGCGCGCCGGGCGGCGCATTAGCCCCGATTTGGCCGGAACGCTTGCCTCCCACTCCGGTTTTACCCCTTGGGTAGGTTGAGTGCGATGCCGAGACGCGTCCGAATCCTTCTTGTTCTTCTGGCGATGGCCCTGTCGGGGCCGGCGCTGGCGCAGGGTTCGGCGCAAGGCGCCGGGCAGGGCGGCGCGCTAGGCGCCGTGGGGCAGCGCCCGAACGCCTCGGACCGCTCCTGGGCCGACGAGGTCAGATCCTCCATCGGAAATCGCGGGAACGGTCAGGGCGGCGATGCCGGCCAGGCCGGCAAGGGAGCGCCGGCCCGCTCCGACATGCAGACCGGCAGCACCGGAAAGGGCGGGCCGGGGCCGGAGAAGAAGTAGCCGAGTTCCTACGCCGCCTCCGGCGCCGCGCCCACGAGCTGGCGGGCCTGCAGCGCCGACATGGGCTCGCCGAAGGCATAGCCTTGGGCGTACTGGCAGCCGATCTGGTAGAGCTCGATCGCGTCCGACTCGGTCTCGGCGCCCTCGGCCACGACCTCCATGCCGAGCTCCTGCGCCATCTTGACGATGGAGCGCAAGAGCACCGAGCGGTGCCCGTTCTGCGACGGGCGCACGAACGACTGGTCGATCTTGATGGTGTCGAATGGGAAGCGCTGGAGGTAGGAGAGCGCCGAGTAGCCGGTGCCGAAGTCGTCGAGGGAGAGGCCGGCGCCGAGATGGCGGATGCGCTGAAGCATCTGCGCCGCGTACTCCGGGTTCTCCATGACGAGGCTCTCGGTCAGCTCGAGCTTGAGCGAGCCCGGATGCACCCCGGTGCGGGCCAGCACCGTCTTCACGTCGTGCAGAAGGTCGTGGCGCAGGAGCTGACGGCTCGACACGTTGACGCTCGCGAAGATCGGCGGATCGACCTCCAAGGCGCGCTGCCAGGCGGCGAGCTCCCGTCCTGTCCGCTCCAGCGCGAAGACGCCGAGGTTGACGATGAGGCCCGTCTCCTCGGCGATCGGGATGAAGGTCGAGGGCGAGAGGCGCCCGAGCCGGGGGTGGTCCCAGCGCAGGAGCGCCTCGAAGCCAGCGATGGTGCGGTCCTCGAGCCGCACGATCGGCTGGAACAGGACCTTGATCTCGCCTCTGTCGATGGCGCGGCGCAGGTCGCTTTCCAGCGTCAGGCGGTCGCTGGTCTCGGCCCGCATGGCCGGGCGGAACACCTCGACGCGGTCGCCGCCGTGGCGCTTGGCGTGCACCATGGCGATCTCGGCGTTCTTGAGCACCTCCTCGCGGCGCGCCGTCGACTGCCGGTCGTAGAGCACGAGCCCGACGGAGGCGGTCAGGAAGATCTCGCGCTCCGCGAAGGTGATCGGCGTGGTCGTGGCGCGCCGGATCATGTCGGCGAAGGCGACGATCCGGTCCGGGTCGCGCTCGGACAGGAGGATCACGGCGAACTCGTCGCCGGCGATGCGCGCGAGGGTGTCCTGCGGCTTCAGGAGCCGGCCGAGGCGGCGGGAGAGGGTCAGGAGGATCGAGTCGCCGGCCGAGAGGCCGACCGAGTCGTTCACCTGCTTGAAGCGGTCGATGTCGACGACGAGGACGGTCGGGCGGATGCCTTCGTCGTGGGCGCCGAGCGTAAGCGCGGCGTCGAGGCGGTCGTTGAACAGCTCCCGGTTCGGAAGGCCGGTGAGGTTGTCGTGCACGGCGTCATGCAGGAGGCGCTCCTCGGCGGTCTTCGATTCCGTCACGTCCCCGATGGTGCCGACGATGCGGATGACCTCGCCGTCGGTGCCGACCACGGGCCGCGCCTTCAGGCGGAACCAATGATACGGCCCGGAGGCGGAGCGCAGGCGGAAGTCCTGGACGACGCGGCCGCGCCGCTCCTCGATGACGGCGTCGAGGGCCGTGCGGTAGCGGTCGGCGTCGAAGGGGTGGAGGAGGTCGAGCCAGCCCGAGGCCGAGCCTTCGAGCGTGCCGCGCTTGAGGCCGAGCTGCTGCTCGACCTCCGGCCCGACGAAGACCTTGTCGCCGGAAACGTCCCAGTCGAACACGATGTCGCCGGCGCCGGCGAGGGCGAGGGCCCGGCGCTCGGTGTCGCTCATCAGCCCCTGCGCCAGCACGCCGCCCGCGAAGGCGTGCTGCATCACCGTGAAGCCGATCAGCATGACGATGAGGACGAGGGCGCCGATGAGGGCCGGCTGCACGAGGTCCGAGACGAGCACGCCCGTGACCGCGAAGCCGCCGGCCGCAACCCAGGCGACGAGGAGCACCCAGGTTGGCACGAGCATCACGGCGCGGTCGTAGCCGTGGGTCGCGAGATGCACCACGAGGAGGAAGCCGACGCCCGCGACCGCCGCGATCGAGATGCGGGCGACGCCCGAGGCCACCGGCGGGTCGACCACCGCCAGGCCGACGAGGGCGGCGAGGAAGACGAGCCAGAACAGGGTCACGTGGCCGTAGCGCACGTGCCACCGGTTGAGGTTGAGGTAGGCGAAGAGGAACACCAAAAGGGTTGCTGCGAGCACGGCCTCGGCGGCGGCGCGATAGATGCGCTCGGCCGCCTCGGTGACGGGGAAGACGCGCTGGAAGAAGCCGAAGTCGATGCAGGCGTAGGCGAGGACGGC
The DNA here is from genome assembly GCA_036386395.1 of Beijerinckiaceae bacterium. Taxonomy (GTDB): domain Bacteria; phylum Pseudomonadota; class Alphaproteobacteria; order Rhizobiales; family Beijerinckiaceae; genus JAJKJG01. The sequence continues at coordinate 4,424 of DASVVU010000164.1, read as the reverse complement.
CCAGGCGAGCGCCGCGGCGGCGGGGAAGATCAGCGCCCCTTTCACCACGAAGACGATGGTGAGGAAGAGGGCCAAGAGCCCGGCGATGCCGATGATGATGCCCTTGTAGAGGGTGAGGCCGGTGGTCTTCTTGCGGTAGCTGTCCGTGTCCCAGAGATAGATCTGCGGCACGTTCGGGGTCTTGAGCTCGGCGACGAACGTGACGGTCGTGCCCGGGTCGAGGGTCATGAGGAACACGTCGGCCTCGGTCGACTCCTCGCGCTCGGGGCGGATGCCCTGGCTCGCCGTGATCGCGGCGATGCGCGAGCCGCCGAGGTCGGGCCAGACCACGCCCGAGCCGACGAGCCGGAAGTGCGGCGCGACGAGGAGGCGGTCGAGCTGCTCGTCGGTGTCGTTCGTCAGCGCGAAGACGATCCAGTCCGGCCGCGTGCCGGCCTCGCGGGCCTTCACCGCGATGCGGCGCACGATGCCGTCGCGGCCCGGCGCCGTCGAAATGCGGATCTCGTCCCCGTCGGAGCGGTAGCGCTCGATCGCGGGGGTGAGGTCGATCGCCTGGACGTCCGGCGAGACCCGGACCGCCTCGACGGCGAGCGCCCGGGGCACGGACGCGAGGAGCGCGAGGCTCCCGATCATGAGGGCGACGGCGAGACGGACGATGCGCAACGCGTGGTTCTCTCGCCCGTACGGGAACACGGGCGGGGCAAGTGGTATCCAGGGTCAAGCTTGAGGGCAAGGCGAGGGACCCCGTAACCCTCGGCTGTGATGGGGAAACTGGCGCGCCTTCCCGTGGGCGCGGCCGCACGGATCGCTTGGCCGCGTTTTGAGGCCAAATCGCGACCTCTCGACGGTAGGCGGGTCCGGTACGCTCGGACTCGCGGCAGCCCTGGAGCGGTCTGAACCCGCGAGGTCGGCAGGGGGAGGGCGGCTCCCGCCGATGCCGCCGTGGTAAACGGTTGGTTATTTGGAGCCCAGGGCAGCGTGTTTCTTGTGCAACACCGTCCACCAAACACGCGCCGGAGGGGCTTCGGAGGCCAGGAATCGATTGATCGACTCCTCCGGCTGCGTATTGTGACGGTCGCGACGGGGGCACCCCAGTCGTGACTTGGCTCAAGCTTCAGGCGGGGAAAAACCGGTGGGGGAGCCAAGTTTCAAGGGGAAAAAGGGTCAAGTGGTTCGGGGTCTCGCGAGAGACGATGAGACACGGAAGCTCCGCCCCAAGGGTCTCGAAACTTTGGAGGTCAGAATGAAGCTCGTGAAGAGCCTTCTCCTCGGGTCCGCCGCGGGTCTCGCCGCGGTCGCCGGGGCACAGGCCGCCGATCTTCCCGTGCGGAAGGCGGCGCCTGTCGAGTACGTTCGTGTCTGCTCGGCCTATGGGGTCGGGTTCTTCTACATCCCGGGCACCGACACCTGCCTGCGCGTCTCCGGCCGCGCTCGCTTCGAGTACAACGTCGCCTCGGCGCGTCAGTTCTCGCAGTCGCCGACCGGCTTCCGGTCGATCGGCCGCATCAACCTCGACGCCCGCACGCAGACTGCCTACGGCACCCTGCGCGCGTTCGTCCGCTACGAGATGGCCCGCCGCACCGGCCACTTCTTCTCCGGCACGGCGCAGCGCCGCGGCAACGCCGAGCTCCCGATCGGCATCGACTTCTTCGGCCAGGCGCAGCACCAGATCGACCTCGACAAGGCGTTCATCCAGTTCGCCGGGATCACGGCCGGTCGCGCGACGTCGTTCTTCGACTTCTACTCGAACGACCTGAACTTCTTCGGCATCGTCGGCTCCGACCGCGGCGCAACGAACCTCTTGGCCTACACGGCCACGTTCGCGCCCGGCTGGTCCGCCACCCTGTCGATGGAAGATCCGGTCGAGCGTCGCACCCCGATCGTGACCAACCTCGGCGGCGCAGCCCTCGTCAACGGCGCGACCCTGTTCGCCGCCGCGGAAGCCGCGATCCAGATCTTCGATCCGATCACGGGCCTTCCGATCAACAGCGCCTTCGTCGGCCAGCGTCAGCGCAACGCGATGCCGGACGTCGTCGCCGCGGTCCGCGTCGACCAGGCCTGGGGCTCGGCTCAGCTGTCTGCTGCCGTGCACCAGATCCAGACCATCGGCGCCGCGATCCCGGCCGGCAACCTGTTCGCCGGTGCGACCTTCACGGGCTTCCGTCCTGACAGCGAGTACGGCTACGCGCTCCAGGCCGGCCTGAAGGTCAACCTGCCGATGATCGCCCCGGGCGACCTCCTGTACCTGCAGGCGGCCTACACCCGCGGCGCTCTCGACTACACGATCTCGGGACCGTGGGTGCTCGGCACCGGCACCGGCGCGCAGGGCGGCTTCCCCGGCACCAACGGCCGGTTCGGCTTCACCACTGCGGACGGCATCATCAACCCGCTGACGAACGAGATCGAGCTCGTCCGCAGCTGGGCCGTCCTCGCCGCGTTCCTGCACTACTGGACTCCGCAACTCCGGTCGGGCTTCTCGATCGGCTACGCGAAGCAGGACTACCCGTCGCTCGGCGGCTTCTTCGTCGGCGGCTTCACGAACCCGGTCTTCGGGCCGACGGGCGCCATCACGACCACCGGCGTGGTCCGCGATTGGGGTCTGTTGACCGCGGCGGCGAACCTGATCTGGTCGCCGGTGCGTGACCTCGACATCGGCGTCGAGGTGACCTACGACCGCATCAAGCTCTCGGGCAACCCGGTCTCCGACCTCAACAAGTGCGCGGGCCTCGCGGTGATCCCGGCGGGCGTCCTCGGCCCGGCGGCTCAGGCCTGCCCGTTCACCGTGAAGAGCGAGGACGAGTGGCGCGCTCGTCTCCGCATCCAGCGGGACTTCTAATCGGCTCCTCAAGCCGATCGGATTAGGAAAGCCCCGGCGAAAGCCGGGGCTTTTCTTTTGCGCTCACCACGTGTGAACGGTGCGCCGCTCGCTTGACCGACGGCCGCGGACCCCCGTGCCGGCGCGGAACCTTCGTCTTCTTCTCAGCTTTTAGAGCTATTGCGGCAGGCCCGGGCCGGGGCTACGGTCGCGCCAACCATAAACTTGGCCGTAACGGAGGAATCGCATGGGCTACCGCTCCCGCCTCTTGCGCCGCAGCGTCCTGGCTGCTGTCGCGCTCGCCGGCCTCACGACTTCGGCGCTCGCCCAGATGGAGCTCAAGATCCTGGCGCCGGCGGCGCCGGGCGGCGGCTGGGACCAGACGGCGCGCTCCATGCAGCAAGCGCTCATCCAGTCGGGCGCCGCGAAGAGCGTGCAGGTCACGAACATCCCGGGCGCCGGCGGCACCATCGGCATCGCGCAGTTCGTCAACCAGGCCAAGGGCGACGGCAACCAGCTCATGGTCAACGGCTTCGTGATGGTAGGCGCCATCCTGACCAACAAGTCGCCGGTGAGCCTCGACCAGGTGACGCCGGTCGCGCGGCTCACCGGCGAATACCTCGTGATCGTGGTGCCGGCGAACTCCCAGCTCAAGACCGCCAAGGACCTTGCCGACACCCTCAAGAGCGACCCCGGCAAGGTGACCTGGGCCGGCGGCTCGGCCGGCGGCGTCGACCACATCGCGGTCGGCCTCTTCGCGAAGGCCGTCGGGGCCGACCCGACCAAGATCAACTACATCCCGTTCTCGGGCGGCGGCGAGGCCATTGCGGCGATCATGGGCGGCAAGGTCACGGCCGGGGTGTCCGGCTACGGCGAGTTCGAAGGCCAGATCAAGACCGGCAAGCTGCGCATGCTCGCCGTGACGGCGCCGAAGCGCATCGAGGGCGTCGACGCACCGACGCTGAAGGAGCAGGGCATCGACCTCGACATCGCCAACTGGCGCTCCGTGATGGGCGCCCCCGGCATCACGCCGGCCCAGCGCGACGCCCTCGTCAAGGCGATCGACACCATGGTGAAGTCGCCGGCCTGGGCCGAGGTGCTCAAGGCAAAGGGCTGGGACGACGCCTATCTCCCGGGCGACGAGTTCGGCGCCTACCTCAAGCAGGAGCAGGCCCGCGTCGCCGACGTGCTCAAGACCATCGGCCTTGTGAAATAAGCCTTTCGACATAGCGTGCCGGCGACGGCGCGCATCGGCTCACGCGAGGGGAGGGCGCCATGGCCGAGGCGAGGACGGGAAAGCCGGTCGACCGGGCCGCGGTCGTCGTCGGCCTGTTGCTCCTCGGGCTTGCGGCTCTCACGGTCTTCGACGCGAGCCGGATCACCATCGCCTCGACCTACGGCATGGGGCCGGCCGCCATGCCGTACCTCCTTGCCGGCGGGCTCGCGCTCCTGGCGCTTGGCCACTTCGTGCTCGCCTTCCGCGGCGCGCTGCCGGAGCGGGAGGATTACGATCCGCAGGCCGTCGGGTGGATCGCCCTCGGGATGTTCGCGCTAATCGCGACCATCGGCCTCGGCGGAGGGTTCGTCCCGGCGATGGCGCTGCTGTTCG
>DASVVU010000163.1:0-15941 GCA_036386395.1 Beijerinckiaceae bacterium | reverse complement strand
ACCGCCCACCTCATGAACATCGGCGGCATCACCGACCGCCTCGTGCGCCTCTCCCGCGCCATGGTCGGCAACTGGCCGGGCGCGCTCGCGCAGATCAACGTGCTGCTCTCGGTGTTCTTCGCCGGCATCTCGGGCTCCTCGACGGCCGATGCGGCGAGCCAGTCCAAGATCTTCATCGATGCCCAGGTGAAGGAGGGCTACGGCCTGTCCTTCTCGATCGCCATCACGGCGGTCTCGGCGGTGCTCGCCGTCATCATCCCGCCGTCGATCCTGATGATCGTCTGGGGCGGCGTGATCTCGGTGTCGATCGGCGCCCTCTACCTCGCCGGCGTCATCCCGGGCCTCCTCATCGCCGGCGCCCAGATGGTGACGGTCCACGTCTACGCCAAGAAGTACAATTATCCGGTCTATCCCCGGGCGACGCTGCGGGAATTCTTCTGCTCGATCGTCGTCTCGATCCCGGCCCTGACGACGCCCTTCATCATCGTCGGCGGCATTCTCCTCGGCTGGTTCACGGCGACCGAATCCGCCTGCGTCGCCGTGATCTACGCCGCGATTCTCTCGATCTTCTTCTACCGCGAGATGAGCCTCGCGCAGCTCTACGAGGCGCTCCTCGACACCGGCCGCCTCTCGGCCGTGGCGCTTTTCTGCGTCGGCACGGCCTCGGCCTTCGGCTGGCTCCTCGCCTACTACCAGATCCCCCGCGCGCTCCTCGTCAACGTCACCGCCTGGGGCATGGGCCCGATCGGCGTCGGCTTCTTCATCGCCTTCGTCTTCCTCGTCGTCGGCTGTTTTTTGGACGCCATCCCGGCCATCATCATCGTCGGCACGACGCTCGAGCCTCTCGCGCGCTCGGTCGACATGCACCCGGTGCACTTCGCGATCATCGCCATCGTGTCGCTCGCCTTCGGCCTCGTGACGCCGCCTTACGGCCTCTGCCTCATGGTGGCCTGCGCCGTGGCGAAAGTCCGATTGCGATACGCGCTCGCGGACACGCTGATCATGCTCGTCCCCATGCTGGTGGTGCTCGCGGCGCTGATCGTCTTCCCCGAGATCGTCCTGTTCCTGCCGCGCCTCATCTCCCCGGGGTTCCTGCAATGAACGCTCCCATGGCTGCGGCCGAGATCGCCCTCATTCCGGACCTGAAAGGAAAGGCCGTCCTCATCACCGGCGGCTCGACCGGCATCGGCGCCGCGGCGGCGCTGGCCTTCGGGAAGAACGGCGCGAAGGTCGCGGTGAACTTCAATTCCAGCGCCAAGGAAGCCGAGGAGGTCGCGGCCGGCATCGAGGCGGCGGGCGGCAAGGCCGCGCTCGTGCGCGGCGACGTGACGAAGCCGGAAGTGGCGGCGCAGGCCGTCGCCGAGACCGTCAAGGCCTTCGGCCGCCTCGACGTCCTCATCAACAACGCCGGCGCGCTGATCAAACGCACGCCGGTCGCCGACTACACCGACGACTACGTCGAGGCCGTGCTCGACCTCAACGTCAAGCAGGTGGTGCGCTTCATCCGCGAAGGCGCGGCGCAGATGCGCCGGCAGGGCGGCGGCGGGTCGATCGTCAACGTGTCGTCGATCGCGGCGCGCCACGGCGGCGGGCCGGGCTCGGTGATCTACGCCGCAGCGAAGGGCTTCGTCGCGACCGCGACGCGGGGCTGGGCGAAGGAGCTCGTGCGCGACCGCATCCGCGTCAACGCGGTCTCGCCGGGCGTCATCATGACGCCCTTCCACGAGCGCTACTCGACGGCGGAGCAACTCGCCGCCATGCAGACGACGATCCCCATGGACCGCCTCGGCACCCCCGACGAATGCGCCGGCGCCTTCCTCTATCTCGCCTCGGAGGCAATGAGCGGCTACGTGACGGGGCAGATCATCGAGGTCAACGGCGGGCAGTACATGCCGTAGTCCGTGGCGGTCTCACTTTAGGTAGCGAGCCTCGAAGGACGCACCACGAAAGGCGTGTCGGAGTCGGCGCGGAAGCGCCGAACGGGTGAAGGGTTATATATTATGCAGGTCTCACTTAACCACTCTTGCACCAGGATGTCGTCCCTTTCACCAGGATGTCGTCCCTTTTTGCATCCAGCGGGGTACGGCTGTCGGCCCCGAAAGTCTAAGGGGAACCTCGGCCGTCGTCATCAGTTGTTCAGCCCAAACGTCATCGCGGAGCACATCTTTCGGAGCTGTGGGGCCGTCGCATGTGGGTATCACGTGGGTTCGCGGGCGATTAGCCGCGGATCTTGCTAGAGTTGCCGGTGCGCTATATAATTTGGTTGGGAGTGTGACATGAGCTTTCCATCCACCCTTGCCATACTTATGGCGGTCGCGGGTTCGTTCGAGGCGCCGGCGATTCCTCAACCCAAGACGATCTCATCTGTGCAAATCGAGAGACCGGCGAACACTCGTTTGGCCCAGGCGGAACTCCGTCGAAGCGGCCGTTCGGTCCAACGGCGACAGACGAGGCGAGCGACATCCGACCCGTATGGAACTGGAAGCAGCCTCTCGCCGGAACAGGGAAATGCTGCGCTAAGAGAGCACCAGATAGAACAGGGCTCATTGCAAAGACAGCGGCTACCGGTCCGCGAGCGGTGAACCCTGCTGATTAAGGACACTAAGCTTAGCAATTCTAGTTACAATTTTGCCACACGGGCAATCCAATTTCCAAAAGCGGCGCATCTTTTGTTTCGACGGCTTGCTGTTGGTTGCTAATATTCCCCTTGGACCGCTGAGTACCAGCAGCGGAGGGGGATATTATGATGCTCGAACGATGGGCAGCAGCAATCTGCGGTGTTTTACTTGGAACTGGTTGTTCTACCCTACCGCCTCTGCCCACCGAGGCAGAAATAAGCGTTAGCGATGTCTTTAATGCTGTAAAATGTGAGCTTAAGCCGGCCCTCGCTGACCTCTCGCTCCGGTATCCAACTCTTCCTCGTTGGGCCGTTACTGTTGGTGTCACCCTGCTTGTTCTCGACAATGCCGCTTTCGAGCCAGGTGTTGAATTGGGCATACCAATCGCGAGGACGATCGACGTGCTACGAGGCTTCGTCACTGTTGGCGCCGGCGTTGATATTAAGTCCGAGAACACACGCAGTTTGTCTGCCAAAGCTTCTTTCTTAGTTAGTGACATCGTCAACAAGGTTTCCTGTATTGATCCAATCCGGACCACTCCACTGACATCTGAGATGGGACTTGCGGCTCTGCTGGATCGTAGTTTGCCCGGAATAGCAGGGCCTGCTACGTATGCTAAACCTGGAAATATAGTATCCAGAATGGAGTTTGTGATCACTAAGGGTGCAGACATTTCGCCGTCGGTCGGAATATTCCGTTTTGGAGGTCCTTCAACTGGAAGGATTGTCCCTTCAGCCACATTGAGCGGGAGCCGGAGGAACGATCACACGCTTGAAATTACCTTCACACCGCCGAGTATCGTGCCTGAGTAGAGAACCGTGGCGTGACAGCCAGGGAATAGGCAGCTTCGAAGTCCTTTGGGAGATGTGGCATCAGAACCCGTACAGCTCTGCCGGATTGTCCACGAGAATCCGCCGCCGCGTCGCCTCGTCCGGCGCCCACTCCAGGAGCGTGTCGAGGAGCGCCGCCTCGTTCTGCGGCGCGTTGCCCGGGTGGGGCCAGTTCGAGGCCCAGAGCATGCGCTCCGGCGCGATGCGGACGAGCTCCTTCGCGAGGCGGCCGACGTCGTCGTAGAGCGGCGGCCCCACCTTCGAGACCTCGTACATGGCCGAGAGCTTGACCCAGACCCACCCGCTCTCGACGAGCCGGACGAGGCTCAGGAAGGCGTGATGGTCGGGCGGCACCGGCTCCAGGAACTTGCCGACGTGGTCGATGACGACCCGGCCCGGCCAGCCTCGGACCTGCGCCTCCCGCTCCGGCAGCTCGCGCCCGTCGAGCTGGAGCTGCACGTGCCAGCCGGCGGCCTGCACCTTCTCGGCGATGCGGTCGAGCTGGTCCCACGGGATCGCGCCGCCGCGCAGCATGTGGAAGCGCGCGCCGCGCATGCCGCCTCGGGTGAGGTCTTCCAGCTCCTGTTCCGTCACCGCGTCCGTCACGACGGCGATGCCGCGGGCCTGGTCGAGCCCGAGCGCCGCGATGCCGTCGAGGGTGCAGCGGTTGTCGGCGCCGTAGGTGGTCGGCTGGACCACCACCGTGCGGGAGAGGCCGAGCCGGCGCTGGAGGGCGCGGTAGTCCTCGACCGTGGCGTCCGGCGGCGTCATCAGGGCGGTCGGCGCGGTCGGGTAGCGCGCGTCGTAGAAGTGCATGTGCGTGTCGCAGGCGCCGGGCGGCGCCTCGAGGCGGGGTGCGTTCATGGGTCAGCTCGCTTGGGGAATGTCGGCCGGGCGGCCCTCGTCGGACGAGCGCAGGAGACTCTCGATCAGCACCTGAACTTTCAGCGCCTCGCGCCCGCTGACCGCCGGGTCGCGGCCCTGCTCGACCGCGTCGAGGAAGTCGGCGATGAGCGCCTTGTGGGCCTCGTGCGAGAAGGCCATGGGGTCGGTGCCGCCGCCGCCCGCGCTCGAGCCTTCCATGCGCTCGACCCGGCCGTCCTTCCAGAACACCTCCAGGGTCTCGACCGACAGCACCGCCGTGCCGCGCTCGCAGGCAAGCTCGATGCGCTCGGGGAAACCCGGGTAGGAGACGGTCGTGGCGTCGACGGTGCCGATGGCGCCGTTCGCGAACTCCACCGCGGCGCAGACGATGTCCTCGGTGTCGATTCGCCGGAGCGGCGAGGTCCGGGCCATGGCGGCGACGCGGGTAATGGGGCCGGTGAGGCTCTGGAACAGGTCGAAGGTGTGGATCGCCTGCGTCAGGAGCACGCCGCCGCCGTCCCGCGCCTTCATGCCCCGGCCCGGCTGCGCGAAGTACTCCGGCGAGCGCCACCAGCGGACATAGGCCGAGGCCGAGACGAGCGCGCCGAGCTCGCCGCCGCGCACCAGCTCGGCGAGGCGTCGGGAGGCGGCGCGGAAGCGGTGCTGGAGGACGATGCCGAAGCGAAGGCCGGCCTTCTCCATCGCCTCGACCGCCTGCCGCCCGCGCTCGGCCGTGACCTCCAGCGGCTTCTCCAGAAGCACGTGCTTGCCGGCGGCGGCCGAGCGCTGGACGAGGTCCTGATGCGTGGTCGGCGGCGTCAGCAGGAGGACCGAGCGGATCGACTTGTCGGCGAGCACCTGCTCCAGGCTGTCGGTGACCGAGAAATCCGGGTTGTCGCGCCCGAACGCCTCGCGGCGCGCCGCGCTCGGGGCGTGGCAGGCCGCAACCTCGACCCGCTCCGAGAGGTCCCGCAGGCTCGCAAGGTGCGGCTTCAGCGCCATCCCGAGCCCGACCACCCCGATCCGATGCTTCTCCACCGCCGCCCTCGCTTTTCCTGCCCGCGGAGCTTAGTGCCATTGCGCGCGCCGAAGGCAAGGACCAAGTTCGGCGAAACGCCACGGATGAACGATGGACCTCCGCCTCTTTCTCAGCCCCGCCGACTACGTCGACAGCGACCATCCCGCAGTGCGCGCTCGCGCCCAAGAGATCATAGCTTCGGCCGCGGCCGGCGCGCCCGCCGTCGAGGCCGCGCGGCGGCTCTACCTCTTCGTTCGCGACGCGATCCGCTACGACCCTTACGTCGACTACACCGACCCCGAGACCTTCCGGGCCTCGAGCGTGCTCGCGGCCGGGCGCGGCTACTGCGTCGGCAAGGCCTCGCTCTACGCGGCGCTATCCCGCGCCGCCGGCATCCCGGCCCGCCTCGGCCTCGCGGACGTGAAGAACCACCTCGCGACCGACAAGCTGCGCGAGACCGTCGGCACCGACGTCTTCGCCTTCCACGGCTACGCCGAGCTTTTCTTGGACGGCGCCTGGGTCAAGGCGACGCCGACCTTCAACGATACGCTCTGCGCGAAGCTTGGCGTCGCGCCCCTCGATTTCGACGGGCGCCGGGACGCGCTGCTGCAGGCCTTTGACGGCGAGGGCCGGCGCTTCATGACCTACGAGGTCGAGCACGGCGCCTTCTTCGACGTGCCGGCGAAGTACGTGATGGCCGAGATGGCGCGGCTCTATCCGCGCATGTGCCGCCCGGGCGGCCTCAAGGGCCGCGACATGGAGGCGGAGGCCGGCGCCGCCGCCTGAGGCGCGCGGCGGGTCAGCGCGGGAAGGCGGGGCGGCGCAAGCCCCGGGTCTTCGCCGCCACGACGACGATCATGGCGAGGAGGACGAGCTTCAGGAACGCCTGCGCCAGGAACGAGCCGGACATCGCCGGATCCTCCGCGGGCCGGGAGGGCCCTCGCTGCCGGCACGGGCCGGCGAACCCCTCAACCTTGCGCGAAAAGCGATTAAAATGCCGTGCACCGGCGCACGCAAAAGTGGACTCATGGTGCACGAAGCCTGTACGCGTAAGCACGCATTCGAGGCATCGCCCATGTCCCGTCCCAAGGCCCGCCCGCAGGTCATCATCGACAACGCGCGCGTCGTCGTCACGAAGTGGAGCTTCGAGGACGGCGCCGAGACCGGCTGGCACCGCCACGGCCACGACTACGTCGTCGTGCCCCTCGGCGACGGCACGCTCATCGCCGAGGAGCCCGGCGGCGGCTCGCGCGAAGCCCCGCTGAAGGACGGCGTGCCCTACTTCCGCGAGGAGGGCGTCGAGCACAACATCGTCAACGGGAGCGGCGGGCCTTACGCCTTCCTGGAGATCGAGATCAAGCGGGGATGAGCCGGGGGCGCGTCGTCCGCGCCCCCTGCCAATCGGCGATGTCTCAGGCCCGGTCCCGCAGCAGCGCGGGACGCGCCTTGGTGAGCGCCATGAACGGCCCGCCGACCGCCGGCGCTCCCGGATCCGCCGTGGGCTCCGCGACGGCCGGCTTCGGCCCGGCGCTCCGGATCTGCACGAACCGCTTCAGGAGGTCGAACCAGAACGCCGAGCCGAGGGACGCGGCGAGCGCCGTGATGATCCATCCCAGGAGGGCGAGCAGGGAGACTTCGAAGTTGTACTTCCCGTCCTTGTCTTTCCACCCGATCGGGAATTTCATGGCGTTGAGTTCCTTCACCATGTCCTCGTATTTGGGCGGATTCTCCTGTTTGGAGATGGTCGTGGCGTATTTGGCGGCGGCCTCGCGCAGCGCGGGCTGCGACGACAGGGCGTCCCAGACGGCGATCGCGTTGATGTTGAAGAGGACGGCCGCCAGGAGCCCGAACGCGATCGTGAGGGCCTGCGTCCAGCGCTTGTACCATCCGGTCAGTCGGTCCATCGTCTCGTCGTACCACGTCTCGATGTTCTTCTGCAGCGTCGCGGCGTCCGCGGTCGCTTCGGTAATAAGATTGTTGACGATTTTCCCGACGGGGCCGGAGTCCGTGCCGGTCGCCCACCCCTTGACGGCGTCCAAGGTACTCTGGCCTGCGGCTACGGCGGGAGCCATGTTCATCACCGCAAGGGCGAAACTCCGTGCGGGGATGTAGGAAGGGCGGCTGCCGTTCGCGTCGTACAAGGCCTTGATCAGCGGATTGTCCTTGAATGCTGCGAAGGCGGGGGTCTTCTCCGCGTCGGCGCCGTCGAGCAGGGCTTTCAGGGTGCTTTCGAGAGCCTTGGCTCGCAGCGAAAAGATCGACGCCACGATTTCCTGGATGGCGGTGACTACAAGACTCGTGAAGAGAAAGATCAGGATCATTCCTAAGGCTGTTTCGATGAAAGCTGTCATGGCGCTTGCTCCCCTACAGAGGAATAAGTGTAAAACCACTTTTGCAAGAGTACAATAGTTTTTTATTTCTAGGATCGCGTCGATGAAATTACGGCGAGCCAGGATCGACTCTCATCATCCCAGCGACGCCCTTCGCTCCGACTCCGGCACAACCATAATGGTGGGGCTTGCGGCGCCGGGCGGGTCGCCGCGGGTCACCACGACCTCGACGGACAGGCCTTGGTAGTCCTCCGCCCTGCCGATGAAGCTGCCGGAGACCGGCACGGCCTGCGCGGGGTCGCGGGTGACGGCGACGCGGATGAGGGCGGCGCTGCCGATCAGCGCGTTCGTCGGGTCGTACTCGACCCAGCCGGCGCCCGGCAGGTAGATCTCGCACCAAGCGTGGGTCGCGCCGGCCCCGGTCGTGCCGTCGTCGCCCAGGCCGTCGAGCTTCGGGTCGTAGAGGTAGCCCGAGACGAACCGCGCCCCGAAGCCGAGACTGCGTACCGCCTCCATCATCAGGAAGGCGTAGTCGCGGCAGGTGCCGCTGTGGCGCTCGAGCGTCTCGATCGGCGTCTGCGTGCCCTCCTCGTCGCGCACCGCGTAGGCGAACTGGGCCTTGATGGCCGAGTTGATCGAGGCGAGGAGCTCCAGCGTGTCCATGGGCTTCTGGGTGACAAAGCTCCTCGCCCAGGCCTCGATCATGCCGGTCGGGTCCGGCGAGTGGCGCTCGAGCTGGCGCCCCAAGTCGGTGCGGTCCTCGCTCGAATAGACGAAGGGGTAGGTGGCGGCGTCGGAAGCGAGGCGGAACGCCGGCCGCTCGAGGGCGAAGCGCTCCAGGTGCAGCGTGCTCTCGATGCGCAGCTCCGCCGCCTTCTCGCGGAAGCTCGCGGTCGCGACGGAGTTGCCGAACACGTCGTGCAGCCAGTGCAGGTCGGCCGGGGGCGAGAGCACGAGCTCGGTCGCGACGAGGCGCAGGTCGTGGCTGTCCCGCGGGCGCAGCATCATCCGGTGCGGGCCGAAGGCGACGGCGCGCGCGTAGCGGTAGACGGTCGTGTGGTGGACGGTGAATTTCATGGATGGCCAAGCTTGGGGCGGCGCAAGCCCAAGTCAACCGGGCCGGGGGCGCATCGTTCCGCGCCGGGCGACGACGCCCCGCGCTCCCGTCGACGGCGGACTCCGCTTGCCGTCCTGCCGCCATTCAGCGGTCCCCGGCTATCCCGGGGCTGCCCTTTTTCCATCACGGTTCGCGTGCTAACGCCTCCCGGGGGCGCGAAGCAGGTCCGGACGGGGCCTCGATGCGCCGGATGCGGGCGGATTGCATGATCTCGACGCGCCTCAGCGCAGCTTTCGCCGCGGGCCTTCTCGCCGCGGGCTTCCTCGCGGCCGGGGCCGCGCGCGCCGACAAGATCAAGAACCCGACGGCGGTGTTCTCCGGCCTCGACAAGATCACGGGCCGGATCATCTCGTTCGAGGTCGAGGTCGACGAGACGGTGCAGTTCGGCGCGCTGCAGATGACCCCGCGGGTGTGCTACTCGCGCCCGCCGACCGAGAGCCCGCAGACCACGACCTTCGTCGAGGTCGACGAGGTGACGCTCGACAACAAGTACCGCCGGGTGTTCACCGGCTGGATGTTCGCCTCGAGCCCGGGCCTGCACGGCATCGAGCACGCGATCTACGACATCTGGCTCACCGACTGCAAAGGCGGGCAGGAGGTCATCGTCGAGGCGAAGGACCCGGACGCGGCGCCCGCGCCGACGGCGGGCCGCGAGCGCGGCTCCGGCCGGCGCCAGACGGCGCAGCCGGGACCGCAGACCGCGCCGGCGTCCCTGCCGCAGGGCGCGGGCGGGCAGCGCCTCGACGTCGCGCCGCCCCGCGGCGTCCCGGTCGAGCCGCCGCGCCAGCAGCCGACCCGGCGCTTCTTCCCGACGAACCCCGGCGGCGTCGGCGGCTTCGATCCCGCCGGCAGCAACCGCTAGGCTTCGGCTGTGTCCAGCATCCGCAGGACCTCGGCGCCGGGAGCGTCCTTCGGCCAGGCGTCCCAGTCGGCCGGCGCGTCGATCGCCTCGCGCAGGAGCCGCTTGTAGGCCTGGCGCGGCAGCTCGACCGCGCCGAACTGGGCGAGGTGGTCGGTCACGAACTGGGTGTCGAGGAGCCTGAAGCCGCCCGCCTTGAGCCGCGCCGCGAGGTGCACGAGCGCGACCTTCGAGGCGTCGCGCTCGACGTGGAACATGCTCTCGCCGAAGAACGCCGCCCCGAGCCGCACCCCGTAGAGGGCGCCGGCAAGCCGCCCGTTCCGCCAGGCCTCGACGGTGTGGCAGTGGCCGAGGTCGAAGAGCTCGCCGTAAAGGCGGCGGATGCGCTCGTTGATCCAGGTCTTGTCCCTTCCCGGGGCGGCCCCGGCGCAGCCCTCGATCACGGCGTCGAAGTCGCCGTCGACGCGCACGTCGAAGACGTCGGAGCGCACCGTGCGGGCGAGCCGCCGGGAGACGTGGAAGCCGTCGAGGGGCAGGATGCCGCGCTCCCGCGGCTCGACCCAGAACAGGGCCGGGTCGTCGGCGTCCTCGGCCATCGGGAAGATGCCGGCCGCATAGGCCCGGAGCAGGATCTCCGGCGTGATCTCGACCCGTCCGCCGCCGTGCATGGCTGTCCCGGAGCCCCCCGGCTCACTTGCCCTCAGTACCGCCCTTTTCGAGGAAGTTTTCAAGCCAGTGGATGTCGTATTGCCCGTTCTGCACGTCGGGATTGCGGACGAGGTTCCGGAACAGCGGCAGCGTCGTGTCGACGCCGTCGACCACGAACTCGTCGAGAGAGCGGCGCAGGCGCATCAGGCACTCGTTGCGGGTGCGCCCATGCACGATGAGCTTGCCAACGAGGGAATCGTAGTACGGCGGGATCGCATAGCCTTGGTAGACCGCCGAATCGACGCGCACGCCAAGCCCGCCGGGCGGGTGGAAGTAGGTGATCGTCCCGGGCGAAGGCCGGAAGGTCTCGGGGTGCTCGGCGTTGATGCGGCACTCGATGGCGTGGCCCTCGACCGTCACCTCCTTCTGCGAAAGCGAGATCGGCGAGCCCGCCGCGATCCGGATCTGCTCGTTGACGAGGTCGATCCCGGTGATCATCTCGGTCACCGGATGCTCGACCTGGATGCGGGTGTTCATCTCGATGAAGTAGAACTGCCCGTCCTCGTAGAGGAACTCGACCGTGCCGGCGCCCGTGTATTGCAGCTCGCGCATGGCCTCTGCCACGATCGTGCCGATGCGCTGGCGCTCGGCGGCGTTGAGGGCGGGCGAAGGCCCTTCCTCCCACACCTTCTGGTGCCGGCGCTGGAGCGAGCAGTCGCGCTCCCCCAAGTGGATCGCCCCGCCCTGGCCGTCGCCGAGGACCTGGATCTCGATGTGGCGCGGCTTCTCGAGGTACTTCTCGATGTAGACCGCGTCGTCGCCGAAGGCGGCCTTCGACTCGGCCTTCGCCGTGACAAGGGCGTGGGCAAGCTCGTCCTCCGAGCGCGCGACCTTCATGCCGCGCCCGCCGCCGCCGGCCGAGGCTTTGATCAGGACCGGGTAGCCGATCTCCTTGGCGACCTTCCTGGCCTCTGCCTCGTCGGCGACCCCGCCCTCCGAGCCCGGGACGCAGGGGATGCCGAGGCGCTTCGCCGTGCGCTTCGCCTCGATCTTGTCGCCCATGATCCGGACGTGCTCGGCCTTCGGGCCGATGAAGGTGATCGCGTGAGAGGCGAGCACCTCGGCGAAGCGGGCGTTCTCGGAGAGGAAGCCGTAGCCCGGGTGGACGGCGTCAGCGTGGGTGATCTCGCAGGCCGCGATCAGGGCCGGGATGTTGAGGTAGCTGTCGCGGGCCGCCGGCGGGCCGATGCACACGCTCTCGTCGGCGAGGCGCACGTGCATGGCGTTCGCGTCGGCGGTCGAATGCACCGCGACGGTCGCGATGCCGAGCTCCTTCGCGGCGCGCAGGATGCGCAGCGCGATCTCGCCCCGGTTCGCGATGAGGATCTTGTCGAACATCGCTTTCGGCGCCGCCCGGCTACTCGATCACGAGGAGAGGCTCGCCGTACTCGACCGGCTGCCCGTCCTCGACGAAGATCGCCGTCACGGTGCCGGCGCGGGGCGCCACGATGTCGTTGAAGGTCTTCATCGCCTCGATGAGGAGGAGCTTGTCTCCGGCTTCGACCTTGGAGCCGACCTCGATGAAGTTCTTCGCCTCGGGCGAGGGCTTGCGGAAGGCGGTGCCGACCATGGGGGAAGGGACGGCGCCGGGATGGTTCTTCCCTGTGCTGGCGGCAGGGACCGCCATCGCCGGTGCGGGAGGGGGCGGCGCGGCGGCGGCCGCGGCTTGAGGCGCCGCCACCGGCACGGTCACGGTCGCCGTGACGGTGCGGGCGACGCGGATGCGCAGGTCGCCCTTCTCGATCTCGATCTCGGTCAGGTCGGTGTCCGCGATCAATGTCGCAAGCTCCCGCACGAGCTCGGGATCGAAGGGACTGTCCTTGGCCATCCGCAACCTTTTCGAGAATCGCCGGCCCGCCCTGCTCGCGCAGGGTCGGACAGGCCGCGCTCTCTTAGTCGAAGGGCGAGGGGGAAGGAAGGGGAGGGCTGCTCCTGCTGCGGGGAGAGAAGGGGCCTCAGCACACCGCCTTGCCGCACTGGCGCACGCCGGCGACGGTGCGGCGCATGGGCTCGAGGCCGACGGCGCCGGAGATGACCTCGTCGCCGACCACGAAGGCCGGGGTGCCCGAGAGGCCGAGCCGGTCGCCGAGGCTGACGTTCTCCTGGAGGGTCGCCTTCACGTCCGGCGCCTCCATGTCCTTCTGCAGGCGCGCTGCGTCGACGCCCATGTCCTTCGCGACCGCGATCGCCCGCTCGCCGTTGACCCGGCCGCGGGTCTCCATGAGCTTCACGTGGTACTCGAACAGCTTCTCGCCCTTGAGCTGCTTCTTCGCCGCGAGCGCGACCCGGCTCGCCTCGACGGACTCGGGGCCGAGCACGGGGAAGTCCTTCAGCACCACGCGGACCTTGGGGTCCGCCTTCATCAGGGCCTGGAGGTCAGCGAGCGCGCGCTTGCAGTAGCCGCAGTTGTAATCGAAGAACTCGACGAGGGTAACGTCGCCCGACGGGTTGCCGGCGGCGAAGTCGCGGGGCGAGTTCAGGAGCGCCTCGCGGGACTGGCTGAGCGCGCTCGCCTGGGCGGCCTTCTGCGTCTCCGCCTGGCGGCGCTCGAGCTCGGCGATCGCCTCCTGCAGGACCTCCGGGTTCTTGAGGAGGTATTCCTTGACGACCTCGCCGATCGCCTGGCGCTGCTCGGGCGTGAAGGTCGCGCCCGGGCCTTGGGCCGCGGCCGCGCCGGCGGCAAGGAGCGCACCGGCGAGCACGGCAACGCGGGCGAAGGGAGCAAATCGACGGGTCATGTCTCGTCCTTGGGCGGGTCACCGCCGGTTGTGGAGCGCTTTGGATCGCAGGGAAAGCCTCGAGGGTGAAGAAAGCCCGAATGCTCGCTCAGATTTTACCGGGCGGGCGGGCGTTCATGATGTCCTCGGCCTTGAGATAGGCCGGGGAGCCGGGCTTGAGCTTCGCCATCGCCCGGCTCGCCTGGGTGTGACCCATCTTCCAGTCGCCGGCGTTGATGAAGGCCTGTGCCGAGGCGAGCTCCGCCATGGCGACGTCGCCCTTGCGCCCGTAGGCCGTGGCGAGGTGCTCGAACGGCTCCGCCATGTCGGGGTCGCGCTGGGTCACGTTCAAGAGCTCGCGGATCGCCTCGTCGAGGAGCTTCGGGTCGCTCGTGGCGACGAGGGCGTGGCCGAGCATGGCGCGGATCGGCACCGCGCCGGGCGAGGCCGCGACCGCACGGCGCAAGGGGCCGATGGCCTCCCGGGCGCGCCCGCTCTCGAGGAGTGCCTGGCCTTTCACCTCCTGGAAGTAGGGGTTGCCCGGCTGCTCCTTGATGAGCCCGTCCATGAGCGAGAGCGCCTCCTGGAGCCGCCCGCTGCGGTAGGCCAGGACGGCGCGGGCGTAGCGGGCGGGCGCCGAGGCGTTGTGGGGCGGATAGCGCCGCAGCACCGTGTCGGCCCGGGCGACGAAGCCGTAGATCTTCGCCCGCACCATGTCGTGGCGCGCCTGCAGCGCCGGCGGGTCCTTCACCTCGAAGTGAGGGCTCGCCTTGGCCAGGGTCTCGAGCTGGGAGATGCGCTCGGCCGGCAGCGGGTGGCTGATGAGGTAGGGGTCGACCGCCTGCGAGCGGAACATCCCCATGTCGGCGAAGCGCCGGAAGGTGGTGAGGAGCCCTTTCGGCGACTGGCCCGTCGCCTTGAGGTAGCGCACCGCGGACTGGTCGGCCGTCTGCTCCTCGGCGCGCTGGTAGGAGAGGAGGCTTCGCCGGATCATCTCCTGGCCGCCCATCATGGCGCCGGCGGCGCCGGTGCCGGCGTTGCCGACCTTGTCGCCGGCCTTCACGGCGCCGGCGATGGCGGCGCCGCCGAGCAGCATGCCGGCGACCGAGAGGACCTGGGCGTTGGCGATCTGGTCCCGAAGCCGTGCGAGGTGCCCGCCGGCGATGTGACCGGTCTCGTGGGCCAGCACCCCGATGATCTCGTTCGGCGTCTCCGATTCCATGAGAGCGCCGAGGTTGACGAAGATCTTGCGGCCGTTCGCCACGAAGGCGTTGAAGCTCTGGTCGTTGATGAGGACGATCTGGGTCGCCTTGGCGTCGACCCCGGCCGCGCGGAAGATCGGGGCCGTGTAGTCGCGCAGGAGCTGCTCGGTCTCGGCGTCGCGCAGGATGACGCCCTTCGGCGGCGGCCCGCCCTGCGCCGCCGCCGTTACCGGGGCGAGCGCGGTCGCGAGCGCCGCGATGGCGGCTGCCGCCGCTTGAGCCCGCCGGGCCTTGCCGCTACTGACCCTGGGTGCAGCCGAAATCGTCGTCACGGATAGCCCCCGTTTCCCCGTCGTTGGCGCGGCGGCTCGATCGCGTCGCGCCGTTCCTCGCCATGGATGTCTTGGCCGCCGCCGCGGCAAAAGAAAGGCGGGGCGGCAGCGTGATCCACATGGAGGTCGGCCAGCCCTCGGCCCCCGCGCCCCGGGCCGCCCGGGAAGCCGCGAAGGCGGCGATCGAGAGCGGGCGGATCGGCTACACCGAGGCGCTCGGGATCGCGCCGTTGCGCGAGCGCATCGCCCGCCACTACCGCGAGGCCTATGGGGTGAGCGTCGCGCCGGAGCGGGTCGTGGTCACGACCGGCTCCTCGGCGGGCTTCGTGCTCGCGTTCCTGGCCCTGTTCGACTCAGGCGCCCGGGTCGCCATCACGGCCCCGGGCTATCCGGCCTACCGCAACATCCTCGAAGCCCTCGATCTCGTTCCCGTCACGATCCCGCTCGCCAACGCCGAGGGCTGGATCATGACCGCCGAGGCGGTCGCTCGCGCCCATGCGCAGACGCCTCTCAAGGGCGTCCTCGCCATGAGCCCGGCGAACCCGTCCGGCACGATAATCGGGGCGGCGGCGCTCGCGCGCCTAGGCGAGACCTGCCGCGACCTCGGCCTGTGGTTCGTCTCGGACGAGATCTACCACGGCCTGACCTACGCCGGCCCTGCCGCGACGGCGCTCGCCTCCGACGACGGCGCCGTCGTGATCAACTCCTTCTCGAAGTACTACTGCATGACCGGCTGGCGCATCGGATGGATCGTCGTCCCCGAGCGCCTCGTGCGCCCGGTCGAGCGGCTCGCCCAGAACCTCTACATCTCGCCGCCCTACCTCTCGCAGGTGGCGGCGCTCGCCGCCTTCGACGCCGGCGAGGAGCTCGAGGCCGTGAAGGCGGGGTACGCCCGCAACCGCGCCATGCTCCTGGAAGAGCTGCCGCGCCTCGGCTTGACCGAGATGCACCCCGTCGACGGCGCCTTCTACGTCTACGCCGACGTGGCCCGCTTCACCAACGATTCGCTCGGCTTCTCCCGCCGCATGCTGGAGGAGGCCGGCGTCGCCGCGACCCCCGGCCTCGACTTCGACCCGGTCGAGGGCGCGCACTACCTGCGCTTCTCCTTCGCGGGCTCGGAGGACGACTGCCGCGAGGCGGTGCGGCGGCTCAAGGAGTGGCTGAGGTAGGCGTGGCAAGCCTCTCCCGGAGGCGAGCGGGTGAGGGGAGCGCCCTCTATCCGGGTAGACCGTAATCCTCACCTGGACGCCGGCTTCGCCGCCGTCTCGTCCTCTCCCTCCGGGCTAGCTGATTCACACATCCAGCAGTCGATTCGCCGCGTCCTCCCTCCCCGGAGGGGAGGGAGG
>DASVVU010000162.1:0-23505 GCA_036386395.1 Beijerinckiaceae bacterium | reverse complement strand
CGCAACATCCTGCCGAAGCTCTGCGTCTTCCACTGGGAGTTCCGCGGCCTCCCCGGCCTCGACCCCGACGAGATCCCGGGCCGGCTCGCCCGCTTCGCCGAGGGGGTCGCCCTGCCGCGCCTCAACCGCCACGGCCCCTTCGGGCGGATCGAGACCGAGCTCGAGGTGCTCGTGCCCGGCCTCGCCCCGGCGCCGGGCTCCGAGGCCGAGACGCTGGCGCTCAGGCTCGCCGGAAAGAACCGCACCTCGACGGTGTCGTTCGCGACCGAGGCCGGACGCTTTCAAGGAGCGGGCATCCCGACCATCGTCTGCGGCCCGGGCTCGATCGACCAGGCGCACCAGCCCGACGAGTACATCTCCCTCGACGACCTCGCCGCCGGCGAAGCCTTCATGCGGCGCTTGGCGACGGTATGCGCGAAGGGGTAGGCCCTCTCTCAGCGGCGCGTCCCCACCTGGCATTAACCCCCCGCTAACCACGCACCCGGCAAAACTTGCCCAGGGATGCGTCGAGCAGGGTCGGGACGGTGACGGACGAGGGGGCGGCTGTGGCCGCGACCGTGGGATCGGCTGCGGGCATCGCGCCCGCCGCGATGGCGTCCGCGAAGGCGGGAGCCTTCCCGCGCCGGCGCGGCGGCGGCGCGGGCGGCATCGGCGCCGGCGGCTTCGCGCTGCCGACCATGGACGACATGGGGGCGCTCGCCCGGCGCTCGGACCTGCTCCTCGCCTTCGGCGTCATCGGCATCCTCGTGGTGCTCGTCTTCCCGCTGCCGGCCCTCGTCCTCGACCTCCTGCTCGCGGTCTCGATCATCGTCTCGGTGCTGATCCTGATGACGGCGCTGTTCATCGAGGAGCCGCTCGAGTTCTCGTCCTTTCCGACGGTGCTGCTGATCGCCACGATGCTGCGGCTCGCGCTCAACCTCGCCTCGACGCGCCTCATCCTCGCCCGCGGCCACGAGGGCACGGCGGCGGCCGGCCACGTCATCGAGGCCTTCGGCCGCTTCGTCATGGGCGGCAGCTTCGTCATCGGCGTGATCGTCTTCGCGATCCTGATCATCGTGAACTTCGTCGTCATCACCAAGGGCTCGGGCCGCATCGCGGAAGTCGCGGCCCGATTCACCCTCGACGCCATGCCGGGCAAGCAGATGGCGATCGACGCCGACCTCTCGGCCGGCCTCATCGACGAGGCGACGGCGCGCCGCCGCCGCAAGGAGCTCGAGGACGAGTCGTCGTTCTTCGGCGCCATGGACGGCGCCTCGAAGTTCGTGCGCGGCGACGCCATCGCGGCGCTCCTCATCACCTTCATCAACGTCGTCGGCGGCATCGTCATCGGCGTCGCCCAGATGGGCCTGAGCTTCGCCGACGCCGCCAAGACCTACACGCTCCTGACCTGCGGCGACGGGCTCGTCAGCCAGGTGCCGGCCCTCATCGTCTCGACGGCGGCGGGCCTCCTCGTCTCGAAGGCCGGCGTGCGCGGCGCCGCCGACAAGGCGCTGGGCCGCCAGCTCTCGAACCACCCGAAGGCGCTCGGCATGTCGGCCGCCGTCATGGGAGCGATCGCGCTCCTCCCCGGCATCCCGATGCTGCCGTTCCTGGCGCTCGCCGGCGGCGCGGCGTGGCTCGCCCGCAAGATCGACCGCGACATCAAGGCCCGGGTCGCCGCAACCGCGGCGGCGGGCGCGGCATCGGCCGCCGCCTTGAACCCGAGCGACGCCCCCAAGGACGAGCCCATCGCCGACGTCTTGAAGATCGACGACCTGAAGGTCGAGGTCGGCTACGCCCTCGTGCCCCTCGTGAACCCGGCCGACGGCGCCGACCGCCTGACCGAGCAGATCAAGGCGCTGCGGCGCCAGCTCGCCGCCGAGGCCGGCTTCGTGATGCCGTCGGTGCGCATCCTCGACAACGTCCAGCTCGACTCGAACGCCTATGTGATCCGGGTCAAGGAGATCGAGGCCGGCGAGGGCCGCATCTTCCCCGGCCTGTTCATGGCCATGGACCCCATGGGCGGGCAGGTGCAGCTCCCCGGCCAGCACATGCTCGAGCCGACCTTCGGCCTTCCCGCGACCTGGATCGACGGCGGGCTGCGCGACCAGGCGACGCTCCGCGGCTACACCGTCGTCGACGCCGCGACGGTGCTGACCACGCACCTCACCGAGGTCATCAAGGCCCACATGGCCGAGCTCCTCTCGCACGTCGAGGTGCAGAAGCTCCTGAAGGAGCTGCCGAAAGAGCACGCCGAGCTCGTAAAAGAAATCGTGCCGGCGCAGATCGCGACCACCGGTATCCAGCGCGTGCTGCAGCTGCTGTTGACCGAGCGCGTCTCGATCCGCGACCTCGGCGCGATCGTCGAGGGTATCGCCGAGGTGGCGGGGATGCTCAAGAACCCGCGCGACATCGTCGAGCACGTGCGCATGCGGCTTGCCCGCCAGATCTGCGCCCAGCACGCGGCGCCGGGCGGGCATCTCCCCATCATCACGCTGTCGCCGCAGTGGGAGGGCGCGTTCCTCGAATCGATCGTCGGCGAGGGCGACAACCGGCATCTTGCCATGCAGCCCTCGCGTTTGACCGAGTTCGTGCACGCGGTGCGCGACCGCTTCGAGGACGCGGCCCGCCTCGGCGAGATGCCGGTCCTCGTCACCTCGGCGCAGTCGCGCCCCTTCGTCCGCTCGATCATCGAGCGCTTCCGCCGCGAGACCCCGGTGATCTCGCAGGCGGAGATCCATTCGCGGGTGCGGCTGAAGACGGTGGGGAGCGTGTAATGGGCTAGACCGGTGCCAAGGTCAGACCAAGTGTTTGGGCTGCGGTCACCATTCCTCGGTCGAAGGTCGCCAAAGCAAGTCCGAAGCGTACGGTCACGGCCAGATGGATCGCGTCGGGCGTGCGTAGGTTCATGTCGAGGCGCCTGAGGAAGAGATCGGCGGCCGCTATGTCGCTCGGTCGAATCTCCACAGCTCCGGCGATCTCCGTTCTCCATCGGTCGAAGTTCGCCAAGCTTGTCCGTGCACTATCGACCGATATCTCGCCCATCCGAACGCGACGTGCCACGGCGGAACTGACTTCCGCGGCACCGAAATCGCTCACGACAGGCACAGCGGCAGCTGACCGCATGAACCCGTCAGCGCGGAGGGAAAAGGCGTCGTGCAGAAACAGGGCTACAAGGACGCTCGTGTCGAAATAGGTCCTCACCTCTCCCATTCGTCTCGCATGTTCGAGACGAATGTTCCGGCGTCTATCGAAGCACGTGGTATGGTGTTCCGAAAGCGGGCAAGTTCATCGAGTTCTTCGGCAGTCATGGGCCGACCAGGCTTGTCAGCGATCCGCGGCAATGTGTGCAGCTTCTCGATCTCGGCCAGGAGGTCCCGTCCGAGCCTGTCCTGCTCCGCCTCAGGAAGGCGGGAAGCTTCGGCCATGGCTTTTTGCAAGAGCTTCGTCATGCGGCATGCTTCCGGTGCGCGCGAGCGATCACTGCCTCGATGTCGAGCTCCCGCCCGGCTCCCGCGTCAAGGGAGCGGAGGCCCTTGTCAATCTCCTCGCACAGCACGCGCAATTTCTCGATATGGGCCAGGAGGTCCCGTCCAAGCCTCTCCTGCTCCGCCTCCGGGAGGCGGGCGGCTTCGGCGAAGGCCTTCTGCAGCAGCTCGGTCATGGGGCCATCCTAGCATGGGATGGCCGGCCCGTGGAGCCGGCCGCGTCCGCGAGCGGCGCGCGCAGCATCAGCGCCACGAGCGGCGCGATCAGCACGAAGGCGGCGAGCCCCGCCATGGCGGCTTCGAGGGCGACGAGATCGCTGACGAGGCCGAGCACGATCGGCGTCACGGCGCCGGCGCTGATGGTGCCGGTGTAGAACACGCCGAAGGCGCGGGTGCGTGCCGCCTCCGGCACGAGCTCCGGCACGGTGCCGTAGAGCACGGTCGAGGTGCCGTTGAGGGCGATCCCGATCAGCGGCGCGAGCGCGAGGGCGAGCCACAAGGGCGCGAAGGCCGCCGCGAGCGCGCCCGCCGCGGTCACGCCCTCCGTGACGGCGACGGTCGAGAGCACGCCGAAGCGCGCGCCCATCGGCCCGCACACGAACTTGCCGACCGCCCCGCCGACGAACACCAGGGTCAGGGCAAGCCCGATGGTGCCGATCGCGGCGCCCTTCGCGGCGAGCACGAGGGGCAGGAAGGTCAGGAAGCCGCCCCGCGCCGCGGAATCGATGAAGCCGACGGCGAGCAGCGGGCGAAAGCCCGGCCGGCGCCAGACCGGGACGCCTCGGCTCGATCCATGCTTCCCGCCCGCCGGCTCGTCAGGCTTCGGGCGCGGCGCGGTGCGCGGCAGGACGAGGAGGATCGCCACGGCGAACACGAGCGCCGCCGCGGCGACGCCTGTGAGGACGGCCTGTGCCGAGAGGAGCAGCAGAGCGCCGGTGGCGAGCGCCGGGCACAGGACCTTCCCGACGTCGCCGGCCGTGTTGTAGAGGCCGAGCGCCTGCCGGCGGCGCGGCGCCGGCGTCATCCGGGCAACGAGGTCGGAGGCGAGCGGATGCTGCGCGCTTGCCCCGATCCCCGCCACGAGAAGCGCCGCGGCGAGCCCCGCGAACCCGCCCGCCTGCGACGCCGCGAGATACCCGAGGGCGGCGAGCGCGGTGCCGCCGGCAAGCACCGCCGCGGTCCCGGCCCGCTCGGCGAGGCGGGCGGCGAGGAGCTGCGGGGCCGCCATGCCCCCGGAGTAGCAGGCCTTTAGGACGCCGACGGCCGCATAGTCGAGGCCGAGCGTCGCCTGCCAGATCGGGAAGAAGACGTAGAGCAGGTCCGAGAGGCCGTCGTGGAGGACATGCGCGCCGTTCGCGACGGCGACCGCGCGCCGTGCATCGGCGGGCGGGTCGATCGTCTCGCTGCGGGTCGCCTCGGCTGCCAAACGGACCCCCTTCTTTGGACATACCAGCCGCCGCCTTGCCGGGGTAGCTCGATCGCGGCGGGCGCCTACCGCTTCTCCAGCCACAGGCTGGTCTCGTAGGCGCCCGCCGGAAGCGGAAGGCCCGCGACGGGACCGAGCCATTCCGGTCGGCGGGTCGCGACATGATGGCTTGCGAAGACCGGGGCGTAGGCGCCGGCCTGGAGGAGCGCGCCGGCGAGGAGCTGCTCGTTGTAGCCGCGCCAGGCCCATTCGGGGGGATAGGGATCGGGCAGGAACACGTCGTGGACGTGGACGAAGACGCCGGCCGGCAGGCGCGGCAGAAGGTCGAGGACGATGCGGTCGACATCGGTGCCGGGCATGGCGACGTGGCTCGAATCGACGAACAGGATGTTGCCGGTCTGGAGCGCCGCGAACGGCTCCGGCGGGGCATCGCGCAGGAGTGTCGGAATGTGCCGCACGCCGAGGGCCGCGATGTCGGCGCGGGGCGCCGGGTCGATGCAGGCGATCTCGCACGCGAAGCCCCCGTCGCGGACGGCGGCCGCGAGGAAACGGGTCGAGTGGCCGGAGCCGATCTCGACGATCCGACGGGGGCGGGCGCGGCGCACGATGGCGTAGGCCGCGGCCGCGTCGAGGCGCGGGAACCAGCCCTGGTCGAAGCGCGCCGGCCCGCGCTCGGCGACGCGGGCGAGGTCGTCGCTGAGCGCGGCGATGTCGTCCATCACGGCCCGCATCCGCGGCTCCGCCGCCGCGAACAGCGGTTCGAGGGCCGGATAGCCGGCCGGCCGGCAGGAGGCCGCGTGGCGATACGGGATGAAGAAGCCGCGCGGCGCGCCGAAGAGCGTCGAAAGGCCGAAGCCGAGCCGCCGCAGCCGCTTCGGCACGGTCAGATCGGGGGGCCGGGAGTGCCGGGCGGCGGCGGCGCGGGCGCCGTCCCCATGCGGTCGCGCCAGGCGGTCGAGAGCCGCGAGCGCTCGAACAGCAGCACCACCACGATCGCCATCATGAACGGGAACAGGAGGTAGAAGAAGCGGAAGATCAGGAGCGCCGCGAGCACGTCGGGCTTCGGCACGTCCGGCATGGCGGTCAGGAAGATGATCTCGAACACCCCGAGCCCGCCCGGCGCGTGCGAAGCGAGGGCCGCCGAGAACGAGGCGAGGAAGACCGCGAGCACGGTCAGGAAGCTCGGCTCGAGGTGGGGCGGCAGCGCGAAGTAGATGATCCCGGCGGCGCCGAGGAGCTCGAGGGGCGCGGCGATGAGCTGGCGCACCATCACGGCAGGCTTTGGATAGTCGAGCCTGAACTTGAAGATCGTGATGGGCCGCAGGTGCAGGAGCGAGCCGACGACGTAGAGGGCGACGAAGCCGAGGAGCGCGAGGCCGAGGATGCGCGCCGCCGTCGGGTTGGTGAGCCAGGGGTGCAGGCCCGCGCCCTCGATGCGCGCAAGGAGGCCCGGGTTGAGGGTCAGCACGAGGCCGCCGAGAAGAATGGTGCCCAGGCCGAAGGTGAAGGAGCACAGCGCGACGAGCACCGCGACCTGCGGCGCCGAGAGCCCCTTCGAGGTGTAGGCGCGGTAGCGCACGAGGGCGCCCGAGAACACCGAGGCGCCGATGTTGTGCGACAGCGCGTAGGTCGTGAACGAGCACACCGAGACGAACAGCCACGAGATGTGATGGACGCCGAGGTGCAGGAGCGCGATGCGGTCGTACCAGGCGAGGGCCGCGTAGGCCACGAGGGTGGCGAGGCCGGCGAGGAGGTAGCGCTGCGGCGAGATCGTGGCGAGGCTCTGCCACACGGCGACGAAGGAGATGTCCCTCAGCTCGCGATAGAGGAGCCAGCCCGAGACGATGACGGCGACGAGCCCGATCAGGGGCCACACGAACTCGCGCACGTTCTTCATCGGCGGGGATCGCTCCTGCGGGGTCGAGCCTTCTGTGCCTGAGGGCTTCGGCTCCCGCAAGAGGCGATGGCCGGAGCGGGGGAGCGCCTACGCGTCGTGAGCGTCGAGCCAGTCGAGCACGGCGCGGGCCACGTCCTCGGCGCCGGGGTCGAGCTGGAGGAAGTGGCCCATTCCTTGAGCCGTGCGGTGCTCGGCGCCGTGGTAGAGGGCGGTGCGGAGCGTCGAGGCGCGCCACACGAGCCGGTCGCGATCGCCGCCGACGACGAGGGTCGGGACGCCGACGAGGAAGGCCGGGACGATCGGGCCCGGCACGTGTGCGTCGACGAGGGCGCGCGGCGCCTCGGGGGTCATCAGGGCGGCGTAGCGGGCGACCTTCTCCCGCGGCAGCCTCTCCGAGAACAGGATCTCGTGCGCCGCCAGCCCGACGGTGCGCCGCGAGCCTGCGACCGAGCCCGTGACGGCCTCGAGCCAGATGTGCGGATCGGTGATGGCGAGCCGCGGGCTCTCCAGCATCAGCCCCTCAGGGGGAAGCGAGCCGAGGAGCACGAGGGCCCGCATCCGCTCCCGGCCGAGGAGCTGCTGCGCGAGGAGCCCGCCGAGCGAGTGGGCAACGACGACCGGCGGCTCGTGGAACTCGGCGAAGGCGCGGGAGAGGTCGTCGCGCAGGTCCGAGAGGCGCGCCTCCCGCAGCGCCGCCCTACCCTCGCTGCCGCCGTGGCCGCGCAGGCTCACCGCCGCCGAGGCGCGGCCCCGGCGGGCGAAGAACGGCATGAAGACCTCGCGCCACATCCAGGCCCCGGCGAAGGCGCCGTGGACGAAGAGGATCGGCGCGCCGGCCCGTCCGCCCGCGGGCTCCGTCTCGATGAACTCCAGCGCAGGCGCGTCCGGCCGGGCGAGCATGCGGGAGCCAAGACGGTGACTCTCGACGAAATCGTGGTCGCGCCGCCACGTCCTCGCCTCCATTCCGACCGCTCCATGACCCGCCCCGTTCTCGCGGAGCGCAGTCCGGCAATGTAAGAGTCGAGGGAATGGTTCCGACACGGGACCGAGGCGCGTTGTCCATACCGGAAGCTCAGATGCCCTCCGACACATCTGCGATTCCGCCCGACTTCGACGGCACGGCCGATCTGCCGCCGGGCAAGATCGCCGCCGTCGTGACCTTCCTGGAGCTGCGGCGGCCGCCGGACCTGCCCCCTCCCGGCGGCGACTGGACGCTCGACCCGATCGGGGCCGATCTCGACCGCTACCGCGCCCTGTTCCGGCGCGTCGGCGAGCCGTGGCTATGGTTCAGCCGGCTCGTCATCCCGGAGGCGGAGCTTCGGGCGATTCTCTCGGACGAGCGGGTCGAGGCCTTCGCCCTGAGGGGCGGTGGGGAGGACGTCGGGCTCCTGGAGCTTGATTTCCGCACCGCCGGCGAATGCGAGCTCTCTTTCCTGGGCGTCGTGCCGGAAAGAATCGGCGCGGGCGCGGGGCGGTTCCTGATCGGGCAGGCGGTCGCGCGCGCCTTTGCGCGGCCGATCCGGCGGCTCTTCGTCCACACCTGCACCCTCGACCATCCGGGCGCCCTCGCCTTCTATCTCCGGGCCGGGTTCAGGCCATACCGGCGCGCCGTCGAGATCGCCGACGATCCGCGCCTCACCGGCCACCTTCCGCGGGACGCCGCGCCGCAGGTACCGCTTTTTCCGCCGGAGTCTCCCCGGCGCTGACGCCGGCCTCGCACCGGCCCGCACGACGGACCCGGAACCGGCTCCCGCAACAGATCGTTGCTTTTGCAGGAAAGGCCAAGCTGGAGTTGCGCCATGGCGACGGGCAAGCGGGAGCTGATCGATACGGGCACGGACAAGCGCTACGTCCGCCGGGACGAGAAGGGACGCTTCGACGAGGTGGTCGACGTCGGCCGCTCCCTGTCCCAGGACCGCAAGCGCCAGGCGAAGCACGAGGCGAAGCCCGGGCACGGCGACAAGGGCGACCGCAAGCGCTGACGGTCGTCGCCAGATCCTTACCGGGTCGGGCGCCGCGGCGCTCCGCCGGCCTTGATGGCGTTCTCGACCTTGTCGAGCTTGTTCTCGATCTTGTCGAGCTTGGCGAGGATCTGGGTGAGGATGTCGGGCGTGACGCGGGCGTAGTCGACGTTCTCGCGCACGGCCGCGGCGGTCGCCCTGGCGGCCTCGACGAGGGCGCGCAGATCCGCCTCCGACAGGGCCGGCGCGGGCTGGGACGAGCCCGGCGCCGCGCCCGGCGTCGTCCCCTGCGCGAGCACCGGCGGCGCAAGCCAGAGCCCCGCTAGAAGAAGTCCCGAAACCGCCGCGCCCCGCATGCCCGCCTCCTGATTCGCCGAAAAGAAGTCCGGCGAAGCTTCAGGACCGGGGCGGCGGGGTCAACCCCGGCCGGGCGCCAACTCACTCCTTGTCGTCGCTCGCCCGGTGCCTGAGGGCCCGGTGCTCGATGACCCGGACGACGGTCACGATGACGATGCCGAAGGCGGTGGTGACGCCGACGAGCATGAACTGGCCGGCGCCCGCCGCGATGCCGACCGCCGTCGCGAGCCAGATGTTCGCCGCGGTGGTGAGGTTCCGCACCGCGCCCTTCGAGACGAAGATCGCCCCCGCCGCGATGAAGCCGATCGCCTGGGCGAGCCCCTGGATCACCCGCAAGGGATCGGAGTTGCCGCCGTGCGCCCGCGTGTCTCCGTAGAGCTCGAGGGCCGAGACCGTGATGACCGCCGAGCTCAGCGCCACGAGCGCATGCGTGCGGATGCCGGCCGAGATGCCGCGCAGCTCCCGGTCGAGCCCGAGCAGGAGCCCGCACAGCGTCGCGAGCCCGAGGCGGATCGCCGTCTCGGACAGGGTGAAGGTCGTGTCGCGCAGAAGCTGTTCCATGCCGCGCTCAGCGGCCGGCGATGCGTCCCTGCCCGCCCGGACCCGCGAGCGCCGCCTTCACCGGGCAATGGCCGGTCGCGCCGCGGATCGCCAGCATGGCGCCGGCCGCGAGCGCCAGCACGTTGAGGAGCGGGTTCGGCCGCGGCTTCGCCCCGGCGGCCGCGAGCCCGAGCCCGATCACCACCGAGATCGCCCGCTCCTGGAAGGACAGATTGTGGTCGCCCTCGAACACCGACAATGCGCTCGCCATTGCTGAATGCCTCCGTTTGCGTGCGGGGCGAACGCGGGCGGCGGCGGAGTCGTTCCGAGCCACCACTACACTGCGGGTGGGCGCGAACACGATCCGTACCAAAAAGGTCGACCGGACGCTTTTGCCGTGCAGATCGGATAGTGAGGCGCGTAGGTGAAGTCAGATAAAATGACTCGGAGTGCGTATCCGGATCGCAGCGGTTAGCGTTGTTTCTAGCCGCGTACCGTCTTCACGGACGTGAGAATTTCGAATGCATGCTTCTCGGTAATACAGTACCCATGCCTTCGCACAAGGCGAGGGCGATACAACTGATTATAAATCCAGTTATAATTGGTGGAATTTGGACAACAGGAAAAACGTATGCTTGGCCCAAAAACGATCCGATCGCTCCACAGATCATTGCGGACGGCCCACTATAAGGCCACCTTACTCTTCCGCTTTTGTATATCAAATATCCCAATGGAGCCACGATAGTGGGAGCCCAGAATGTGTAGCCCCAAAATAAGATTTCAACGATATCCTTCGAGAACAAAGTAAATCCAACACCAAATACCGCAATAGCGAGCACAGACACTTTGCTTATAGTAAATTCATCTTCATCAGTAACAGGCACAAAAGGCCGGATGAGGTCGCGCGAAACGGAAACGGAACCGGCACTAAGAACCGAATCGAAAGTAGACATGACTATTCCCATCAGGGCAACCGCAAAGGAACCCTTAATAAGTGCCCGTACGACCTCGTCACGAAAAGGATATAATACGTAATCAAGAAGCACAATTCCACTTTGCGAAGGCCCTCCGATATTTGCAGTATAAGATAAGCCAAATACACCCAACACAAGAAACCAAGTCACTCCGAAAATCGCCGCTGCAACAAATGCTAACCGCACTGTCCGGCCGTTGACACCAATGATTCCCCGAACAGCATAGATAGGGATGAACGCCTCACCGAGTCCAAATGCAACTCCTAGCGCTAAGATATCCGGAGATGACATGGCGCGACTCGAAAGCATGAACCAATCAGTCTTTGAAAAGGATCCATGCGGCATTGATGGTAAAGCAATAAAGGCGAGCAATAGTAAAATAACAAGCCCGAAGAATTGGATTTTATCAGTCTTTATAACTGCTGGCAGACCTCCTACCATTGTGTAAAATGCCGTAAACACTGCTATTCCTATAGTGCCGACTTCGATTGGCACGCCATAAATGGCGTCTAAAACCTTCGCCCCTCCGAGACAGAGCACTCCACTAAACGCCATTGATTGCCCGAGTGTAGCAAGGCCGGTGAAAAATTGCGCTAATTTGCCATATGTTTTGCCAATGATGTCGCCAATAGTTCTACAGTCACGCCCAAGATGGTGCAGTTTTTCGACAAAAAACTCTCCGAACACGAAGAGCTGAACGGGAAGCATGCAAAATAGTAAAACGTAGAAAAAGCCCTCCGTGGAAACCTTTTCTACAGCTCCGATCGAAGCTGAAGGACCAATCATTGTGGCAGCAATCGTGAGAAAAAGAGCAACCGCTGAAAAACCACGGTTGCCGACTGAGTAACCTTCCGCAGTTACCGCTTCACGCTTCCAGATCACGCTGATGAATGCAAATAACACAAAGCTTGCGTAGGCCACCATGGGGGCCCAGAGCGCAAGGTACTGAGTAGTCATCCTATAATCTCCTGCATTAAGTTAAAATGTATAGCTGTCTACTAAAAGCAGCATGAGCACCCAGAAAAACTGCCGCAGAAAAGGCGAAAGTAGCAAACGTAATCCGAATAATGGGAATATTAACTCGCATTGTGAAGTAATATACCATAGAAAATAATAGTACAATAACAAAATGAACAGCTAAAAAGAAAAAATATGGTATTTCAAAATTAGATATTATAATCCGCAAGTGTAGGTGGGGCAAATTATTGCTTGTTTGTATTAAGGCTACTACAGACATCGCAAGTGTATATGAGAAACCAAAACGAGAAAACGCATCGGTACGCCGCAATGGAGGCGTGACCGCCCCTATATACGCCGGTATGGCAGACGCCAACAAAGGAAACGACGGCATGGGGTCAAACATTCCCTCCTCCTGGCCCTCCATAGCTCGTATGATGGGAAACCAGCATTTTTCACGCTAGTATCGCGTTTGGTCAAGCACGATTCCGGGCTGGCGGCGTTGTCGCCGCGCGAACCACCATGCCTTGGATCGACGAGATCCCGTCCCGCGATCTCGGGATGACGGCGTCAGGGTTACCTCATAGCCATCCTTTTTGAATGCCCCGGCAATCATCTCTTCCCACTGTCGCCAGGATAGATCACGGGCTTACGACGAATCAGAAGCAAGCCCAGTTGTAATCTTTGCCAATGGGCCGATGCCGTTTCGGCGGGACCTCTATGCGGCAGCGCGACGCCCCGTGCCGGCACTTTCCGGCAGCTTCGGCCATGGCGGCGGTTCCTCGATTGAGCGAGCGGCGTTCACCATCATGAGGATGCGTCACCGTGAGTGACCGGAAATCGGAGGCTCCGATGACGGCCGGCTGTCAATCATGATGAAGATGCGGCGTCCTTTCGACATTAAACCCGATAGGAGCGCGGACAGGCCGGCCTGCGCATGGCCCCGGGCTCTCGCCGCGCGAGCCCCGGGACTACAGGGTTGAGAGCGCTCACGAATCCATCTTCAGCGCCTGGATGAAGGCCTCCTGCGGGATCTCGACCTTGCCGAACTGGCGCATGCGCTTCTTGCCCTCCTTCTGCTTCTCGAGGAGCTTGCGCTTGCGGGTGATGTCGCCGCCGTAGCACTTCGCGGTCACGTCCTTGCGCAGCGCCCGGATGGTCTCGCGGGCGATGATCTTGCCGCCGATCGCGGCCTGGATCGGGATCTGGAACAGGTGCTGCGGGATGAGCTCGCGCAGCTTCTCGCACATCGCGCGCCCGCGCATCTCGGCGCGCTGGCGGTGGACGAGCATGGAGAGCGCATCGACGGGCTCGGCGTTGACGAGGATCTGCATCTTGACGAGGTCGCCCTCGCGGTAGTCGGTGAGGTGGTAGTCGAACGATGCGTAGCCCTTCGAGATCGACTTCAGGCGGTCGTAGAAGTCGAACACCACCTCGTTGAGCGGCAGGTCGTAGATCACCATGGCGCGCTTGCCGACGTAGTTGAGGTCGACCTGCTCGCCGCGCCGGTCCTGGCACAGCTTCAGGATGCCGCCGAGGTGCTCGTCGGGGGTGAGGATCGTGGCGCGGATCCACGGCTCCTCGATCGACTCGATCTTCATCGGGTCCGGCATGTCGGCCGGGTTGTGCAGCTCGCGCACCTCGCCGTCGCGCATCAGGATGCGGTAGATGACGGAGGGCGCCGTCGCGATGAGGTCGAGGTTGAACTCGCGGTGGAGCCGCTCCTGGACGATCTCGAGGTGCAGGAGGCCGAGGAAGCCGCAGCGGAAGCCGAAGCCGAGCGCCGCCGACGACTCCATCTCGTAGGAGAAGCTCGCGTCGTTGAGGCGAAGCCGCCCCATGGCGGCGCGCAGGTCGTCGAACTGCGCCGCGTCGACCGGGAAGAGGCCGCAGAACACCACCGGCTGGGCCGGCTTGAAGCCCGGCAGCGCCGCCGCGGTGCGCCGCTTCGCCTCGGTGATGGTGTCGCCGACGCGGGTGTCGGCGACCTGCTTGATCTGCGCCGTGATGTAGCCGACCTCGCCGGGGCCGAGGGTCTCGACCTCGGTCATCTTCGGGCGGAACACGCCGATGCGGTCGACCTCGTAGGCCGCGTCCGTGCCCATCATGAGGATCTGCGAGCCGCGGCGGAGCGCGCCGTCGATCACCCGCACCAGCACCACGACGCCGAGGTAGGGGTCGTACCACGAGTCGACGAGGAGGGCCTTGAGCGGCGCCGCCCCGTCGCCCTTCGGCGGCGGCAGGCGGGTGACGATGGCTTCGAGCACCTCCTCGATGTTGAGGCCGGTCTTGGCCGAGATCGGCACCGCCTGCGAGGCGTCGATGCCGATCACCTCCTCGATCTGCTCCTTGACCCGCTCGGGCTCCGCCGCCGGCAGGTCGATCTTGTTGAGCACCGGCACGATCTCGTGGTTGGCGTCGATCGCCTGGTAGACGTTGGCGAGGGTCTGGGCCTCGACCCCCTGCGACGCGTCGACCACGAGGAGCGAGCCCTCGCAGGCCGCGAGCGAGCGCGAGACCTCGTAGGCGAAGTCCACGTGCCCGGGCGTGTCCATGAGGTTGAGGATGTAGGTCTTCCCGTCCCGCGCCGGGTACTCGAGGCGCACCGTCTGCGCCTTGATCGTGATGCCGCGCTCGCGCTCGATGTCCATCGAATCGAGCACCTGCTCGACCATGTCCCGCGCCGCCACCGCCCCGGTCGTCTGGATCAGCCGGTCGGCGAGCGTCGACTTGCCGTGGTCGATGTGCGCCACGATGGCGAAGTTGCGGATGCGGTCGATCGGGTGCGCGGTCATGGGGCTTTTGGGACGCCGCGCCGGACGGGAGCATCCTTTAGGATGCGTCCCGGGCCGGCTCAAGGCGGCGCTCGTTGTCGGGAAATCTCGCCCGGGAGATAGCAGCCGGGCGGCGCTTTTCCAAGGGAAAGCGCCGCCGCGCCGCAAGGCCGGGGGCGATGTTTCGCGTGAAACATTTTCCTATTCCGGCCCGCTCCGCGCCCGACGATGATCCGCATCATCGCGACGATGATCCGCGTCGTCCGCGACGATGATGCGCGTCGTCGCCGATTATGTCGCGCGTCATGCCGCCGCCCCGCCCCGCGGATGAACTTTTCCGTTGTCGCGACACGGCGGACCGGCCGGAGGAGCGCGGCCCGTCCGCCAGACCGCCCCGCACCTGAGCTTCCGTCCGCAGTCCGCCGTTCGCCATCGGGCTCGGTTGACTCCGCCGCACGGCCGCGACAGCCTGCCCGAAACGATAAGCCCCCGAATCGGGCAAAAGGGATTTCGAGGCAATGATTGCGGGCCTTCGCGCCATTCTCGCGCGATCCTTGCACCTGATGCGCCGCCAGCTCCCGGGACTCGTGTCCGGCTTCGTGGCGGCCTGGCTGGCCGTCGGACCGGCGCACGCCGCGCCGGGCGGCTCACAGGATCGCCCCGCGCCGGACTGCCTCCTGACCTACGCCGAAGGGCAGCTGTGCGGCCGCACCTCGATCCACGATGCATTCAAGTGCGTCGCGTTTCCGCGCGGCGAGGAGTTGCTTTCGGTCGGGGCCGATACGTGCGTGGCAAGCAAGGATCGGCGTGAGACCTGCCGGATTGCGCGAATTCCGAGCGGACGCGTGTTTCTGGACACAATGACCGTTCGACGGGCTGAAATCTACTGCCCTGACTGCGTCGTTCCGCTCGAGCAGCGAATGTATGATTGTCTATCGTAACTACATAGCAAGGGAAAGCACCGATGAATCAGACACAGATTTCCAACACTACAGCTGAACCATGGAAGTTTGTAACGATAATTCTACCGCGTTGGTCGTTCCTTCCAAATACTGACGATAGAAATTATGGCGGCGGTGTTCTCATTCAGATAAACTCGTGTTAACTGCCGATCACAACTTACGTTTTGGCGACATCGTCGTAGACCCAAGCACGAGCGTTATACCAGGCTATAACGGTTTGTCGCCGACACCCGGCCTTTCGGTACGCTCTCGCTCAGCCAATCCAACCCAGTCGATGGCGATCCTGTCTCCGACATAGCAACGGCGGTACTTCTCAATCTGCGCCGATGCAGCCCGTAGATATTCCTGGGTTGGCTGTGTTCCTGAACCCACAAGATGCTACGGAAAAATCGTTCATGATCGCGGGATACCCGTCAAATCTCAACAACACGCAGGCTATGTATTCCGAAACTGAATTATTTGGCAAGCGCGGAGCAATGGTGAAATTTTACTTAAAGACATAGGCTTGGCGTCAGGCCAAAGTGGTTCACCATTATTTTATACCTACGAAAATATTAGATACACTGTAGGAGTAGCACATACATTTAATGATGATAACAACAATGGCATTGGAGACCTTGGCGAGCCGGTTTTTGGCACTATCCTAATTGGCGATTTCTATAAACGCGTATCCGACCGCCTGAAGACCATCGAAAGTAGCGTCGATCCGGCGCAGCTGCCGCAAAACATCATATTCGGAGGGAGCGGGACGTCGGGGGACAATTTCAAGGGCTCCCACCGCCGCGAGAAGATCGTGCTCCCGGACGGCAACGACGTGGCCGACGGCTACAAGGGCGACGACGAGATCGCCGGCGGCGACGGCAACGACGCGCTGTTCGGCGGGAAGGGCGCCGACACCCTCGACGGCGGCGCCGGCGCCGACACCCTCGACGGCGGCTCCGGCGACGACACGCTGATCGGCGGCGCCGGGGCCGACGTGTTCGTCATGGGCAAGGGGGCGGACCGCATCGTCAACGCGGACGCGAGTGACCGGCTCTACATCCGCGTCGGCAGCCTCCACCCCTTCGCGGAGGAGCGGCAGGGCGGCGAGCCCCTGCCCGAGGACGCGCTCGGCCTCCCGGTCCGCGGCGGCTTTCTCGCCGGCGAGGAGGAGTGGTCGATCGAGGCCGCGCTACGCTTTCCGGGGGGCTTCCCGCTGTTCGACAGCGGCGTGGCCTACGACTTCGTCGAAGGCACCGAAAAGGCGGGCTTCTACGCCCGCTTCAACGAGGCGTTCTGGCCCGAGACGTATTTCTACATGGACGGCGACGACCTCATCGTCGGGGTCGATTTGATCTTCACGGACGAGGTCTTCGAGATCACGGTCGAGGACTACGAGCCGGGCGACCTCGGCCTGGAGCTCAGCCCCTACACCGTCAACATGGTCACACTTGGCGACTACAACGGCACGGTCCGGCACCTGTTCGACGACGGCAACTTCACCGAGCTGCCCGTCGCGCCCCTGGACGAGGAGACCGGGGAGGACGCGAACCCGGGCTCGAGCCCGCCCGACACGGGACCCTACGCCCCCACTCCCCCCTATATCGGCGGCGACGGCGACGACGCGGCGACCGGGAGCCCCGGGGCCGACAGCATGTACGGCGGCGGCGGCAACGACAGCCTGACGGCGGCCGGCGGCAACGACACCGTCAGCGGCGGCGGCGGCGTCGACACCCTCTTCTACCGGCTGTCGCACGCGGGCGTCGCCGTGAACCTCGCCCTCGGCTCGGGCACCGCGGGCGAGGCCGCTGGCGACCAGCTCGCAGGCTTCGAGAACGTCGTCGGCTCGTACTTCGGCGACGCCATCACGGGCGGCGCGGATGCCAACGACATCCAGGCCCTCGACGGGAACGACACCATCGACGGCGGCGCGGGCGCCGACACGATCGACGGCGGGCCGGGCGCCGACACCATCTCCGGCGGCGACGGCAACGACCTCCTGCTCGGCGGGACCGGAGCGAACTTCCTGCTCGGAGGGGCTGGCGACGACGTCCTTTACGGCTACGAGGACGCCGAGTACATCGCCGGGGATTCCGGCAACGACTTCCTGTTCGGCGGGGCCGGCGACGACATCCTCGCCGGCGGCGACGGCAACGACCGCGCCTACGGCCAGGACGGCAAGGACACCCTCGTCGGCGAGGGTGGCGACGACTACCTCAACGGCGTCGCCGGCGACGACCTCATCGCCGGCAACGCCGGCAACGACACGATCGTCGGCGACGCCGGCAACGACTACATGAACGGCGGGGCCGACGCCGACACCGTCATGGGCCGGACCGGCAACGACACCGTGCTCGGAGCCGAAGGCAACGACTACCTGGATGGCGGGGACGGCGACGACCTCCTCGGCGGCAGCGAGGGCGACGACATCCTGATCGGGGATGTCGGCAACGACTACCTCAACGGCGGCGTCGATAACGACAACATCGGCGGCGGGCCCGGCAACGACACGGTCATCGGAGATGCCGGCAACGACTACCTCAACGGCGGCGTCGATAACGACATCATCGGCGGCGGCGACGGCAACGACACCGTCATCGGAGACGCCGGCGACGACTATCTCAGCGCCGGGGCGGGCGACGACGTCCTCGGCGGCGGGCCCGGCAAGGACACCCTGTTCGCGGGCGGCGGCAGCGACTACCTCGTCGGCGGCGATGGCGACGACCACTTCATCTTCGACGGCGGCTTCCAGTCGAGCCTGATCATCGACTTCACCCCAGGTCCCGGGCTGTCCGGGCACGACACGATCCAGTTCAGCACCGCGGTCTTCGCGAACTATGCCGACATGATGGCGCACGCCCAGCAGGTCGCGACGAACGTCGTCATCACGGACGCGTCCGGCAACACCCTGCTCTTGGCGAGCGTGAACCTCTCGAGCCTCGTCGCCGACGATTTCAGCTTCGGCTGACGCATCGGACCTGCCGAGCGCTTGATCGGCCCGCCCACGTGCGCGTGGGCGGGCTGTTCGCCGCGCCGGAAACGTGCTTTCAGCGCTCCGTCCCGGAGCCCGCCCCTTTGCCCCTCTCCGTCTTCCTCGCCATGCTCGCGAGCGCGTTCCTGCATGCGGCTTGGAACGCGTGGGTGAAGTCGCGGCGGGATGCCAACGCGGCGGTGGCGGCGCTCGTGATCGGGGCGGCGTTCCCGAGCGCCGGCGTCATCGCGGGGTTCGGGCTGCCGGCGGGGCCGGCGTGGCCGTGGATCGCCTGCACGGTGACGCTCAGCATCGGCTCGCTGACGCTCCTCGCCAGGGCCTACCGCGAGGGCGACTTCGCGGTCGCCTTCCCGATGATCCGCGGGCTCATCCCCGTCGTGCTGGCCCTTGCCGCCATACCCCTGTTCGGGGAGGCGCCGCGCCTGTCCGGCGCGCTCGGCGTCCTCTGCGTCTCCGCGGGGCTCGTGCTGATCGGCTGGGAGTCGGCGAGGCGCAGCCGCACCATCACGATGCGGGGCCTCGCCTTCGTGGCGCTCGCCGCCCTCGTGACGGCGGTCTCGGTGATGACCGACGCCAAGGGGGCGCGGCTGAGCCAGAATCCCTTCGGCTACGCCGCCACCATCGCGGTGCTGAACGGCATCGCCATGGCGGTGCTCCAGACGCTGCGCGGCCGCCGCGTGACGCGCATGCTGATCGACCACTGGCCGATCACCTTCGGGGCCTCGGCCGTCTCGATGGTCTCCTACCAGCTCTTCATCTGGTCCCTGCAGCACGCCCCCGTCGCCCTCGTCGGGGCCATGCGCGAGACCAGCATGCTGTTCGCCCTGATGATCGCCCTCTTCGTCCTCGGCGAGCGCTTCGGCCTG
This sequence comes from Beijerinckiaceae bacterium, assembly GCA_036386395.1. Lineage (GTDB taxonomy): Bacteria > Pseudomonadota > Alphaproteobacteria > Rhizobiales > Beijerinckiaceae > JAJKJG01. The sequence goes on along the minus strand of DASVVU010000162.1, from coordinate 4,353 downwards.
TGGAGGTGGGCAGCGGTGGCGCTGATGCTGGCGGGAATGGGGCTGATGCGGCTGTGAGAGCCCTCACCCGCTCGGCTTTCGCCGACTCGGCCCTCGGGTCAAGCTCGAGGGCAGGCTCTCTCCCGCAAGCGCTGCGGCATTCACACATCTCGCTGGTGTCAGGCGGGACCCGCGGGCGCGCCTTCCCTCCCCCTTGCGGGGAGGGTCGACTCGGGGCCAACGGGTCCGGCCTTCGGCCGGCCCGATGACAGGCTCCGCCCCGAGCGGGGTGGGGGTCGCGGGCGTAGAGCCCGGTGCCGGAGAGCAGGGCGCTTGCTTCGGGCGGTGCGTCAAAGCGGCTGACGCCGCGTTCCGGCCCTGCGACCCCCACCCCCGCTCGGCCTTCGGCCGAGTCGGCCCTCCCCGCAAGGGGGAGGGAAGAGCCGCTGCGGAGTTCGAAAGATGTGTGAATCCGCTAGCCGCAAGCGGGAGAGGCGAGCCTAGCTTTGGCCCGCAACCGGGACTAGATGCGTCGCCACAGGCGCCGCCCCGGCCTGCGCCCTCGGACCGCTCCATCCGCATGAACCTTCCCAAGGCCGATCCCGATCTCGAGGTCCGGGCGGGCGCCGCGCCGGAGCCTTTAGGCGCGCGCCGGGGCCTCGCCTGGATCGGCACGGGGGCGAGCGTCGCGATCTTCGCGGCCTCGGTCTTCGTCCTGTGGCGCATCGGCGGGGATGTCGACGCCGCGGAGGTCAAAAAGGCCTTCACGGCGGCGAGCGCCTGGCAGATCGGGGCGGCGGCGGGCCTCACCGCGCTCAGCTATCTCCTCCTCACCGGCTATGACGCGCTGGCGCTGCGCCAGCTCGGCGTCCGCATCCCCTACCGCACGACCGCCCTCGGCTCGTTCGCGAGCTACGCCGTGAGCTTCACCCTCGGCTTCCCGCTCGTCACGGGCGGCGCCGTGCGCTTCCGGATCTACGCCCCGAAGGGCGTGAGCCCGGGGCGGGTCGCGAGCCTGACCGTGATCGCCGGCCTCACCTTCTGGCTCGGCATGGGGGCGGTCCTGGCCTTCAGCCTCATCCGCGAGGCCGGGCCGCTCGCGGTGCTGGTCTATTCCAGCATCAAGACGAACCAGGCGGTCGGGCTCGCGGCCGCGGCCGTGGTGGCGGGCTATCTCGCCTGGGTTTCGGTGAAGCGGCGGGCCGTGCGGGTCCGAGGCTGGCGGCTGGAGCTGCCGGGGCTCCGCCTGTCGCTCGCCCAGATGCTGATCGGCGCCGCCGACGCCTGCGCCGCCGCCGGCGTGCTCTACGTCCTCCTGCCCCCGGGCCACGGCATCGCCTACGAGACTTTCCTGGGGGTCTACGTCTTCGCCGTGATGCTCGGGATCGCGAGCCACGCCCCCGGCGGGCTCGGCGTCTTCGAGGCGACGGTGCTGCTCGCCCTGTCGAGCGTGCCGCGCGAGCCGGTGCTCGGCGCGCTGCTGCTGTTCAGGCTGATCTACTACGTCGCGCCGTTCCTCCTGGCGCTGGCGCTCCTCGCCGTCCACGAGGCCGTGGGGCGGATGCGCGCCGCGCGGGCGGCCGGCGCCGGCGAGGGATGACCCTCTTGCGCTGGCCGACGAGGCTCTTCGCCGGCCGCGCCCGGCGCGCGCCGGAGGCCGCGGCGGCCTTGCCGGAGGCGGGCCGGGCCGCCTTCGACGGGCTTCTGGACGCCATTCCCGATCCGGCGCTTGTCGTCGACGGCCGGGCGGTGGTGCGGCAGGCGAATGCGGCCGCGGCGGCGCTCCTGCCGGGGCTCACACCCGGCGAGCCCCTGTCCTTCGCGCTGAGAAGCCCGGACGTTCTCGACGGCATCGCGGCCGCCGTGCGGAGCGGCGCGCCCGAGCGGGCCGAGTACGTCGAGCGGGGCTCCTCCGGGCGCGCCTTCGCGGTCGAGATCGGGCCGCTCGAGGCCGGAGACGGCGGGGAGCCCGGCGCGCTCCTCCTCTTCCGCGACCTGACCGAGGCGCGCCGCCTCGAGCGGCTGCGGGTCGACTTCATCGCCAACGCCAGCCATGAGCTGCGCACGCCGCTTGCCTCCCTCCTCGGCTTCATCGAGACGCTCCAGGGGCCGGCCCGCGACGACGCCGCGGCGCGCGAGAATTTCTTGGGCATCATGCACGGGCAGGCCCGGCGCATGGCCCGCCTCATCGACGACCTCCTCTCGCTCTCGCGCATCGAGCTGCGCGAGCACCTGCGGCCGGACGCGCCCCTCGACCTCGGCGCGGTCGTCCGCTCGATGCTCGACGCCCTCGCGCCCCGCGCCCGCGAGCGCGGGGTCGAGGTCGCCCTTTCGGCCGAGGCCGGCCCTCATGTCGTCCTCGGCGAGCCCGACGAGCTGTCGCGGGTGGTCGAGAACCTCGTCGACAACGCCGTGAAGTACGGCGAGAGCGGCAAGCGGGTCGAGGTGACGCTCGCCCGCGTCGCCGGCGAAATCGAGCTCGCCGTGCGCGACCACGGCCCCGGCATCCCGCCGCAGCACCTGCCGCGGCTCACCGAGCGCTTCTACCGCGCCGACGCCACTGACAGCCGCCAGAAGGGCGGCACCGGCCTCGGCCTCGCCATCGTCAAGCACATCGTCGCCCGCCATGGCGGGCGGCTCGCGATCGAGAGCGAGCCGGGGCAAGGCGCGACCTTCCGCGTGCTTCTCCCGGAGGCTCCGCCGGAGCGGCGGGGGAGTGCGTAGAGCTGTCATTCCGGGGCGCCGCAAAGTGGCGAGCCCGGAACCCATAAACACCGCTGGTGCCGAACGCGCACGACCGCTTCAGCCTCATCGAGGACGTTCGTGTTTATGGGTTCCGGGCTCCTCGCTGCGCGAGGCCCCGGAATGACAAGGGGGAGCGCTGTCATGTGACCGTCATGGAAGAGTCATAGGGGATCAGGGCGTGAACAGGAGATCACCCTTGAAGTCACTGTCCTACGCCCTCGCCGCGGGCCTCGCGGCCGCCGTGCTCGCCGCCCCCGCGGGTGCCGCCGACATCACCGGCGCGGGCGCGACCTTCCCTTTCCCGGTCTATTCCAAGTGGGCGGAGGCCTACCGCAAGGAGACCGGCACGGGCCTCAACTACCAGTCCATCGGCTCGGGCGGCGGCATCCGCCAGATCAAGGCCAGGACCGTGGACTTCGGCGCCACCGACGCGCCACTGAAGGGCGCCGATCTCGACCAGGCCGGCCTCGTCCAGTTCCCGACGGTGCTCGGCGGCGTCGTGCCGGTCGTCAACCTGGCGGGGATCGAGTCGGGCAGGCTGAAGCTCACAGGCGAAGTCCTGGCCGACGTCTACGCCGGCCGGATCAGGAAATGGAACGATCCGCGCATCGCCGAGGCGAACCCCGGCGTGACGCTGCCCGACGCCGCCATCACGCCGGTGTACCGCTCCGACGGCTCGGGCACGACGGCGATCTTCACCGACTACCTCTCGGCCGCCTCACCCGCGTGGAAGCGCGAGCTCGGCTCGGGCACGACGGTCAACTGGCCGGCCGGCCAGGGCGGCAAGGGCAACGAGGGGGTCGCCGCGACCGTCAAGCAGGTCGCGAACTCCTTAGGGTACGTCGAGTACGCCTACGCCAAGCAGAACGGCATCCCGGTGGCGCAGGTGCGCAACAGGGACGGGCAGTTCGTGGCCCCGACGGCCGAGGCCTTCGCGGCGGCGGCCGCGAACGCCGACTGGGCCGCGGCTCCGGGCTTCGGCATCTCCCTCGTGAACCAGCCCGGGGCGCAGGCTTGGCCGATCACCGGCGCGACCTTCATCCTCGTTTCCAAGACCCCGGACAAGCCGGAGCGGGTCGCCGAGGTGCTGAAGTTCTTCGACTGGGCCTACCGCAACGGCGGAAAGCTCGCTGCCGGCCTCGACTACGTGCCGCTCCCCGAGAAGGTCGCCGGCGAGGTCCGCAAGGTCTGGTCGCAGGAGCTCAAGGACAAGGCCGGCAAGGCGCTCTACGAGGGCAAGGCAAGCTAGATCCGAGCCACTCAGGTATTCCTGTGCCACCCTCCCAAGCCCCTCATGCTGAGGTGCTCGCCGAAGGCGAGCCTCGAAGCACGCACCCTGCCGGTGCAGCGTCGGCAGCGCGCGTGCTTCGAGGCTCAGGCTTCGCCTTCGCACCTCAGCATGAGGAGAGTTGGGATGGCCCTCCATGCGGGCGTTCCCGCTCCGGCCTCGACGCGTCCGACCGCGCCTTCAGGCTCGCCGCCACCGCCTGCGCCCTCCTGGTGCTCCTGGTCCTCGTCGGCATCCTCGGATCCATGGTCTACGGCGGCTGGCCGGCGTTCCGGGAATTCGGGTTCTTCGGGTTCCTGACCGGCTCCGCCTGGGACGTGAACAACGATTCTTACGGCGCC
>DASVVU010000161.1:0-6319 GCA_036386395.1 Beijerinckiaceae bacterium | reverse complement strand
CCTGACCGGAGACGTGCGCCAAAAACCCGCCCGATCAGCTCCCGCACACCGACAAGCCGCTGCCAACCGGGCCAAAACCCGCCCGGGATCATCCTATCCCGAAAGCAGCCGCGTTATGCAGAGGTCTCCGTCCGGGAGAGGCGCGGGGCTACTCCATCCCCGGCGTGCCGCCTTCGCCGAAGCCGCCCATGTGGCGCTGTCCATAGAGCTGGACGCCGATCTGCTCGACGAGGGTAAGCTGGGTCTCCAGGAAGTCGATGTGGCCTTCCTCGTCGGCGGCGAGGTCCTCGAACATCTCCTTGGTGACGCGGTCGTTCACGCTATCGCAGTACTGCGCCGCCTCGAGGTAGAGCGTCCGCGCCTCGTGCTCGGCGGCGAGGTCGCACTCGAGGATCTCCTGGATGTTCTGGCCGATCCGCAACGGGTCGAGGACCTGCATGTTGGGAAAGCCGTCGAGGAACAGGATGCGGTCGGTGAAGCGGTCCGCGTGCTCCATCTCCTCGATCGATTCCTCGCGCCAGCGCTTGGCGAGGTCCTTGTAGCCCCAGTTGTCGAGGAGCCGGTAGTGCAGCCAGTACTGGCTGATCGCCGTGAGCTCGCTGCGCAGGCCGCGGTTAAGGTACTCGATGACCTTCGGGTCGCCCTTCATGATTCTCCCCGGGGAAGCGTGGCCGGAAGCGGCACAGCGGCTTAATCGCGAGGGCGCGGCTTCGGTTCCGGCTCTCCGCTTCGCGGAGCCCCGGATGACAAATCAGAGGCTCGGTTCGGCCGCAAGCGGCGCATCGGTCATCGCGCTGCAGCAGCCCTTGCGGCACGGCGCCGTCTCGTTCGCGGCGGCGGCGAGGGCCTGGTCCATGATGGCGCGGATGGTGCGGGCGCAGTGGCCGCATTCGGGGCGGCAGCCGAGGCAGCGGTAGACCTGCGCCGGCGTGAGCGGACAGCCCGGCCCCGGGCCGAGGCAGGCGCGGACGTCGCCGTCCGAGAGGACGTTGCAGGAGCAGACGATCACGGAAGGACTTTTGAGGCGTTACTTTAGAATGGTTCGAAAGTTGTTCTTCTTCAGTCATTTAAGCCGAATCCTGCAAGTCATGGAAGCGCGAAGTCGGTGGCGCGGTCGGATGCCACAGGGGGGCGTAGCCGCCGCGGAGCGACGCAAGCGTCAGCGACGGGGTCAGCACGTCGACGAGGTCTGTGGGGCGCTTCCGTGGCGTGCCATAGCCCGAGGGAGTCCAGGGCAGCACGGCGTCCCCGCGCACCGCGAAGGCTTTATCGTCTAGCGCGATCATGGCACCATCGGGCAGGCTCTCCGCGGCGATTTGGTGCAGGCGCTTGCCGCGCCCGTCGAGCCGCTCGGCATGAAGGCGGGCATCGATCCCGGAAAGGCTCGAGGGCGACTCGCCGGCAGCAATGAGGGCCGCCTGGAATCCGCGCGCCGCCGTGCGGCGGCATTCGCAGCAGGGGCGGTGGCCGGCGGCGAGCGCCGTGACCTCGTCCAAGAAAAACAGCTCGGTGTAGCCGGTCTTCCAGACCTCCCGGTGCCGGTTCTTGAAATCGAGGAGGCAGACGATCCACTGCTTCGAGGCCCAGCGCCGGGCGCGCAAGGCACGCGTGGCGGGATCGTGGAACCGTCCGCCGCGATTGCCGAGGAAGAGGCCGCGGGCCGGCTCGGCGACGAGCGCGCCGAAGGGCGTGACTCGGTTCTGAAGTGGCATCGCGCTCTACAGACCTTGCGTGAACACCATGGTCGGCATGTCGAGGGGGACGCGCATCTCGCAGCGCAGGCCCTCGGGCCGGTGCTCGATCAGGATCTCGCCGCCGAGCTCGGCCTTGATGCCGCGCTCGATGAGCCGGCTTCCGAAACCCCGCCGGCGCGGCGTCTCGACGGCCGGGCCGCCGAGCTCGGCCCAGACGAGGTGGAGGAGCAACTGCTGCTCCTCGGGCGCGTTCTCGAGGGTCCACATCACCTCGATGCGGCCGGTCTCGTTCGAGAGCGCCCCGTACTTCACGGCGTTGGTGGCCAGCTCGTGGAAGGCGAGGCCCAGCGCCACCGCGGCGCGGGCCCCGAGGTGCACGTCGTGGAGGCCCGCGAGGCTGAAGCGCCCGGCCTCGATCCCTTGCGCGTATGGCTCGACCTCGACCTCCAGGAGGGCGCGCAGCGACGCCCCGGCCCAGGCTCCGTCGGTCAAGAGGTTGTGCGTCCGCGACAGGGCGAAGAGCCGCGCCTCGAAGGCCGTCGTGAACTCCTTGAGGCTTGCCGCCGAGCGGATGGTCTGGGCGGCGAGCGACTGCACCGTGGCGAGGGTGTTCTTCACCCGGTGGTTCAGCTCGTGGATCAGGAGCTCGCGCTGCTCCTCCGAGCGCTTGCGCTCAGTGACGTCGATGATGCTGCCGACGACCCGGCGCGGGTGCCCGTCCGGGTCGCGGGTCGCGATCGCCCGGTGCCAGACCCAGACCCAACGGCCGTCGCGGTGTCGAATGCGGTACTCGGCCTCGCGGGCGTCGGCGCCCTCCTCGAACAGCGCCGTCCTGGCCTCGTCGTAGAAGCGGCGGTCGTCGGGATGGATGCGCTCGTACCAGGCCTCCCGGACGTCGGCCAAGCTCTCGGCGGTCTCGCCGATGATCTCGAGCTGGCGCCGGGTGCGCGAGACGGTGCCGGAGGCGAGGTCGTAATCCGAGACGCCGCCGTGGAAGGCCTCCGTGACGAGGCGGTAGCGCTCCTCGCTCTCGCGCAGGGCCTCTTCGGTGCGCTTGCGCGCGTCGATGTCGACGGCGGCGCCGGCCCGGGCGCGGTCACGCCCATGACCGTCGGGATCCGGCGGAGCGGCGACGGCGAGCGCGACCGGGCGCCCGAGCGCCGCAAGCCAGCGCATGAGCTTGTCCACCGTGATCCGGTCCGAGCGCCCCGAGAGCACTTTCGAGAGGGTCGGCTGGTCGGTGCCGCAGGCCTTCGCAGCCTGAATTTGGGTGAGGCCGCGCGCTTTGAGGATGTCGGCGAGCGCCGCGACGAGCTCAGCCTTGTGGCCGGCGAGCCCGTCCGCCGGCGCAAGCCGCGGCGAGGTTCTCAAAACCGACCCGGTCATGGGGGCTCTTCTGAGGCGCGGATGGCCCGCCGGGATTATGGGATAAGCGCCATATCGCGGCAACAACCTATGTCAGTCCGCCTCTCCCTCTCGCGCGAGGTTGGCGCTACAGTCGGAGCCATGGACAAGATCGCCGGCATCGTCGCGCTCGTCGCGATCCTCGTGCTCGTCGGCTGGGGCGTGCCGCCCCGGCATCGGCTGATCGCGATCGCGGGCGGCCTCGCCTTCGCGGTCCTGATCCTCGCGATCGAGCGGGCGGGATGGTGGCCGCAAGGGTGGCGCACGCGCTGAAAGGCGTGCGGACCCTCAGGCATAGCCGATGCCGAACCCTGACCGTTCCGGCGCGTTGCCCCAAAGACTTCACCTGAGAGGCTCATAAGCATGCGCGCACCTTCGATCGCATTCGCCGCCCTCTTGTCCGCCGCCGGCGTGTCCGGAGCGACAGCCCTGCCGATCCGGCCCGCTCCCGCGGCGACGCCGGACGCCCTCGTCGTGCCGGTCCAGATGCGGTGCGACGCGAGGGCCTGCTTCGACCCGAGGACCGGGGCCTACACCCGGTCGCGGTGCGACCACCGCGGCTGCCGGCCGGTCGGTAGGGTCGTGGAATATCTCGGGCAGGCCCCTTACGGCGGCGGCTATGCGAGGCAGCGGGATTACGGCTACGAGCGTCCCCCGGCCTACGGCTACGGGCCTTCCCACGGCTATGGCTACGGCTATCCGCGCGGCTACGGCTACGGCAGGCCGGGACAGTACGCGCCCCCGGCCGGCATGACCCAGCAGGAATACGAGGCCTATCGGGCGGGCAGCGGCGGCGGCTAGATCAGCCCTGGTCGATGCGCCGCAGACCGGCCGCGAAGCGCTTCCAGTTCCGGACGTAGTGCAGCGCGGTCTGGCGCAGGCGCTCGGCCGCGGCCTCGTCGAGGGTGCGGACCGCCTTGGCGGGCGAGCCGACGATCAGGGAATTGTCCGGGAACTCCTTGCCTTCGGTCACCAGGGCGGTCGCGCCGACGAGGCTGCTCCTGCCGATCCGCGCCCCGTTGAGCACCGTCGCGCCCATGCCGACGAGCGAGCCTTCGCCGATGGTGCAGCCGTGCAGGATCGCGTGGTGGCCAACGGTGCAGTCCGCCCCGATGGTCATCGGGTAGCCGGGGTCGGTGTGGAGCATCGACCCTTCCTGGATGTTGGTGCGGTCGCCGAGATCGATAAGCTCGTTGTCGCCGCGCAGGACCGAGCCGAACCATACGCTCACGTCCTCGCGCAGACGCACGCGCCCGATCACGTGGGCGTCGGGGGCGATCCAGAACCGGCCGCTTCCGGGAAGCTCGGGAGAAACGTCGTCGAGAGCGTAGAGAGGCATGCGGGGTCTCGCGGGCTCGGGGCCGCGAGGAGTGCGCGAGGCTTTAGGCCGCGTCAAGCGCCGGCGAGGACCTGCGCGGCGTCGAGGACGAGGCGGCCCGACATCAGGCTCCACAGGCAGGCGATGACGGTCGCGAGCATCACGAAACCGAAGTGGCGCTGCTCGAAGCGGCGACCGAGGATCGTGTTGCGGACGATGATGACGGGGGCACAGAACACGAGCACCGGGACGCAGGCCGCGGCCTTGAGTCCGCCCGCGTGGAGGAGCGCGAAGCTCGCCCGGCGGTTCGCGAAGAGCTCGAAGGCGCTCGCCACGAGGCCGGCGAAGGCGAAGCCGAGCGCCAGCGCCTGGAGGCTCTCGATCGCGGCGGGGTCGATGCGCATGGGCGTGCGTCCGGACAAGCCCGGCCACCATGCCCGAAGCTTAACGAGAGGTTAAGCCGCTCCCGCGATCAGGGTTAACGCGGGGCCACCTCACTCCGTAAGATCGGTGTCGAGGATCGACATGGTGAAGACGAAGGAGCGGTCGCCGTCCTCGTCGTCGAGGGAGAGGGTGCCGACGAACTCCTCGCCGATGTAGACCTCGGCCAAGTCGTCCTTCTTCGGGCGTCCGACGACGCGGATCGTGTGGTTCGAGAAGGTCCGGCGCAGGTAGCGCTCGACCTTCGCCAGCTCGGATCTGTCCACTTGGCAAGCCTCTCGGGGTCTTGGGGTCGCAAGCGCTTGCCACGGACATGACGCCCGAGCAAGCGCCGCCGCTCACTCGGTCCCGAGCTCGGACAGGATCTGGTCCATGGAGCGGGCGGGCTCGTCGCAGCCGGCGGTGCCGACGACCTTCGCGGGCACGCCCGCGACGGTGGTGTTGCGGGGCACCGGCTGGAGCACCACGGAGCCGGCCGCCACGCGGGCGCACTGGCCGACCTCGATGTTGCCGAGGATCTTGGCGCCGGCGCCGATGAGCACGCCTTTGCGGATCTTCGGGTGGCGGTCGCCGCGCTCCTTGCCGGTGCCGCCGAGCGTCACGTCCTGGAGGATCGAGACGTTGTCCTCGATCACCGCCGTCATGCCGACGACGAGGCCGGTGGCGTGGTCGAGGAAGATGCCGCGCCCGATCCGGGCCGCCGGGTTGATGTCGGTCTGGAACACTTCCGAGGACCGGCTCTGGAGGTAGAGCGCGAAGTCGTGCCGGCCCTTCTCCCACAGCCAGTGCGCGAGGCGGTGCGTCTCGATCGCGTGGAAGCCCTTGAAGTAGAGCATCGGCTCGATGAGGCGCGTGCAGGCCGGGTCGCGGTCGGCAACGGCCAAAAGATCCGAGCGGAACGCCTCGCCGATCGACGGGTCGTCGGCGACCGCCTCCGAAAAGGTCTGGCCGATGAGGTCGGCGCACAGCGTCGGGTGCCCGAGCCGCGCCGCGACGCGATGGACCACGGCCGATTCGAGGGTCTCGTGGTTGAGGATCATCGTCAGGATGAAGCTCGTCAGCGACGGCTCCGCCGCGATCGCGGCCTCGGCCTCCCGCCGCAGCTTCGCCCACACCGGATCGACGACGCCGGCGACGCCTTGCGCCTCGTGAAGCTCCTGGGTCTCGGCCCTCGCCAGAGACTGGGACATGGCTCGCCTCCTCGGCGTTCGCACGGGCGTTTAAGCCCGGATCGGAGATTAGCATATCGGGGGACCTTTGCGATCCGTCCAGGTCATGGCTGCCCGGCGCCGCCGTCTCCGAAGGAACCCCTCTCCCGAATGGAGACTTCTGCGAAACTCGCCTTGAGGGGTGATGTCTGATTCACTGCTGTTAGCGGGTGAATCGGAGGGCGGGATGGCGGATCGTCAGATGAGCTTGGCGGAGGCGCTCTTGGACCCTCGGATGGGGGTGAGCGGGCGGC
>DASVVU010000160.1:0-2821 GCA_036386395.1 Beijerinckiaceae bacterium | reverse complement strand
AGCGCGAGCGCGCGCTCGGGGTCGAACCGCGGCCACTGCGGGAAGAGGGTAAACTCGCGGCTGAAGTACTCGGGGCGGATGTAGGTCGTTTGCAGCACGAGGGCGATGCCGACGATGAGCTGGAACAGCCAGAACGGCGAGGCGAGATAGCCCATGATCCCGGTCGCGAAGTGCTGGCGCGTCGCGAGCTTGAGGCCCCGCGCGCCGATCACCCGCATGTGCTGGAGGTTGCCCTGGCACCAGCGCCGGTCCCGCGCCGCGAGGTCGATGAGGGACGGCGGGCTCTCCTCGTAGCTGCCGGGGAGGTCGTGGAGCATGTAGACGGTCCACCCGGCGCGCCGCATCAGCGCCGCCTCGACGAAGTCGTGGCTGAGGATGTGGCCGCCGAGCGGCGGGCGCCCGCTGAGGTCCGGCAGGCCGCAGTGGGCCGCGAACGCCTTCGTGCGGATGATCGCGTTGTGGCCCCAATAGTTGCCGTCCCGGCCCATCCAGAGCGAGAGGCCGGCCGCGATCACCGGACCGTAGACGCGCGCCGCGAACTGCTGCGCCCGGGCGAACAGCGTGTTGCGGTTGATGATGAGCGGCAGGGTCTGGATGATGCCGGCGTCGGGATCGCTCTCCATGGCGAGCGCCAGGCGGACGATGCACTTGCCGGTCATCAGGCTGTCGGCGTCGAGGACGAGCATGTGCTCGTAGGCGCCGCCCCAGCGGGTCACGAAGTCGGCGATGTTGCCGGCCTTGCGATGGTGGTTCTTCGCGCGGTGGCGATAGAAGACCCGGGCGCCGGGGCCGAGCCTCTCGCGCCAGGCGAGGAAGGCGCGCTCTTCGGCGATCCAGGCATCGGGGTTGGTCGAATCCGACAGGACGAACCAGTCGAAGTGCTCGCCCAACCCCGTCGCCTCGACCGACTCGCGCATGGCCTCGAGGCCGGCGAAGGTGCGGGCGGTCGCCTCGTTGTAGACCGGCATCACGACCGCGGTGCGGGCCTTGAGCCGCTCCGGCAGCGGCGGCACGGGGCGGGGCCTGAGCAGGAGCGAGAAGAACCCGAGGAGGCCGCTCGTGAAGGCGAGCGCGATCCACGAGAAGTTCAGGACGAAGAGGCCGAGCAGGACCCACTGCAGCACGGTCGTGCGGGAGACCGACACGACCTGGTACATCTCGTAGCCGCCGTAGGCCGTGAGCGCCGCCGCGCCCCCGAACACGAAGAGGCGGGCGAGCCAGGGCGCCTGGTAGGGATCCGAGGCGACGAGCCGCCGCTCCTCGCCCCGCGGCCAGCGCGAGAGCGACTGCACCGGCATGGCGAGGGGGCTCTCGGGCGGCATGGCCGGGACGGCGGGCGGCGCGAAGGCCGGCTCGGGCGCGAAGGCGGGCTCCGGGCTTGCGAGCTCAACGGGCCTCAGGGCGTCCATCGGTAGAGCCATGTCTCGCTGATGGGTTTCCCCGCCGCCTCCAGGACGAGACGCATCTCACTGGCATTTTCGTTGCCGGGGTCAAGCTCGAAGGCGACCCGGAGCGTCTTGCGCTCCGGATAAGGCCAAGTTCTTAAAGCCTGAATCGTTCCCGGGCTCACCGTGAGCGTGACCTTCAGCTCGGGCGGCGGGTCGGCGGCGAGGCCCTCGCCGACGAAATCGACGAGGAAGCGCCGGCGCCGCCCCGCCGAGCCGCGCCCGACCCGGGCGGCCGCCACCGTCGCGAGGTCCGGGCGTTCCGGCGGCTGCCAGCACCAGAACTGGCGGTAGCTCAGCGTCGTCTCGGAGCCCGCCGCCATCGGGGCACGGGGGCGCCAGTAGGCCAGGATGTTGTCGTTGATCTCGGACTCGCTCGGGATCTCGATGAGCTGGACCGCCCCCTGGCCCCACTCGCCGATGGGCTCGATCCACAGGCTCGGGCGGCGCTCCCAGCGGCTCTCGTCGTCCTGGAAGGCGGCGCTGTCGCGCTCGCGCTGGATGAGGCCGAACCCCTTCGGGTCCTTGTCGACGAAGACCGAGATCTGCAGGGTCTCGGGGTTCTGGAGCGGGCGCCAGATCCACTCGCCGGCGCCGGTGCGCATCTGCACGCCGGAGGACTTGTGCACCGCGGGCCGCGCGTCGTCGACGCCGCGGCGGTCGATCGGCCCGAAGAGGAAGCTCGAGCCCATGCCGCCGAGGCCGACGTGCTCCAGGTTGACGCGCGGGAAGAGCGAGGTCTCGACGTCGACGATGGTCATGTCGCCCGGCCGGAAAGTCATGCGCACGGCGCCTGCGACGGATTCCGAATCGATGAGGGCGTGGGCAATGAGGGCGTTCGTGCCCGGGCTCGGGCGCTCGAGCCAGAAGGCGCGGAAGAACGGGAACTCCTCGCCGCGCGCCTCGGCCGGGCGGAGCGTGAGCGCCCGCGTCACGAGGCCGAAGCTTTGGCCTCGGGCGAGCGCGCGGAAGAAGCTCGCTCCCTGGACGAGGGCGAACTCGATCGGCTGCGGCCCCCAGGAGGTCGTGAACAGCCGGAAGCCGGAGAACCCGAGGTCGCCGAGGTTCGCCGGCACGTTGAGCTTGCCGAACTCGAAGCGGTTGCGCTCGTAGGCGATGCGGCGCACGCCCCCGTCCTCGACGGTGAAGAGCAGCACCGGGTTCGAGAACACCCAGCCCCGGTGCAGGGGCTCGACCGTAAAGCCGCGGCCCTCGCCGGCCCAGACCTGGGCCGAGGGGAGGGCCCGGATGCCGACGTACTGCTCGTAGTTGAGGTTCGCGAGCGCCTCCGGCAGATCGGCCGGCACGGCCGCGTAGGGACGCTTTGCGAGCGTGCGGGCGAGATCGATCACCGCCATCGGGTCGAAGCGCTGGCC
>DASVVU010000159.1:0-20831 GCA_036386395.1 Beijerinckiaceae bacterium | reverse complement strand
ATCCGAACGGCTCGTCCTGATGCCAGGTGAGGTCGGACGCCCGCGCGAAGACGTCCTCGGGCCTTGGAAAGACGACATGCGGCACGGCGCCGGCGTGGGCGACGACCGCCTCCATGAAGGGCTGCTCGTCAACCGCCTTCTCGGCGTAGCAGGCCGAGACCGTGTTGACCCGGGTCCCCTGCCCTTCCGCCGCGAGCATCCGGCCCATGAGGCAGACGATGGAAGACGAGTCGAGCCCGCCCGAGAGGCAGGAACCGACCGGCACGTCGGAGCGCAGGTGCAGGCGCACCGAATCGGTGAGCAGCGCCCGGAACTCTTCCGCGGCCTCCTCCTCGGAGAGCCTGAGCGTGCCGTGCGGCGGGATCGCGTACCAGCGCTTCGGCGCGAACCCGCCGCTCCAGCCGCGCGAGGCGTCGATCGTCGCGCAGCAGCCCGGCTGGAGCTGGCGCACGCCCTCGAACAGCGTCTCCTCCGTGTGATCGCTGACCCCGGACGCCAGGAAGTCGCGCACGCGGGCGAGGTTCATGCGCCCCGAGAGGCCGGGCAGGCCCAGAAGCTGCTTGATCTCGGACGCGAAGGCGATCCCGCTCGCCGTCGCGGCGAAATAAAGCGGCTTGATGCCGAAGCGGTCCCGCGCCGCGAACAGTTTTTGCTCGCGCTCATCCCAGACCAGGAAGGCGAACATCCCCAGAAAGCGGTCGAGGCAGGATTCGCCCCATTCGGCGTAGGCCGCGAGCAGCACCTCGCTGTCGGTGTCCGTCGCGAAGGCGTGGCCCTTGGCGCGCAGCTCCTCGCGCAATTCGAGGTAGTTGTAGACCTCGCCGTTGAAGACGAGGTGGCGGCGCCCGGACGCGTCCGCCATCGGCTGCAGCCCGGCGTCGCTCACGTCGATGATGGCGAGCCGCCGGTGCCCGAGCGCCACCGGCCCGGCTCCGGACGCGAATTCGCGCCACCCCGATCCGTCCGGCCCGCGATGGGCGACGCGGTCGATTCTCTCCCGTTCGGGGACGAAGGCGACGGAGCCGTAGAGACCGCACATCGAGCGCGCTTCTACCTGCTCGACAAGGAGGGGTCGAGGGCGGCATCGTGGCCGGCCTTGCCCTTCCGCGCCCGCGTCTTTACCCCACGCCGCGATGGATGCTTCCCCGAACTCCCTGCGCCCGCCCCGCTGTCCCGCGAGGCCGGCGGCGTGATCCACAACCCCTCGCGCCTCAGGCGCGCCCTCTGGAGGGTCGCCGAGGTCGTCATGACCGGGGTGGTGCGCGGCCTGTTTTGGCTCGCCCGCGCGGTCGGCCCCGACCGGTCGAGCGACGTCGGCGGCGCGATCGCGCGCCGGCTCGGGCCGCTCCTGCCGGCGCACCGCACTGGCCTCAAGAACCTGCGCGCCGCCTATCCGGAGAAGAGCGAGAGCGAAATCCGCGCGATCCTCTCCGGCGCCTGGGACAACCTCGGGCGCACCGGGGCGGAATACGCGCACCTCGCCACGCTGTTCGATTACGACCACGAGTCCGGCACGATCGACCGGGTCGAGGTCGAGGGCGTCGAGCACTTCATCGCGCTCCTCCAGGACGGCAAGCCCGGCCTCATCTTCTCGGCCCACCTTGCCAACTGGGAGCTGCCGGCGATCTGCGCGGCGCGCTACGGCCTCGACGCCACCGCCGTCTTCCGCCCGCCGAACGACCCCGCGGTCGCGCACCTCCTGCACGAGATCAGGAGCCAGACCATGGGCGGGCTCGAGGCCGCGCGCCAGGGCGCGGCCTTCGCCATGCGCGGCGTGCTCGAGCGCGGCGGCCACCTCGGCATGCTGATCGACCAGCACTTCACCCGCGGCGTGCCGGTCGAGTTCTTCGGCCGCCCGGCGCTCGCGAACCCGGTGATGGCGAAGTTCGCCCGCGCCTTCGAGTGCCCGGTGCACGGGGTGCGGGTGATCCGCCTGCCGCGGAACCGCTTCAAGCTCGAGCTCACGCCGCCCCTCGACCTCCCCCGCGACGCCGAGGGGCTGATCGACGTGCAGGGCGCCATGCAGGCCATGACCCGCGTCGTCGAGGGCTGGGCGCGGGAATACCCGGAGCAGTGGCTGTGGATGCACCGGCGCTGGCGCCCGCCGGTCTCACGCCCGCCTCAAGGCAACGTGACTTCCGGCTGAACGGGCTTGCGCTATTCATGGGCCATGACCTTCAGGCCGCTCCTATGCCTTGCGGCGTTCCTTGCCGCGGCGAGTCCCGCACCCGCCGGCGAGCCGCCGAAGGCGGTGGTCGAGCTGTTCACGAGCCAGGGCTGCTCGTCCTGTCCGCCGGCCGACCGGGTGCTCTCGGAGCTTTCCCGCGAGCCCGACGTGATCGCGCTCTCCCTCCCGGTCGACTACTGGGACTACCTCGGCTGGAAGGACACCCTCGCCTCTCCGGCGTTCTCGGCCCGCCAGCGCGCCTATTCGGGCGTGCGCGGCGACCGGCAGGTGTTCACGCCGCAGATGATCGTCAACGGCAAGGTCTCCTGCGTCGGCTCGGACCGGGCCCAGATCGGCCGCTCGATGGTCCGCGCCGCGGGCGGGCGCGAGCGGCTGCCGGTGCGCATCGATCTTTCCGAGGCAGGCCCGATGCTGACGATCGACGTCGGCCGCGCCGATCCGCCGGCCTCGGGTGAAGTCTGGGTGCTGCCCGTCGCGAAGGCCCGCGAGGTCGCGATCGGACGCGGCGAGAACAAGGGCCGCTCCGTCACCTACGCCAACGTGGTGCGCGGCATGACCCGCGCCGGCTTCTGGTCGGGCGCGCCCGCCCGCCTCGAGGTGCCGCTGAAGAAGGCCCGCGCCGGCGACGCCGATTCTTATGTCGTCCTCCTCCAGGAAGGCGACCCCGACAACCCCGGCCCGATCCTGGGCGCCGCCAAGGGCCCGGGACTGTAGCGGCCGCAATCGCTGTTTGCGCCGCCCCGTCTCCGATCCAGCCCTCCGCCGCAGTGGCGCGCGGTTGCGGCGGCGCTACAATCGGCGCCGTCGCAAGGCACGAGGAGGCGAGCCGTGACCGCAAAGACGTTCTTCTGGCGCAAGGCCCTCGTCGCCGGCGCCGCCGCGCTGGCGCTCGGGATCGGGAGCGCCTTCGCGCAGCAGGCCCTCGCGCCGGCACCGGAAGGGGCGACGGGGCGCACCGCGCGGGCGCTCGGAAGCGCCCGGACGTACATGGTCGCGGCCGCGAACCCGCTTGCCGCGGAGGCCGGGCGCGAGATGCTCAGGGCCGGCGGCAGCGCCGTCGACGCCGCCATCGCGGCGCAACTCGTGCTCAACCTCGTCGAGCCGCAGAGCTCCGGCATCGGCGGCGGCGCCTTCCTGGTGCACTGGGACGCGAAGGACCGCGCCATCGCGACCCTCGACGGGCGCGAGACCGCGCCCGCGGCGGCGAAGCCCGACCGCTTCCTCGGGCCGGACGGCAAGCCCTTGAAGTTCATGGAGGCGGTGGTCGGCGGGCGCTCCGTCGGCGTGCCCGGCACCGTGCGGCTCCTCGAAGCCGCGCACGGCAAATGGGGCAAGCTCCCGTGGGCGCGTGTCTTCGAGCCGGCGATCCGGCTCGCCGAGGAGGGCTTTGCCGTCTCGCCGCGGCTCTCCGGCCTCCTCGGCCAGGAGACGGCGCTAAAGGGCGACCCCACCGCCCGCGCCCATTTCTACCAGGAGGACGGCAGCCCGCGGCCGGTGGGTTACGTGCTCAAGAGTCCGGCCTTCGCCCGCACCCTCAGGGCGCTCGCGGCCGAGGGCGCCGGCGCCTTCTACAAGGGGCCGATCGCCGAGGACATCGTGGCGACGGTGACCGGCCACCCGACGAACCCGGGCGACATGACGGCAGCCGACCTTGCGTCCTACGAGGTCGTGCCGCGCGCGGCGGTGTGCGGCAAGTACCGGGTTTACACCCTCTGCGGCATGGGCCCGCCGAGCTCGGGCGGGGTCGCCGTGCTGCAGATCCTCTCGATACTCGAGACTCGAGATATGGCCCGCTTGGGTCCGGGTGCGGAGGCCGCGCACTGGTTCGCGGAAGCCGGACGCCTCGCCTTCGCGGACCGCGCCCTCTATCTCGGCGACCCCGGCTTCGTCAGCGTGCCCGTGAAGGGCCTGACCGACCCCGGCTACCTCAAGGGCCGCGCTGCGCTCGTGAGCCCCGAGAAATCCATGGGCAAGGCCCAGGCCGGCGACCCGCCGTTCCAGAAATCGGAGCGCCTCCTGCCGGCGGACGGGATCGAGAACGGCACGAGCCACATCTCCGTCGTCGACGCGGACGGCAACGCCGTCGCTATGACGACGACGATCGAGGACCAGTTCGGCGCCCGCCTCATGACGAAGGGCGGCTTCCTCCTCAACAACGAGCTGACCGACTTCAACTTCTCCCCTACCGACGACGGCAAGCCGGCCGCGAACCGGGTCGAGGCGAGGAAGCGCCCACGCAGCTCCATGGCCCCGACCATCGTCTTCGACGCCTTCGGGCGCCTCTACGCCGTCACCGGCTCGCCCGGCGGCAGCCAGATCATCGGCTACGTGGCGAAGACCCTCGTCGCGATCCTCGACTGGAAGCTCGACCCGCAGGCCGCCGTCGATCTCGGCAACTTCGGCAGCCGCAACGGCCCGACCGAGCTCGAGGCCGGCACGGAGGCGGCGGGCTGGAAGGCGGCGCTCGAGGCCAAGGGCCACGAGGTCCGCCTGATCGAGATGACCTCCGGCATCCAGGCCATCGTCCTCACGCCCGAGGGCTTCTTGGGCGGCGCCGACAGCCGGCGGGAAGGCGTGGCGATCGGGGATTGAGCCGATGACCTTCCTCCCGACCGCCGACGTGCTCCTCACCTACTCGCTCGCCTGCTTCGTGCTGTTCGTCACGCCGGGGCCGGACATGAGCCTGTTCCTGGCGAAGACCGTCGCGGGCGGGCGCAGGGCCGGGATCGCGGCGATGCTCGGGGCGCAGGCCGGATGCTGCGTCCACACGATGCTCGCGGCGCTCGGCCTCTCGGCCCTGCTCGCCGCCTCGGCGACGGCGTTCCTCGCGCTGAAGGTCGTGGGCGGGCTCTACCTCCTGTGGCTCGCGATCGACGCGATCCGCCACGGCTCGGCGCTCAGCGTGCGCGGCGAGGCGAGGACCGAGGCCTCGGCGTGGCGCACCTTCCTCCTCGGGGTCGGCGTCAACCTCACCAATCCGAAGGTGGTGCTGTTCTTCGTGACCTTCCTGCCGCAGTTCGTGAGCGCCGGCGACCCTTACGCGGCGCGCAAGCTCGTCTTCCTCGGGCTCTACTTCGTCCTCTTCAACCTGCCGCTCTGCGCCCTCCTGGTGCTCGGCGCCGACCGGGTTCTGGCGCTGCTCAAGGCCCGCCCGCGGGTCGTGCGCGCGGTCGACTACGCCTTCGCCGGCGTCTTCGGCGCCTTCGCGGTCAAGATCCTGACCATGCCGGGGCGGTGAGCCGCGAGCGCGGCCCTTTCGCCGCCTCCGCATTCGGGCTAACCCCGCTACCCGAGAAACGCCGGAGCAGCCCATGAACCAGATCGACCTCAACGGCCACGTCGCCATCGTCACCGGCGGGGCGCAGGGCATCGGGCAGGCGATCGTCGAGCGCTTCGCGGCGAGCGGCGCGACGGTCGAGATCTGGGACCTCGACGGCGATCTCGCCCAGGAGACCGCCGCCGGCATCGGCGATACCGTCCACGCCCGCGCCGTCGACGTGACCGACGCCGAGGCCGTCCTGCAGGCCGCGAAGGCGACGGAAGCCGCGCATGGCCCGATCGACATCCTGGTGACGAGCGCCGGCATCGCCGGGCCCACCATGAAGACCTGGGAGTACCCGCCCGACGTGTGGGAGCGGGTCATGAAGATCAACGTCGACGGCACCTGGAACTGCTGCCGGGCCGTGGTGCCGTCGATGATGGCTCAAGGCTACGGGCGCATCGTCACCATCGCCTCGATCGCCGGCAAGGAGGGCAACCCCAACGCCGCGCCCTACTCGGCCTCGAAGGCCGCCGTGATCGCGCTGACGAAGTCGCTCGGCAAGGAGCTCGCCGGCTACGACATCGCGGTCAACACCATCACGCCGGCGGCGGCGCGCACCCGCATCTTCGACCAGATCTCCCAGGAGCACATCGACTTCATGCTCTCGAAGATCCCCCGCAACCGCTTCCTCGAGCCCCGCGAGGCCGCCGCCATGGTGGCCTGGCTCGCCTCGTCCGAGAACTCCTTCACGACCGGCGCCGTGTTCGACCTCTCGGGAGGACGGGCGACCTACTGATCCCGTCCAATGACGTCCGCCTCGCCCGGCGCCCGCGTGATGGCGCTCGTGGATGCGCTCGCGCCATACACCGACGAGCCCGGACGGCTCACGCGCCTGTATCTCTCGCCGGCCCATCGGGCGACGGCCGAGGCGGCGCTCGGGATGATGCGGGCCGCGGGCCTCGACGCGCGGCTCGACGCGGTCGGCAACGCCGTCGGGCGTTACGAGGGCCTCAAAGTCGGCGCGCCGGCGCTGATCCTCGGCTCGCACCTCGACAGCGTCGTCGACGCCGGGCGCTTCGACGGGCCGCTCGGGGTCGCCTGCGGCATCGTCGCCGTCGAGGAGCTCGCGCGGGAGGGTCTGCGCCTTCCCTTCGCCGTCGAGGTCGTCGGGTTCGGGGACGAGGAGAACGTCCGCTTCCCGACGAGCCTCTCGACTTCCGCGGCGCTCGCCGGGCGCTACCGGCCGGAATGGCTCGACTCGCGGGACGGCAACGGCGTGAGGCTCCGGGACGCGCTCGCGGCCTTCGGCGGCGATCCCGATGGCATCGCGAGCCTCGCGCGCAGGCCCGAGGACGTGGTCGGCTATCTGGAAATCCACATCGAGCAGGGGCCGCTCCTCGAAGCGCAGGGCTTGGCCGTCGGCGTCGTCTCGGCCATCGCCGGCATCACCCGGGCCCGCGCCGGCGTGACCGGCGAGGCCGGGCACGCCGGCACCGTGCCGATGGCGATGCGCCGGGACGCGCTTGCCGCCGCGGCCGAGATGATTCTGTCCATCGAGCGGATCGGCTCGGAGCGCCCCGGGACCGTCGCGACGGTCGGCGCCGCGAGACCCGAGCCCGGCGCCGTCAACGTGATCGCCGGCCGCGTCGACTTCACGATCGATGCCCGCGCCGCGGATGACGCGGTTCGCGCCGCGATGGTCGCGGACATTGGCCGCTCGCTCGCCGCGATCGCCGAGCGGCGCGGCGTGGCTTTGGAAGTCGAGCCGTTCATGGACTCGCCCGCGACCGCGATGGACCTGGGGCTCGCCGCGGCCCTGGAGGAAGCCGCGGCGGCGCTCGGCGTCCCGACGCGGCGCCTCCCCTCCGGCGCCGGCCACGATGCCGTCGCCATGGCGACGCTCGCCCCCGCCGCCATGCTGTTCGTGCGCTGCAAGGGCGGCGTTAGCCACAACCCGGCCGAGTCGATTACGCAAGACGACGCGGACGTCGCCGTGCGGGTGCTGATCGACGCCGTGAAGCGGCTCGGCCTTACCGCAGTTGGATGAGGAAGAAGCCGCCGAAGCCGACCACGACGAAGGCGCCGCCGATCAGCCGCACGAAGAAGAGCGAGCGCAGGAGCGTCCCGACCTCCTTGCGGTGCTCGGCCCGCTCCGCCCGTGTCATGTCGGCCCGGTGCGCGGCGTCCCAGGCGTGGAGCTCGGGCGTGTTGATGCCGCCCAGCGGCCCGTCCTTGCCGAGCTCGACGTTCGCGCAGATGAGGAGCGTCAGCACGCCGAGCATGGCAAGCCCGAGATAGCCGACGAGCTCGAAGGCGATCACCGCGAGGAGGACGGCGAGCGAGGCCGTGATCAGCGCAAAGGCGTATTCGGACCGCAGGACCTGAAGGATCTCGCGGAGCATGGCGCTCCTCCGAGCTTTCGCTATTCGAGCGTCCCCACCACCGCCTCGACAGCTTCCACGATCGCGCCCGAACGCACAAGGTCGAGGGCCTGGCGCATCTCGGTCGCGTACCAGCGGTCGCCGTCGAGGGCGGGCGGGATCGCGGCCCGGATCGCCTCGAGGGCCGCGCGGGTGCCGCGGCCGACGGGGAAGCCCTCGGCCAGCGGCTCGACCAGCGTGAGGGCTTGCGCCGCCATCAGGAGCTCGCCGGCGACGATCTGCTCCGCGTTCTCGACCACCGTGCGGGCCTTGCGCCCGCACCAGGTCGAGTTCGAGACGTGGTCCTCGGCGTTCCCCTTGCCCGGGATCGAGTCGACGGAGCCGGGGGTCGCAAGCCCGCGGCTCTCCATCACGAGGGCCGAGAGCGAGCACTGCACCGTGGCGTAGCCGGTGTTGAGCCCGCGCTTGCCGGCAAGGAGGTTCCGCGGCAGGCCGTAGCTCATGGCCGGGTCGATGAGGCGGGCAAGCCGCCGCTCGCCGATCGCGCCGAGGTCGGCCACCGCGATGGCGAGGAAATCGAGACTTTGAGCCATGTACTGGCCGTGGAAGTGGCCGCCGGAGATCGAGACGAGACCCCCTTCGCCGTCGTCGACGATGAGCGGGTTGTCGGTGGCCGAATTGATCTCGGTCGAGACGATGCGCTCGACGTACTCCACCGCCTCGGCCGCCGGCCCGTGCACCTGGGGCGCACAGCGCAGGCTGTAGACGTCCTGCACCCGCGGCGGCGCCGGGGTGCCCGGCGCGCGGCTCTCCTCCGGGAAGACGAGGTCGCGCGCGCCTTGCGCGCAGCGCTTCGTGCCCTCGGTGACGCGCAGGACGTTGCGGGCGACGCGGCCCTGGCCGACGTGCGGGCGCGCCCGGTGCAGGCGCTCGTCGAAGGCGGCAAGCTCGCCGCGCATCGCCTCGAGCGAGAGGCAGAGCGCGATATCGGCGTGCTTGAGGAGCCGGCGGGCGTCGTGGACGGCGAGCACGCCGAGGGCGAGCGACGTCGTCGAGCCGTTGATGAGGGCCGAGGCGTCCTTCGCGCCCATCGCGAAGTCGGCGTCGAACCCCGCCTTTGCGATCGCCTCCCGGGCCGGCAGGCGCTTGCCCCTGTAAAAAATCTCGGCCTCGGGGAAGCCGCAGACGGCGCCGGCCATGTGGGCGAGGGGCGCGAGGTCGCCGGAGGCGCCGACCGAGCCCTTCTGCGGGATCACCGGGTGCAGGCCGGCGTTGAGGAAGGCGATCAGGCGCTCGACGAGCTCGACCTGCGGCCCGGAGTAGTTCGAGGCGAAGGCGTTGGCGCGGAGCAGCATCATGGCCCGCGTGGTGTCCTCCGCGAAGGGCTCGCCGACGCCCGTCGCATGCGCCAGCACGGTGCGGCGCTGGTACTCGGCCATGTCGCGGATCAGCACGCGCTGGTCCTTGAACAGGCCGACGCCGGTGTTGAAGGCGTACATCAGCGGCGCGTCGTCGTGCATCCATTTGCGGTCGATGAGGGCCCGGGTCGCGGCGATCTTTTCCCGAGCGCGCGAATCGAGGGCCGCCTTCTCGAAGCGGCCGCTTAGGGAGGGCCGCGCGACGCGCACGACCTCGCCGATCGTCAGGTTCGCTCCGTCGATCTCGACCGTCATGGATGACCTTTCGCTGCGGTGGGTCGAACCTCTCTCCGACCGCGGGGGCTAACAGATTCACACATTAGGTTGAGGGGCAAGGAGGGCCGTGGCGCCGTTTTGGAGGCTGCACCGTCACGGGCGTGGCTCCACTATCCAATCTCCCGTCAGTCAATCCTAGAGAGTCGGGCCGCCCGCCTTAGTCCAAAATCGGAAAATGTGTGAAATGCCGTAGCCCCGCAGGGGAGGGCCGACTCGCTGGAGGCGATCGGATGAGAGGCCGGTCGACGAAGAGATCAGCCTGCAAGGAACCCGGCGAGCGCCGCGGACACGGCCTCGGGCTCCTCGTGCTGGACCCAGTGCGTCGCGTTGTCGTGCCAGACGATACGGGCGTCGTCGCAGAGCGCCGCGCTCGCCTCGGCAAGGCCGCTTTCGAGGGCGGAGTCGCGGCGGCCCCAGATCACGAGGGTCGGGCAGCGGATGCGGCCCTCGTCGCCGTCGCGGGCCGGCCTCAGGCGGATCGCCCGGTACCAGTTGAGCATCGCGGTGAGCGCGCCCGGCTCGCGCCACGCGGCCTCGTAGCGGGCGAGGTCTTCCGGCGTGAACGCGCCGGGGCGGCTCGACCTCAGCAGGGCTTGGCGCAGGAGGGCGAAGCCGCCGGCCCGCAGGGCCGCCTCGGGGATGAAGGGGAGCTGGAAGAAGCCGACGTAGGCGCTGCGCAGGGCCTGGCCCGGGTGGTGCCGGGCATAGGGGCCGAAGGCCCGCGGGTGCGGCGCGTTGAGGATCGCGAGCCGCTCGACCCGATCCGGATGGCGCGCCGCCACCCGCCAGGCCACCATCCCGCCCCAGTCGTGCCCGACGAGGAAGAAGCGCTCCCGCCCGAGCGCGTCGGCAAGGCCGACCACGTCGGCGGCGAGGCGGCCGATGGCGTAAGATTCGACGCCTTGCGGCTTGTCGCTGAGGTTGTAGCCGCGCTGGTCGGGCGCGACGACGCGTAAGGACGCCGCCGCGAGCGGCCCGATCTGGCGCCGCCAGCCGTACCAGAACTCCGGGAAGCCGTGCAGCAGGATCGCGAGCGGCCCGTCCGGCGGGCCGGCCTCCACCGCATGCAGCGAGACCTCGCCGACGCGGCGCCTGATGGGCTCCAGGCCGTTGCTCATCCGGGCTATGCTCCCAAGCCCTCATCCTGAGGAGCCTCGCGCAGCGAGGCGTCTCGAAGGACGCAACCCTGTCGATGCAGCGCCGGCCGCCGGTGCGTGCTTCGAGACGGCGCTCCGCGCCTCCTCAGCATGAGGAGAGTCGTGCTTTCCATGGGTTGACGCGCCGTCCCCCCTGGCGGAACGGGATCGTCCCCGCGGATGTTCCCGCGAGCCCGCGGACGCGACCCTCATGGACCAGCCCCCCGACCCCGACCGGCGCCGGAGCCTCACCGGCATCCTCTACGCCCTCGCGGCGTTCGGGACCTGGGGCCTCGTCGCGCCGGTCCACTTCAAGCTCATCGCGGCGGTGCCGCCGTTCGAGGTGCTGGCCCAGAGGATCGTCTGGTCGACGCTCCTCGTGCTGGCCATCATCGGCCTGCGCCGGCGCTGGGCCGAGCTCGCGCGGGCGCTTCTCCCCCGCCGGCCGCTCGCCATGCTCTGCCTCTCGGCGCTGCTCGTCGCCGGCAACTGGCTCGTCTACATCTGGGCCATCTCGACCGGCCGCCTCGTCGAGGCGAGCCTCGGCTACTTCATCAACCCGCTCGTCAACGTCGTCCTCGGGATCGTCTTCCTGGGCGAGCGGCTGCGGCCATTGCAGCTTGCCGCCTGCGGCATCGCGGCGGCGGGCGTCCTCGTGCTGACGCTGGCGGCCGGCACGGTGCCGTGGATCGCGCTGGCGCTCGGGATCAGCTTCGGGTTCTACGGGCTCATCCGCAAGACCGTGCGGGTCGACCCGCTCATCGGCTTCACGGTCGAATCGCTGCTGCTCGTGCCGTTCGCCGCGACCTACGTCGTGGTCCTGGTCGCGACGGGGGCGAGCGCCTTTGCCCGGGGCGACCTTGCCCTCGACGTCCTCCTCGTGCTCACCGCCGTGACCACCTCGGCGCCGCTGATCTGGTTCGCGTCCGCGGCGCAGCGGCTGAAGCTCTCGACCGTCGGCCTCCTGCAATACCTCGCCCCGTCCTGCCTCCTGGCGCTCGGCGTCTTCGCCTACGGCGAGCCGTTCACGACGGTGCGGGCGGTTGCTTTCGCGGCGATCTGGACCGCTCTCGCGCTCTACTCCGCCGACGCCTTCGCGGCGCGGGAGCGGAAGGGTTAAGCGCATTGCGGCATCCGGAGGCACGCGGAAGAGTTCCATGAGCGAGGGCATGGGCCAGGTGTGCTGCCGCACATACCGCAGCGCAGCAAAAGCCGTATGGTCCCGGCCAACAAGAACCAAGGAAGCGCCTGGGGTCATCGCGCCTGCCCAGGAGATGAACCCGTGACGACCGTATCGTTCCCGTCCCACCGTCCCTCGCCCGTCCTCCGTCGCGGCGCGCCACAGCGCGCCGACGCGCCGACGCGCCGGCCGGGGCCGCTGCCGCCGGTCCGCGTCCGGCGCGACCCGCCGACCCTGGAAGAAGCCGTCTTCGCGGCGCAGGGACTCAGCGACGACGCCGAGCAGCAGGTCGAGATCGCGGCCGGCCTCATGGGTGTCGGCGAGGACGAGGTCAGGCCTCTCGTCGCTGCGGCGCGGGCGAAGCCTCAGGCCCACGTCAGGGAAAGCCGGCTCCACGAAGCGGCCGGCGCTCCCCGCGTCGTCGTCCTCAAGCGGCGGGTCGCGCGCTGACCACGCTCTCGGAAGGATGAGCCGCCGCCGTGCGGCCATTCCGCGGGCGCGGGGTCGTTTTCCGCCCTGCGTTCGACATCGTCGGACGACGCGCGTCATCGTCGGCGATGTTGCGCGTCATCGTCGCGGTTTTTCCGCATCATCGTCGGGCGTTGACGGGCCTTGTAGGAAAAGATGTTTCACGTGAAACATGGGCGCGAGCTCGAGGCGCCCGCCCGGCGCCGAGGTGAATCGAATCGCCCTGCCGCCAGGAAGCGCCCGCGCGAGGAACGACTTGCCGCTGGTCCGGTTGCTCTGGTTAACTGGCCGCAAGCCCCGGCCCGTTCCGGGAAGACCGTTCGGGGAGGTCGCCATGGCGTCGAAGGCGCTTCGCGTGCTGGCGCTCCTTGCTGCCTCGTTGGCTGCCTTCATCGTCTCGCCCAAGGCGGCGTTCCCCGCCGAGCCGCACTGGCCCGACAGCCTCACCCTCGGCACCGCCTCGCCCGGCGGCACCTATTACGACTACGGCGACGGCCTCGCCCGCATCCTGACCCGCGCCCTCGGCATCCCGGTCCTCGCGCGTCCGACCGAGGGGCCGAGCCAGAACATCCTCCTTCTCGAATCCGGCGAGATCCAGCTCGCCTTCGTGACGCAAGGGGTGGCGCTCCAGGCCTGGAACGGCGCCCCCTGGACCGGCGGGCGGCCGCTGCGCGTCATGCGGGCGATGTTCCCCATGTACGACACGCCGTTCCAGTTCGTGGCGCTGCAGGATTCAGGGATTCAGTCTCTCGCCGATCTTGCCGGCAAGCGCGTCGGCGCCGGCCCCCAGGGCGGCACCGCCGGGGCCTACGTGCCGGAGCTCCTCAGGACCCTGAAGGTCGAGGCCTCCCTCGTCCACGGCGACTGGGCGGACCTCGCCGCGCAGGTGGTCGACCGCCGCATCGACGCGCTTGCGGTCGCGGCCGGCGTGCCGTTCCCCGCCTTGGCCGAGATCGAGCGAAAGACGAAGGTGCGCTACCTGCCCTTGAGCCAGCGCCAGATCCTCGACCTGCGCCTTGCCATGCCGGAGCTCGGGGCCTCGGTCGTCGCGGCCGGGAGCTATCCGACGCTGAGGCGGCACTACCCGACGGTGGGCCTCTACAACTTCGCCGTGGCGCACCGGGACCTGCCCGACGACCTCGTCTACGCCATCGTCGAGGCGGTCTTCGCGAATCACGAGCGGATGATCGAGGCCCACCCGGCGGCCGCCGAGACGATTCCGGCGAACTTTTCCCGCAACGCCTTCATGCCGTTCCACGGCGGCGCCGGGCGCTGGTACCACACGAGGGGCGTGACGGGCGTGGCCGGGGGAGACTGACCGGCGCGCCTTCGAGGCTCGCGAGATCATCGAGGAGGGCGGCATGGCAACGGCGACGGCGACGGCGGTGGCGGCGGGCCACCACGGCCCCTGGTACCGGCACCTCTACGTCCAGGTGCTCACCGCCATCGCGATCGGCGTGCTCTTGGGGCACTTCTACCCCTCGCTCGGCGAGGCCATGAAGCCCTTGGGCGACGCCTTCATCAAGATGATCAAGATGGTGATCGCGCCGATCATCTTCTTCACCGTCGTGCACGGCATCGCCAGCATGCGGGACATGAAGAAGGTCGGGCGCGTCGGCCTGAAGGCGCTCATCTACTTCGAGCTCGTCACGACGGCGGCGCTCATCATCGGCCTCCTCGTCGTGAACCTCTGGAAGCCCGGCGTCGGCATGGCCGTCGACCCGAGCGCCATCGACACGAAGTCGATCGCGACCTTCACGGCGAAGGCGAAGGAGCAGAGCACCGTCCAATTCCTCATGGACATCATCCCCTCGACCGTCGTCGGCGCCTTCGCGACGGGCGAGATCCTGCAGGTCCTGTTCTTCGCGATCCTGTTCGCCTTCGGCCTTCAGGCGCTCGGCCCCCGCGGCGAGCCGGTGCTGCACTTCGTCGACCTCGTCAGCCACGTCTTCTTCCGCATCGTCGGCTACATCATGAAGCTCGCGCCGATCGGCGCCTTCGGGGCGATGGCCTTCACCATCGGCAAGTACGGGGTCGGCACCCTGTGGTCCCTCGCCAATTTCATGATGTCGTTCTACACGACGTGCCTGCTGTTCATCTTCCTGGTGCTCGGCTCGATCGCGGCGCTCGCCGGCTTCTCGATCCTGAAGTTCATCCGCTACATCAAGGAGGAGCTTCTCATCGTCCTCGGCACCTCCTCGTCCGAGTCGGTGCTGCCGCGGATGATCGCCAAGATGGAGAACCTCGGCTGCGAGACCTCCGTCGTTGGCCTCGTGATCCCGACCGGGTACTCGTTCAACCTCGACGGCACCTGCATCTATCTCACCATGGCGGCGATCTTCCTCGCCCAGGCCACCAATACGGAGCTCTCGATCTGGCAGGAGCTCGGCATCATTGGCATCCTGCTCCTCACCTCGAAGGGGGCGGCGGGGGTCACGGGCTCGGGCTTCATCGTGCTCGCCGCGACCCTTGCCTCCGTCGGCACCATCCCGGTCGCGAGCATCGCGCTCATCCTCGGCATCGACCGCTTCATGTCGGAGGCCCGGGCGCTGACGAACCTTATCGGCAACGGGCTTGCGACGGTCGTCGTCGCGAAGTGGGAGGGCGCCCTCGACGAGGCCCGCCTCCACCGCCGCCTCAACCGGGAGAGCGACCTCGAGGCCGACGACCCCGAGGCCGTGAAGGTCATGGACGACGTCGTCGAGGCTGGCGCCCCGAAGCCGGTCGCAGCTTGAGAGCGGCCAGCCGCGGTCGGCCATTCACGCCTTCCCACGGTCGAGCGCCTCAGGCCGCATTAACCCTGGCGCGCATCTCCTCGCGGGTTCGTCAGGCCCGACACATTTTGGCCTCACCACGGCCAAGGCGAAGCCCCACTGGATTTCGAAAAACGGGGCGTCGTCTTATGGCCCGGCGCCCGGTTCACCGGTTAGTCAGCCCCCCAGCCCCCGGGGTTTCGGGAGTGCCGGGCCACCCTCCTTCCCGCATATCCGCTCTGCGACTCCGGTTGGGCGGCGCCGGTTGCCGCTTTCATGATGATTGCGAGGACTGCACCATCCTCATGATGGCCGGCGCAGCACGCCTTCGCACAGGCCCGAGAGATCGCAGCATGCGCACCATGTCGCCGTCATGACCGGCAGCGCGCCTCGCGAGATCTCCGGCGGGAGAGGAGAAGCATCCCGAAGCCCTACCGCGCCTGCCCGTGGTATTCACGGTTCGGACGCATGTCGACGGCCGAGGCCATGCGGTTCGACATGGCGAAGAACGACGCGACGGCGGCAACGTCCCAGACGTCCCGGTCCGAGAAGCCCTCCCGCCGCAACGCCTCCCGGTCCGCCTCCTCGATAGTCCAGGGCGTCTCCGCGAGCTTCACGGCGAAGTCGAGCATCGCCCGGTGGCGGGGGGCGAGGTCGGCGGCGCGGTAGTTCTGCACCAGCATCTCGGCGAGCACCGGATCGCCCGAGAGCTGGCGGACGGCAGCGCCGTGGGCGGTGAGGCAGTAGTAGCAGCGGTTGCAGGACGACACGACGACGGCGATCATCTCGCGCTCGAGCTTCGACAGCCCCGACGGCGCCAGCATCAGGTCGTTGTAGAACGCCGCGAAGGCCTCAAGCTTGGCATTATCGTGGGCGTAGGCGCGCAGCACGTTCGGCACGAAGCCGATCTTCTCGTCGCATTTCTCGAAGTAGGCCCGCATCTCGGGCGACAGCCCGCCCTCCCGGAGCGCGAGCGCCATGACGCGCCCGTCCGTCTCCTGCGGGGCCGGTCTCACCCCGACCTCGGGCTTCGCCTGCGGCCTTTCCTTCTCTTTCGCCTTCATCGCGGGTTCCTCTGTGCTTAAGCTCCGGGCGAGCTTAGAACAGTTGCGGCCGACGATCACGGGCGAAGGGTCGCGGGCCTTGAAGGGAGGCTCCTCATGCCGGCGAAGCCGAAGGCGCAGCAGCAGCCGAGGGCGAAGGACAAGCCCGAGGCCCGGCCCGACCGCCTCGACGAGGCGGGGGCGCTCGCGGCCAGGAAGCCCGGCGTGCCCGGCGACTTCGTGCGCCTCCTCTACGGGCGCGTGCCCGAGGAAGACCTCGCCCCCTACTCCCCGCAGGCGCTGGCCGACCTCGCCGCCACGGCCTACGGGCACCTCAGCGCCCCACGCACCGGCGACGGCGCGGATCTCCGCCTCATCGACCTCGAGGTCGAGCGCCAGGGCCGGCGGCGCGAGGTCACGGCGGTCGAGGTCGTGAACGACAACCGCCCCTTCCTCCTCGATTCGACGCTCGCCGAGCTCACCGACCAGTCCTTGGAGCCCCGCCTCGTCGCCCACCCGATCCTCGCCGTCGAGCGCGACGGGCAGGGAAAGCTCGTGCGCGTCGTCGGCGAGGCGACGGCGGCGGCGCCGGTCGGGGCCCGCCGGGAGAGCTTCATCCAGATCCACCTCGACCGGGTCGACGACGAGGCGGCCCGCGCCCGCCTTCTCGACGGCCTTGCCAAGGTCTACGCCGACGTCGCGGTCGCGGTCGCCGACTGGCCCGGCATGCGGGCCCGCGTCACCGAGGCGATCCACGCCTACCGCACGAACCCGCCGCCGCTCCCCACCGACGAGGTCGCCGAGGCGCTCGCCTTCCTCGAGTGGCTCGCCCACGACAACTTCACCTTCCTGGGGATTCGCGAGTACCGCCTGCCCAAGGGCGACGCGGCGGCCGACCCGCTGGAGGAGTCCGGCCTCGGCCTCCTGCGCGACCCCGCCGTCAAGGTGCTGCGCCGCGGCGGCGAGCTCGTCACCATGAGCCCCGAAATCCGGGCATTCCTGGCCCGCCCCAAGGCCCTCATCATCACCAAGGCGAACGTCAAGTCGCGGGTGCACCGGCGCGTCCACCTCGACTACGTCGGCATCAAGCTGTTCTCGGCGGAAGGGCGCCTTGAAGGCGAGTTGCGGGTCGTCGGCCTCTTCACGGCGAGCGCCTACACCAGCGCGCCGCACGAGGTCCCGTATCTGCGCCACAAGGTCGCGAAGGTGACGGCGCGGGCCGGCTTCGACCCGGCGAGCTACGCCGGGCGCGCCCTCCTCAACGTGCTCGAGAGCTACCCCCGCGACGAGCTGTTCCAGATCGACGAGGACACGCTCTTCCGCTTCGCCATCGAGATCATGAATCTTTCGGAGCGCCCGCGCATCCGGGCGCTCGCGCGGCCGGACGAGTTCGACCGCTTCGTCTCGGTGCTCGTCTACGTGCCGAAGGACCGCTACGATTCGACCGTGCGCCGGCGCATCGGCGAGGCGCTCGCCCAGAAATACAACGGGCGCCTCTCGGCCGCCTATCCGAGCTATCCCGAGGGGCCGCTCGCCCGCACCCACTTCATCATCGGCCGCGACGAGGGCAAGACGCCCGACATCCCGCAGGACGAGCTCGAAGCCGAGATCGCCGCCATTGTCCGAACCTGGGGCGACACGCTTGCGGCGGCGCTCGCCGATGCGATCGGCGGCTCGCGGGCGCGCGCGCTTGCGGGACGCTACGCCAACGCCTTCTCGGCCGCCTACCGCGAGGCCTTCGGGGCCGAGCAGGCGATCCGGGACATCGCGATCCTGGAGCGCCTGTCGGGCGAGCGCCCGCGCGCCGTCGACCTCTACCGCCGCGAGGGCGACCCCGACACGCGGGTGAACCTCAAGGTGTTCTCGCGCGGCGCCTCCCTGCCGCTGTCCGAGCGGGTGCCGCTATTGGAAAACCTCGGCTTCAGCGTCGTCAACGAGCGCACCTACCGGGTCATTCCCGCGGGCGGGGCCGAGGCCGACCGGGTCTGGCTGCACGACATGGCGCTGGAGCGGGCGCTCGGCGGCGCCATCGACATCGGCGCCGTCGAGGGGCCGATCGAGGCGGCGCTGCTCGCGGTCTTCCGGGGGCTTGCCGAGTCGGACGCCTTCAACAAGCTCGTGCTGGAGGCGGGGCTCGGCTGGCGCGACGTCGCCATGCTGCGCACCCTCGGCCGGTATCTGCGCCAGATCCGCATCCCCTTCGGCCAGATTTATCTCGCCGACACGCTGGCCCGCTACCCGGCCGTCGCGCAGAAGACGGTCGAGCTGTTCTACGCCCGCTTCGACCCGCGCGCGTCGGCGGGCCGGGCCGAGGCGCAAGGACGCATCCGGGGCGAGATCGAGGAGCTTCTGCAGAAGGTCGAGAGCCTCGACGACGACCGGATCCTGCGCCGCTTCGTCAACCTCGTCGAGGCGGCGCTGCGCACGAACTTCTTCCAGATCGGCGACAACGGCCTCGCCCGCGAGACCATCGCCTTCAAGTTCGAGTGCGCCAGGGTCGAGGCCCTGCCCCTGCCGAAGCCGCTCTACGAGATCTTCCTGTACTCGCCCCGGGTCGAGGGCCTGCACCTGCGCTTCGGCAAGGTCGCGCGCGGCGGCATCCGCTGGTCGGACCGGCCGCAGGACTTCCGCACCGAGATCCTCGGGCTCGTCAAGGCGCAGCAGGTCAAGAACGCCGTCATCGTGCCGGTCGGCGCCAAGGGCGGCTTCTTCCCGAAGCGCCTGCCGCCCATGACCGACCGTCAGGCCTGGCTCGCCGAGGGCACGCAGAGCTACCGCATCTTCATCCGCACGCTGCTCGAGCTCACCGACAACATCAAGGGCGACGCCGTGGTGCCGCCGCCCGACACCGTACGCCACGACGGCGACGACCCTTATCTCGTGGTCGCGGCCGACAAGGGCACGGCGACCTTCTCGGACATCGCCAACGCGATCTCCTTGGAGAAGGGCCACTGGCTCGGCGACGCCTTCGCCTCCGGCGGCAGCCAGGGCTACGACCACAAGGCCATGGGCATCACGGCGAAGGGCGCCTGGGAGGCCGTGCGCCGCCACTTCCGCGAGATCGACGTCGACATCCAATCGCAGGCCGTGACCGTCGCCGGCGTCGGCGACATGTCCGGCGACGTGTTCGGCAACGGCATGCTCCTGTCGCAATGCCTCAAGCTCGTCGCCGCCTTCGACCACCGCGACATCTTTTTGGACCCGGACCCCGACCCGGCGGTCTCGTGGGAGGAGCGCAAGCGCCTCTTCGGGCTGCCGCGGTCGAGCTGGCAGGACTACGACAAGGCGAAGACATCGAAGGGCGGCGGCGTCTTTCCGCGCTCGGCGAAGTCGATCCCGCTCTCGCCCGAGGCGCAAGCCGCCATCGGCCTCAAGAAGGACGCGGCGGCGCCGGCCGAGATCATGAACGCGATCCTGAAAGCCGAGGTCGGCCTGCTCTGGTTCGGCGGCATCGGCACCTACATCCGGGCCAAGGAAGAGACCGACGAAGAGGTCGGCGACCGGGCGAACGACGCCATCCGCATCACCGGCGCGCAGGTGCGGGCGCGGGTGATCGGCGAGGGCGCCAATCTCGGCGCGACGCAGCGCGGCCGCATCGAGGCGGCCCGCGCGGGCGTCCGCCTCAACACCGACGCCATCGACAACTCCGCCGGGGTCAACACCTCCGACGTCGAGGTCAATATCAAGGTCGGGTTGTCGACGCCCGTCCGCGAGGGCCGCCTCGACGAGGCCGCCCGCAACGCGCTGCTTGCCCAGATGACCGACGAGGTCGGGCGCCTCGTGCTGCGCAACAACTACCTCCAGACGCTCGCGATCTCCTTGTCCGAGCGGCGCGGCGCCGGCGACCTCGGCTTCGCCCAGCGCCTGATGCAGAGCCTCGAGCGCCAGGGCCGCCTCGACCGTGCCGTCGAGTACCTGCCCGACGACGTGGCCCTGATGGAGCGCATGGCCCGCAACGAGGCCCTCACCCGGCCCGAGATCGCCGTGCTCCTCGCCTACGCCAAGCTCTCCCTCTACGACGCGCTTCTCGAATCCGGCGTGCCCGACGACCCGTACCTCGCGCGCGAGCTCGAGCGCTATTTCCCGGCCGAGATGCGGCAGCGCTTCCCGGACGCCATTGCGTCCCATCGTCTGCGCCGGGAGATCATCGCGACGCAGCTCTCGAACGCCATCGTCAACCGCGGCGGGCCGACGGTCATCACGCGGCTCGCCGACGAGACCGGCGCCGACGCCCCGACCATCGCGGCGGCCTACGCCGCGACCCGCGACTCGTTCGGCCTCGTCGAGACGAATGCCGCCATCGACGCCCTCGACGGGGTCGTCCCCGGTGCCGTGCAGCTTCGGCTTTACGCCGAGCTGCAGGATCTCCTGATGAGCCGCCTCGTGTGGTTCATCCGCAACGTGCCCGCCGCGAGCGGGGCGCTGGAGGCGGTGGTCGGGGCCTACCGCGCCGGCATCGCCGCCGTCGAGGAGGGCCTCGCCTCGACCCTGTCGCTTGCCGCGCAGCAGGCCTGGGCCGCCCGCGCCGAGACGCTCGCGGCGCAAGGCACGCCCGAAGCGCTCGCCCGCCGGCTCGCGGCCCTGCCGGATCTCGTCGCGGCCCCCGACATCGTCTGGGTCGCCGAGAAGACCGGCCGAGCCGTGCCCGAGGTCGCCGCGACCCACTTCGCCGTCGAGGCGATGTTCCGTCTGGGGAGTCTCATCGGCGCGGCCCGCGAGGTCGCCG
>DASVVU010000158.1:0-18293 GCA_036386395.1 Beijerinckiaceae bacterium | reverse complement strand
TCGTGCGCCGCCGCGATCGCCGGCGTATGCTCGCGCACCTCGGCGCCGAGCCGGCGGGCCAAGCGGGCGAAGGCCGGGCCGACGAGGCGCGGGTTGGCGGCGCCGTCCTCCGCACAAAGCGAGGCGCCGACGACCTTCGGGCCGAGCCAGGGCAGCTCGGCGCGGGCGGCGTTGGCGCCGAGCATCTGGAGATGCAGGCCGTGCTCCGCGGCGTCGCGGGCGTAACGCTCGAGCTCCGCCATGTCGGCCTCGGAGCGGGCGAGCTTGATGTGGCCGGTCGCCTCGAACTCCACGTCCTCGCCGAGCATCGCGGAGAGGCGGCCCCAGATCGCGCGGGAGCGGCGGGCGAGCGGCAGCTCGGCGAGGTTGCGGCCCTGCTGGCGCACGCCGCCGAAGTTCACGCCGCTCGCGGCGGCCCCGCAGGTCCCCTTCTCGAGGAGCACGACGGAGAGCCCGGCCTTGCGCAGGGCCACGGCGGCGGCGCAGCCGGCGACCCCGCCGCCGATCACCGTCACGTCGGCCGTGACGCGCCCGGTCAAGGCCCGCTCCCGAGGACGGGGATCGGCTTCACCGGCGGCTGGCAGCGCAGGTATCCGACCTCCTCGACCGGAACGCCGCGGGCGCGGGCGAGGAGCTCGGCCGCGGCGAGCCCGCACATCCGGCCCTGGCAGCGGCCCATGCCGATACGCGTGAAGGCCTTGAGCCGGTTCATCTCGCCCACCTCCTTGCCCGTCGCCGCTTCCCGCAAGATCCTCGCCGTGACGCCTTCGCAGCGGCAGACGATCTCATCGTCGCCGATGTCATCGAGGAGGTGGGCGGGGAAGGGGTAGGCGGCTTCGAGGGCGCGGCGGAACCGCGCCTGCCGGGCGAGCGCCGCGTCGAGCCGCGCCACCTCAACGCTGTCCACGGGCCGGCCGAGGTCCTCAAGGAGGGCGAGCGCCGTGCGCCGCCCCTGCAGCTCCGCAAGGTCGGCGCCGCCGATGCCCGCCCCATCCCCGGCGAGGTACACCCCGGGCACGCTCGAGCGTCCTTCCGGCGTGCGCTTTGGCCGCCATTGCCGCTCGACCGGGTCGAAGACGAAGGCGCAGCCGGCGAGGGCGGCGAGCTGCGTCTCGCTGCGCAGCCCGAACGAGGCGCCGATCGCGTCGCAGGCGACGCGGTGCTCCCGGCCGGCGCCGTCGCGATAGCTGAGCGCCTCGACCCGGTCCGCCCCCTCGGCCCGCAGCGCCCGCACGCCGTAGCGGATTTTCAGGCCGTGGAGGCGATTCCGCGCCGTGTACCAGAGCCCCTTGGCGAGGGTGGCGGGCGTCGCCGCGAGCCCCGGCAGCTCCCTCAGCTTCGCCGGAAACGGGGTCATGTCGAGGACGGCGATTACCTCGGCGCCCGCCTTGGCGTACTGGTGCGCCACGAGGGGCAGGAGCGGTCCCGCCCCGACGAAGGCGACGCGGCGGCCGATCGTGACCCCTTGCGCCTTGAGGGCGATCTGCGCTCCGCCCAATGCGAACACGCCGGGAAGGGTCCAGCCGGGAAAGGGCAGCGCCCGGTCCATGGCGCCGGTCGCGAGGACCACCCGGTCGAAGGCTTGCGCGCCGTACCCCTCGGGGCCGAGGAGGTCGAGCCGGCCCTGGAACAGGTTCCAGACCAGCGTGCCCGGCCGGTAATCGATGCGGCCGCCAAGCTCGCTCGGCACCCGGTGGATGCTTTGAGCCTTCGCGGCCTCGAAGCCGTAGATTAGGCGGGCGGAGCGCGCTGCTTCGGGCGGCGGCTGGCGGTAGATCTGCCCGCCCGGCCGCTCCGCCTCGTCGAGGAGGATGGGGCGCACCCCCGCCCGCGCCAGGGTCTCGGCCGCGCGCACGCCGGCGGGGCCGGCCCCGACCACGGCGACGACCGGGTCAGCCATCGCCGCCGTCGACGATCACGGCCATGCCGCTCTCGACCGGCGTCGAGCAGGCGCGGACGCGCCGGCCGTCGGCGAGGAGCACGAAGCAGTCCTGGCACGCGCTCATCAGGCAGAAGCCCGCGCGCTTGCCTTCGCCGAACTCGAGCCGCCTCAAGGCCGGGCGGTGGAGCAGGATCGCGGTGATGAGGAGGTCGCCCTCCCGCGCCTCGGCGGGCTCGCCGTCGATCGTGAACGGCACCGCCGCCCCCGTCCGCTCGATCAGTCTCCGGAACAGCCCCGCCACGTACCAATCCTGAAAGCATGCTATCGCGCCGTCGGTCGACGGGCCGGTGAATTGCCTTGACGACCGGGCGCTACTCACAGCACAGCCCGGCCACGGGCACCAGGGACCGAACATGAAAATCGACAGCGCCACCGTCTACCTCGTCGCGGCCGGCAGGCTGCACCCCGTCATCGTCGAGATCGTGACCGACGAAGGGATCACGGGCATCGGCGAGGCGGCGATCGCCTACGGGGTCGGCGGGACCGCGGCGGCCGGCATGGTCAAGGATCTCTCTCAGCGCCTCATCGGGCGCGATCCGTCGCGGATCGAGGCGCTGTGGTCCGAGATGTACGACCACTCCTTCTGGGCGAAGGGCGGCGGCGCCATCGTCTTTTCCGGCATCAGCGCGATCGAGCAGGCCTTGTGGGACATCAAGGGCAAGGCCCTCGGCGTGCCGGTTTACGAGCTTCTCGGCGGCCGGATGCGCGACACGGCACGCGTCTACGCCAATGGCTGGTACGGCGCCGCGCGCACGCCGGCCGAGCTGGCGAAGGCCGCCGAGCGCCCTTTAAGCGACGGCTACAAAGCGCTGAAGTGCTATCCGCTCGCCCAGTGGGACGGGGGCGGCCTGCGCCACGTCACCAACCGCCAGGTGGACCGGGCCTTCGCCGACCTCGCGTTCGAGAAGGTGAGGGCCCTGCGCGAAGCGGTTGGACCCGAGATCGAGATCATGCTTGACCTCTCGGGCGGCCTCACCACCGGCGAGACCGTGCGGCTCTGCCGGCGCTTCGAGGAGCTCGACATCGCGTGGATCGAGGAGCCGGCCGACCCGTTCGATGTCGGCGCTTTGAAGACGGTCGCCGACAAGGTCGCGATCCCGGTCGCGGTCGGCGAGCGCCTCTACACGCGCCACGGCTTCCGAAAAGTATTCGAGTCTCAGGCCGCCGACATCGTCCAGCCGGACGTAGGCAACACCGGCGGCATCATGGAGGGAAAGAAGATCGCCGCCATGGCGGAGGCGTACAACATGCGCGTCGCGCCGCACAACTGCGCCAGCGCGCTGTCGACCGCCGCCTCGCTCCAGCTCGCCGCCTGCATCCCGAACTTCATGACGCAGGAGATCTACCCCTATTTCCCCGAGCGTCCCGGCTACGTCCAGGTGCTCGAGGATTCGCCCGAGGACAAGATCCGAGATGGCTCCGTGCCAATCCCGACATCGCCGGGCCTTGGGATCGCGCTGTCCCGGAGCCGGCTCAAGCCTTTCATCTGGGCGCGTTGTGAAGCATGAGGGTGCCGATTGGGGTCAGTTCCGGTCGTTGCAACTCGCGCAGCGAACGTCGCTTTCCAGCCTAAGCAGACCGCAAGTGATACTGGCGCAAAGGCATAGTGCTGGCGAGCCCGGAACCGAGGGTTCCGAAAGTCATTAGTTTCGAGCCGATTCGTAGGAGGGCCTGTGCCGGTCCATCGCCTCGTCCCCCTGGTGCTCGCGTTGATCCTCGGGGGGCAGGCGGCCGGGCCCGCGCCGGCGCTTGCCGAGAGCACGCTCCTCAACGCCTCCTACGACCCGACCCGGCGGTTCTACGCGGCCGTGAACAAAGCATTCGCTATCCGCTGGCGGGCCGAGCGCGGCGAGGCGGTGCGGATCTACCAGTCGCACGGCGGCTCCGGCGCGCAGGCGCGGGCCGTGATCTACGGGCTCGAGGCCGACGTGGTCACCCTCGCGCTCGCGACCGACATCGACGCGATCGCGAGCCGCGCCGGCCTCTTGCCCAAGGACTGGCAGGCGCGGCTGCCGCACAACAGCGCGCCTTACGTCTCGACGATCGTGTTCCTGGTCCGCAAGGGCAACCCGAAAGGCATCCGCGACTGGCCGGACCTCGCCCGGCCCGGCATCCAGATCGTGACGCCGAACCCGAAGACCAGCGGCGGCGCGCGCTGGAACTACCTCGCCGCCTGGGGCTATGCCCTCAAGGCAAGCGGCGGCGACGAGGAGAAGGCGAAGGACTTCGTCGCGGCGCTCTACCGTAACGCGCCGGTGCTCGACACCGGCGCGCGGGGCTCGACCGTCACCTTCGTGCGGCGCGCCATCGGCGACGTGCTCGTCGCCTGGGAGAACGAGGCCTTGGTCGCCGCGAACGAGGTCGCGAAGGGCGAGTTCGAGGTGGTCGCGCCCTCCCTCAGCATCCTGGCCGAGCCCCCGGTCGCCCTCGTCGACAAGGTGGCCGACCGGCGCGGCACGCGGCCGCTCGCTCAAGGCTATCTCGATTTCCTCTACACCCCCGAAGGGCAGACGCTCGCGGCCGAGAATTATCTGCGCCCGACCGCGCCCGAGGTCGCGGCGCGCTTTGCCGACCGCTTCCCGAAGGTCGAGATGCTGACCATCGCCGACTTCGGCGGCTGGGCGGAGGCCCAGAAAAAGCACTTCGCCGACGGCGGCATCTTCGATCAGATCTACCGGCCGGGGAGCTGACTCCATGGCAGGCGCATCCGCGATCGCCGCCCCACGTGCGCTCCGGCGCCGGCGCGTCCTGCCCGGCTTCGGGCTGACGCTCGGGTTCACGCTCACCTACCTGAGCCTGATCGTGCTGATTCCGCTCGCGGTGCTGTTCTGGCAGGCGGCCGGCGTCGGCTGGACGAAGGTCTGGACGGAGCTTTCGAACCCGCGCACGCTCGCCGCCTTCCGCGTGAGCTTCGGGATCGCCTTCCTGGCGGCTTGCGCGAACGCGGTGTTCGGGCTCCTCATCGCCTGGGTGCTCGTGCGCTACCGCTTCTCCGGCCGGCGCTTCATCGACGCCCTCATCGACCTGCCGTTCGGCCTGCCGACGGCGGTCGCCGGCATCTCGCTGACGTCGCTTTACGCCACCACGGGATGGATCGGCGGTCCGCTCGCCGCGGGGGGCGTGAAGATCGCCTTCACGCAAGCCGGCATCCTGGTCGCCCTCGTCTTCGTCGGGCTGCCGTTCGTGGTGCGCACGGTCGAGCCGGTGCTGCGCGACCTCGACCGCGGGGCCGAGGAGGCGGCCGCCATGCTCGGGGCGAGCCGCGCGCACATCCTTGCGCGGGTGATCCTGCCGCCGCTGCTGCCGGCTCTGCTCACAGGCTTCACCCTCGCCTTCGCCCGCGCGATCGGCGAGTACGGGTCGGTGATCTTCATCGCCGGCAACATGCCGGGGCGCACCGAGATCCTGCCGCTCCTGATCGTGATCAAGCTCGAGCAGTTCGACTACGCGGGCGCCGTCGTGATCGCGGCCCTGATGCTGATCGCGTCCTTCGCGCTCCTCTTCGCGATCAACCTGCTGCAGGGCTGGACCCGGAGGCGGCAAGGTGGCTGAGGCGGCACTCCTCGCGAAGGCCGCGGCGGCGGGGCCTGTGCCGCGCCGGGCGCGGCTGCCGCTCACCGAGCCCGCCGTCGTGCGGGCGGTCCTGATCGGCGTCGCGCTCCTGTTCCTCGCGTTCTTCCTCGTGCTGCCGCTCGTCGTCGTCTTCGTCGAGGCGTTCCGGGAGGGAGCGCGGGTCTATTTCGCGGCCCTTTCCGAGCCCGAGGCCGTCGCGGCGATCCGGCTCACGGTGCTCACCGCGGCGGTCTGCGTCCCGCTCAACACCCTGTTCGGGCTCGCGGCGGCGTGGTCGATCACGAAATTCGAGTTTCCGGGCAAGAGCCTGCTCTTGACCCTCATCGACCTTCCCTTCTCGGTCTCGCCGGTGGTCGCGGGGCTCGTCTACGTGCTGCTCTTCGGCCTTCAAGGGCTCTTCGGCGCATGGCTCGCCGCGCACGGCGTCAAGATCATCTTCGCGGTGCCGGGGATCGCGCTCGCGACCCTGTTCGTGACGCTCCCCTTCGTCGCCCGCGAGCTCATCCCGCTCATGGACAGCCAGGGCACGACGCAGGAGGAGGCCGCGGTCGTGCTCGGCGCGAACGGCTGGCAGACCTTCCGGCGCGTGACGCTGCCCAACATCAAATGGGGCCTGCTCTACGGCGTGCTCCTGTGCAACGGGCGCGCCATCGGCGAGTTCGGGGCGGTCGCGGTCGTCTCCGGGCACATCATCGGGTTGACGAACACCATGCCGCTGCACATCGAAGTGCTCTACAACGACTATGCCTTCGCGGCCGCCTTCGCGGTCGCATCCCTCCTGACCCTCATGGCCCTCGTGACGCTCGCCATCAAGACCGTGCTCGAATGGCGCCTGGGCAGCGCCGGCGCCGCGACACGGGTGCATTGAGGGCCCATGCACATCGTCGTCGAGAGACTCACGAAGCGGTTCGGGCCGACCCTCGTCCTCGACGGCATCGACCTTACGATCCAAAGCCGCGAGTTCCTCGGACTCCTCGGTCCCTCCGGCTCGGGCAAGACGACGCTGCTCCGCATCCTCGCCGGGCTCGAGTTCGCCGAGGAAGGCCGCGTCCTGTTCGACGGACGGGACGCGCAGACGCTGCCGATCGAGGAGCGCCAAGTCGGGATCGTGTTCCAGCACTACGCCCTGTTCGGGCACATGAAGGTTGCCGACAACGTCGCCTTCGGGCTCAAGGTGCGCCCGCGCGCGCGGCGCCCCTCGCGGCAGGACATCGCCGCCCGCGTCGAGCGGCTCCTCGACCTCGTGCAGCTCGGCGGGCTCGGCGGCCGCTTCCCGGGACAGCTCTCGGGCGGGCAGCGCCAGCGCGTCGCGCTCGCCCGCGCGCTCGCGACCGAGCCGAAGGTGCTCCTCCTCGACGAGCCCTTCGGGGCGCTCGACGCCAAGGTCCGCGTCGAGCTGCGGCGCTGGCTGCGCGAGCTGCACGAACAGACCGGCCTCACGACGGTGTTCGTGACCCACGACCAGGAAGAGGCGCTGGCCCTTGCCGACCGGGTCGCCATCATGGCGAAGGGCCGCATCGAGCAGGCCGGCACGCCGACGGAGGTCTACGAGGGGCCGCGGACACCCTTCGTCTACGACTTCCTCGGCCGCACCAACGCGTTCGACTGCCTCGTCGAGAACGGCCATGCGCGCATCGGCGACAAGGCATTCCCCGTGGAGGATGGACCTCCGGACGGGCCCGCCGTCGCCTTCGTGCGCCCCCACGACGTCGTGCTGACCTCGGCCGACGATGCGGCCCCGAGCCCCGACGCGCGCCTTCCCGGCCTCGCGACGGTGCGCCTCGTCACCGCGCTCGGGCCGAAGGCCTGGGTCGAGCTCGCCCACGACAGGCAGGTCATCGCCGCCGAAGTCGCGCGCGAGACGGTGAAGGCGTTAGGGCTGGCTCCTGGGGTGAAGTGCGCCGTTCACCTGAAGCTCCCCTGTTTCTTCTCGAAGCAGGCAAACGGGACGTAAGGTCGAGCACCACTGTCGGATCGGCTACGGGGATAACCGCCGGTCACGGCTGGTCCCGGACCCAAGCGGACGTCCGTCGCTGCGCCAGCTCGGAACCGTCAACCGATCGTTCCCGTGGCGAGCGCGTGCTCGACTCCGCCGGCCACGTGCCGGGAGAGGACCTCGGCGGCCCGCGAGGCGTCCCTCTGCATTGCACACTCGAGGAGCGCCGCGTGCTCGCGCGCGGCGATCTCGCCGCGGTAGCTCAAGGCGATCATCTGATAGCGGAGGTACTTGTCGAAGACCGCGGCATGGGTGTCGATCAGCATCCGCGAGCCGCAGGCCGAGATGAGCGCCTGGTGGAACTGCCAATCGGCATGCTTCCACTCCTCCGTCCCGCTCCTGTCGCCGCGCGCCATGCGCTCCTCCATGCGGGCGAGCCGGTGATGGGCGGCGACCACGCGGGCCTCCCATTCCATGTCGCCGGCCCTGAACGACTGATCCATGGCGCGGCATTCGAGGAGCTGGCGAAGCGCCGCGACCTCCCTCAGGTTCCCGATCGAGACCGGCGCGACGCTGAAGCCCTTCTGGCCTTCGGCGACGACGAGCCGCTCCGAGGTGAGGCGGTTCAGGATCTCGCGCAGCGTGCTGACGCTGACCCCGTAATCGGCCTTCAGGCGCTCGAGCTTCAGCTTCCGGCCCGGCGCGAGGCGGCCGAAGACGATGTCCGTCCGGATGCGGCGATAGCCGCTCTCGCCGGCCGTCGCGCTCTCCTGGCCGGCTCCGGGCTTCGTCACGGCAGCGCGCCCCGCGCAAGCGTGTGCTCGACGCAACCGTTCACGTGCCCGGCGAGCACCTCGCGGGCCCGGTCCGCATCGCGCGAAAGCGCGCAGTCGAGCAGGAGCTTGTGCTCGCGGGCCGCGATCGCGCCGCGGAACACGATCGCGACCATCTGGTAGCGCAAATACTGGTCGAACACGCCGGCGTAGAGGTCGAGGAGGGTCTGCGAGCCGCAGGCCTCGATCAGCGCCTGGTGGAACTCCCGGTCGTAGCGCTTCCAGACCTCCGTTCCCTGGCGCTCGCCCGCCGTCATCCGCCGCTCCATGGAGGCGAGCTTGTGGTGCGCCGCGACGACGCGGCTCTCCCATTCGAGGTCGCCGGCCTTGAACGCCATCGGGATCGCATGGGTCTCGAGGAGCAGCCGCATCGAGGCGACGTCCCGGAAGCCCTCGCCCGAGACCGGGGCGACCTGGAACCCGCGCTGGCCTTCGGCGACCACCAGTCCCTCGGACGACAGTCGGCTCAGGATCTCCCTCAGCGTGCTGACGCTCGCCCCGTAATCCTGCGCGAGCCGGTCGAGCCGCAGCCGCGCCGCCGGCGCGAGGCGGCCGAAAATGATGTCGGCCCGGATCCGCTCGTAGGCGCGGTCGCCGATCGAGGCCGCAACCAGCTCGATGCTCATGTGTTTTGACGGCTCCGTCCGTGCGGCTGTCTGGCGAAAACGGAAATATCATATGATCTGCGTTTCGCCTATTGATTCTGGATCGATCTGAGCTAAGAAGGGCCCAAGAACGCGGTCGACCGCGCGCCCATCGCTCAGGAGAGGACGCCCCATGGCATTCACAACGAACCGTCGATCTTTCGTCGCCGCGGCCGCGGTCCTTCTCGCGTCGGTCGCCGCCGCCCCGGCGCAGGCGCAGGCTCCGACCAACCTGCGCTTCTCGGCGGTCTTCTCCGAGCAGGACATCCGCGCGGAGATGATGAAGCGGTTCGGCGAGGACATTAAGGGCATCGGCTTCACGCTCCAGCCCTACTACGGCGGCACGCTGTTCAAGCAGGGCACCGAGCTCGTCGCGATGCAGCGCGGCAACCTCGAGATGGGCAACATCGCGCCGCAGGACATCTCGAACCAGATCCCGGCCTGGTCGATCGTCACCTCGGCCTATCTCTTCCGCGACGCCGACCACCTGAAGAAGGTGTTCGCGAGCGAGGTCGGCGAGCAGCTCAGGAAGATGGCCTCGGACCAGCTCGGCATCCACATCCTCGGCCCGACCTACTTCGGCGTGCGCCACGTGGGCCTGAAGCCCAAGAAGAAGATCAACACGCCGGCCGACCTGGCCGGCATCAAGCTGCGCATGCCGGGCGGCGACGCCTGGCAGTTCCTCGGCCAGTCGCTCGGCGCCAACCCGACCCCGATGGCCTACGCCGAGGTCTACACGGGCCTGCAGAGCGGCGCGATCGACGGGCAGGACAACCCGCTCCCGAACGTGCAGAACATGAAGTTCTACGAGGTCCACTCGCAGATCGTCCTCACCTCGCACCTCGTCGGCTTCGACCTCCTCGCCGTCTCGAACAAGGTCTGGAACGCGATGACGCCGGAGAAGCGCGCCGCCTTCCAGGCCGCCGCCGACAAGGCCATCGAGTGGAGCACCCAGGAGCACCTCAAGAGAGAGCGCGAGCTCGCCGAGAGCTTCAAGGCGCAGGGGCTCGACGTCTATAC
Source organism: Beijerinckiaceae bacterium (assembly GCA_036386395.1). Lineage (GTDB taxonomy): Bacteria > Pseudomonadota > Alphaproteobacteria > Rhizobiales > Beijerinckiaceae > JAJKJG01. Next base: position 8,345 of record DASVVU010000158.1, on the reverse strand, counting down.
GCCCGACATCAAGGCCTTCCGTGAGTTCGCGCAGAAGAAGTACCTCGCCTCCGACCTCGCCAAGAGCTGGCCGGCCGGCATGCTCGACAAGATCAACGCGATGTGAGGCGCGGCCGCGCGATCAGGCTCGGCACATGACGAACCTCTCACGCACCGGACGCTGGCTCGCGGCCCGGGCCGAGAACGTCGCGGCCGCGATGCTGGCCGCGATGTTCGCCGCCTTCATCCTCCAGATCGCGTTCCGCTATCTCGCGGGCTTCCCGACCGGCTGGACGCATGAGCTCTCCGTCATCCTCTGGCTCTGGCTCGTGCTGTGGGGGGCGGCCTTCGTGATCAGCGAGCGGGAGGAGATCCGCTTCGATCTGATCTACGGCGCGGTCGGCCCCGGCGCGCGCCGGGTCATGTGCATCGTCACGGCGATCGCGCTGATCGCGCTCTATCTCGTGTCGCTGCCGGCCGTCGCGAGCTACGTCGGCTTCATGAAGGTCGAGAAGACGGCCTACCTGAAGGTGAGGTTCGATTACCTGTACTCGATCTACATCGTCTTCGTGGTCGCGACCGTCGTCCGGTACGTCTGGCTCGCGTGGCGCGCCGTGTGGGGCGTCGCCCCGGAGGAGTTCGACCCGACCAAGGTGAGCTCCGGCGTATGAACCTCGCGAGCCCCTTCTCGCTTTCGATCGTCGCGATCACCGCTCTCGCGTTCCTCGGGCTGCCGATCGGGCACGCGATGATCGCCGGCTCGATCCTCTACCTGCTGCTCGCAGGCCAGGACATGGGGACGGCGGCCGAGCAGCTCCTGAACGGGATGTACACGAACTACGTCATCCTCGCCGTGCCGCTGTTCATCCTGGCGGCCGAGTTCATGAACATCGGCAGCATGACCGACCGGCTGATGGCCTTCTGCAACGCGCTCGTCGGCCGCTTCCGCGGCGGGCTCGCCCAGGTCAACATCCTGCAGAGCATCATCTTCGCCGGGATGTCGGGCTCGGCCATCGCCGACGCCGCCGGCACCGGGCGCATGATGCAGGTCATGATGACCCGCGGCGGCCGCTACACGGGAAGCTACGCCGCCGCCGTGACGGCGGTGTCCTCGGTGATCGGGCCGATCATCCCGCCCTCGATCCCGATGGTGCTGTACGCCCTCATCTCCGACGCCTCGATCGGGTTCCTGTTCCTCGGCGGGGTCATCCCAGGGCTCCTGATGGCGCTCGCCCAGATGATCATCGTCGCCATCACGGCCCGCCGCAAGAACTTCCCCGTGGAAGAGCCCGTGCCGTTGAGGGAGCTGCCGCGCATCACCTGGGAGGCGCTTCCGTCCCTGATGATGCCGGTGGTGCTGCTCGGCGGCATCTACGGCGGCGTCATGACGCCGACCGAGGCGGCCGCGGTCGCCGCCGCCTACGCGCTCTTCATCTCGGCCGGCCTCTACCGCAGCGTGAGCTGGCGCGACTTCTACGGCTCGATCGCGACGAGCGCCCGCACGACCGCGTCGATCGGCATGCTGATCGCCGGCGCCCTGGTGTTCAATTACGTCGTGACCGTCGAGAACATCCCGGACTCGGTGAAGGCCCTCCTCGCCGGATGGAACCTGTCGCCGGCCGGCTTCCTCATCCTCGTCAATGTCCTGCTGCTGCTCCTCGGCTGCGTGCTCGAAGGGACCGCGATCCTCCTCATCGTCGTCCCGGTCTTCATCCCGACGGCGCAGGCCTTGGGGATCGACCTCGTCCATTTCGGCGTCGTCGTCGTCGTGAACATCATGATCGGGCTCGTCACGCCGCCTTACGGGCTCCTCCTGTTCATCATGGCGAGCATCTCGGGCGAGCCGTTGCGCGACATCGTCCGCGACACGCTGCCGTTCCTCTTCGCCATGATCGTCGCGCTCGCCATCATGACCTTCGTGCCGGAGACCGTCCTCTGGCTGCCGCGGCTGTTCGGCTACAAGGCTTGAGCGGCTCCCGTCCTGGAAGAACGTCATGACGAAGCCGATCTACGTCCTCAACGGCCCGAACCTGAACCGGCTCGGCACGCGCGAGCCCGAGATCTACGGGCGCACGACCCTCGCCGAGGTCGAGGCGATGTGCCGCGAGGCCGTGCCCGGGCAGCCGATCGAATTCCGGCAGTCGAACCGGGAATACGAGCTGATCGACTGGATCCACGAGGCGATCGACCGCGCAGCGGCGGGGATCGTCATCAATCCCGCGGCCTTCACCTTCACCTCGATGGCGATCATGGATGCCCTGAAGATGTTCCCGGGGCCGATCGTCGAGCTGCACATCTCGAACATCCATCGCCGCGAGCCGATCTACCACAAGTCCCTCGTCTCGCCGGTCGCGACCGCCGTCGTCGCGGGCCTCGGCACGAACGGGTACCCCATCGCCGTCCGGGCCGTGCGGGATCTGGTCTCGTGAAGACCGGCCCGTCGACCCGGCAGGCTGCGCCCCGCGCGTGCCCGGGGCCGCGATGACCGGCACCGTCCCGCTTGCCGGCCCTTCGGTCCTGGTCGGGCTCGTCGGAAGCGGGATCCAGGCGTCGCGCAGCCCTGCCCTGCACGAGCGGGAGGGAGCCGAGCACGGCCTCCGCACCATCTACAAGCTGATCGATCTCGAGGTCCTGCGGCTCGGCGTCGATGTCCTTCCGGAGATCATGATCGCGGCGCAGCGCTTCGGCTTCGCCGGCCTGAACGTCACGCATCCCTGCAAGCAGGCCGTCATCGGCGCTCTCGACGCGCTGTCGTCCGACGCCGAAATCCTCGGCGCCGTCAACACCGTCGTGCTGAACGACGGGCGCCGCGTCGGGCACAACACCGACTGGTGGGGTTTCGCCGAGAGCTTCCGGCGCGAGCTGCCGGACGTGGCCCGCGGCCGGGTCGTGCAGTTCGGCGCGGGCGGCGCCGGTGCGGCAGTGGGCTATGCCCTGCTCACGCTGGACGTCGGCGAGCTCGCGATCGTCGATGTCGACCACGAGCGGGCCGAGAAGCTTGCGGGTCTCCTCGCCGGCCGCTTCGGAGCCGGCCGTGCCCGCGCGCGCCGGGACATCGCCGAGGCGGTGGCGGCGGCCGACGGCGTCGTCAACGCCACGCCGCTCGGAATGGCGAAATACCCCGGCATGCCGCTCCGCGCGGAACTCCTTCGCCCCGGGCTGTGGGTCGCCGACATCGTCTACTTCCCCTTGGAGACGGAGCTCCTGCGCGAAGCCCGCAGGCGCGGATGCCGCACCATGGCGGGAGGCGGCATGGCGGTCTTCCAGGCGGCGGGGGCCTTCCGCCTGTTCACCGGGCGCGAGCCGGACGCCGAGCGGATGCTCCGGCACTTCCAGTCGATGTGAGCGCGCTCAGGAAGGAGCTTCAGCCATGCAGACCGCGATCGCGACCGTCTGTCTGAGCGGCACGCTCGAGGAGAAGCTCGAAGCCATCGCGGCGGCCCGGTTCACGGGCGTCGAGATCTTCGAGAACGACCTCCTGGGCTTCAACGGCACCCCTGTGGACGTCCGCCGCATGGTCGCGGACCTCGGCCTGCGGATCGTGACGTTCCAGCCCTTCCGGGACTTCGAGGGCATGCCCGAGCCGCAGCGCTCGAAGGCGTTCTCCCGGGCCGAGCGCAAGTTCGACGTCATGCAGGAGCTCGGCTGCGACCTGCTCCTGATCTGCAGCAACGTCTCGGAGCAGTCGCTCGGGGGCATCGACCGGGCCGCCGCGGACTTTCGCGAGCTCGGCGAGCGTGCGGCGGGCCGCGGGCTGCGCGTCGCCTACGAGGCGCTGGCGTGGGGCCGGCACGTGAACGACTACCGGGACGCGTGGGAGGTGGTCCGCCGCGCGGCCCACCCGGCCGTCGGGCTCGTGCTCGATTCCTTTCATACGCTGGTGCGGAGCACCGACCTCGGCGCCATGCGCGCGATCCCGAGCGACCGCATCTTCCTCGTGCAGATCGCGGACGCGCCGCGGCTCGAGATGGATTACCTCTCCTGGAGCCGGCACTACCGCTGCTTCCCGGGCCAGGGCGAGCTCCCTGTCGAGGCCTTCATGGAGGCCCTGCAGGCGACGGGCTACGACGGGCTCATCTCGCACGAGATCTTCAGCGACCGCTTCCGCGCCGGCTCCGCCCGCAGCGTCGCCATCGACGGCCAGCGCTCGATGCTCGTCCTGCTCGACGAGCTGCGGCGGCGGACGGGCGCGGCGGTGCCTGGGGTGCCGGCGCTCCCTCCGCGGGCGGCCTGCCAAGGCATCGAGTTCGTCGAGCTCGCGATGGACGAGGCCGCGGCGGAGACGTTCGAGACGCTGCTTCAAGGGCTCGGCTTCCGCAAGGCCGGCGTCCACAGGACGAAGGCCGTGACCCGCTGGAGCCAGGGCGACATCAACATCGTCGTGAACACGGAGAGGGAAGGCTTCGCCCATTCGTTCCAGATCGTGCACGGATCTTCGGTCTGCGCCATTGCGTTGCGTGTCGACGATGCCGCCGCCGCCGTCGACCGTGCGCTGAGCCTCCTCGACCGGCCGTTCAGCCAGCCGGTCGGCCCCGGCGAGCTCGACATCCCGGCCGTGCGCGGCCTCGGGGGGAGCCTGCTCTACTTCGTCGATCGGAAGAGCCGCCTCGGCGACCTGTGGAAGGTCGACTTCGATGCGGTCGAGCCTGCCGCTTCTCCCGGCCCTGCGATCCTGACCCGCTACGACCATATCTCCCAGTCGATGCACGACGAGGAGATGCTGACCTGGCTCCTGTTCTACGCCTCGCTCCTCGACGTCACGAAGACCCGCGTCCAGGACGTGGTGGACCCCGGCGGGGTGGTCCAAAGCCAGGTCGTGGCCACGCGGGACGGCGCCCTGCGGCTCGTCCTCAACGCGTCCCAGAGCCAGCGCACCCTCGCCTCGCGCTTCGTCAGCCAGGTGTTCGGGGCAGGGGTGCAGCACATCGCGCTTGCGACCGACGACATCTTCGCGGCGGTCGAGCACATGCGTGCCGCCGGGGTCGGCCTGCTGCGCATTCCCGAGAACTACTATGACGACCTCGAGGCCCGGACCGATCTCCCGCCCGACGAGATAGGCCGGCTTCGCGGGAGCGGCATTCTCTACGACCGCGAAGGCTCGGCCGAGTACTACCAGGTGTATACGGACACGCTCGAGACCGGGTTCTTCCTCGAGATCGTGGAACGCCGCGGCTATGCCGGCTTCGGGGCGGTGAACGCGCCGATCCGCCTCGCCGCGCAGGCCCGCCTCGCACCGGCGGCGATGCCGAGGATCTGAGCGCCGGCCTGAGCGGCGCGGAGGGGCACGGGATCGAGGAAGACCGAGATGAGGGCCGCTGGGGGGCTTCTTCCCGAGCGGTCGCGGCGACTGCCGGCCAAAGGGGCTGTCACATTCAAGCTGAGACACTAACCCCCCGGCGCCCCCGGGTAGGCGGCACGCCGCCGCCGTGGTACATCGGGGGTGCCCATCATGAGTATCGGGGGTTGAGCGTGAGCCACGGGAACAGCGGCGGCGCCGCCGCGCGGAGCGCCGGCCGGCGATGACGGAGTGGCGCAAGCTCGGGCCCCGCGGCGACGGCCGCGACCCCGAGTCCGTCCTCGACGTCGTGCAGCGGGCCGTCACCGCCGAGCGGCGCGTCCGGGAGCGCTCGCACGAGATCGCCGCCCGCTGCCGGGCCCTCGCGGATCAGGCCCGCAAGGATATCAGGGCGGCGAGAGCCTGCGTGGAAGCCGCCGAAGCCCGCGCCGAGGCGGCCGAGCGCCGCGCCCGCGACGCAGAGGCGCAGGCCGAGGAGCTCGAGCGCTGGCTCAACCGCATCGAGGGCCTCCTGACTGAGGAGCTGACCGGGCCCGAGCCACTTGGCAGGCCGGACCCGCTCGCCGAGCCCGATCCGCTCGGCGGGGGAGGCCCTCTCGGCGGGGCTAACCCGCTCGGTGGGCCTACCCCGTTCAAAGGGGCGGCGGACGGAACCCCCGCCGGCCGCGGGGAGCCCACTTCCGTGAACGGACGTCCGCACCGGCCCGACCCGTTCGGGTGGGATCGGCCCAAGGCTGGTGGGAAGGATCCGACGGACCCGCCTGCCGAGGCCGGCCCGGGAGTCGTCAAGTCGGCTTTCGCCTCCTTGAAGCTCAGGCTGTCGGGGCTCGGGTCATAAGGGAAAAGGCCGCGTCTGGCGCGCGCGACGGAGCGAGCGCCCCGGCCGCCCTTACTCGCAGACCCGTACCGTCCGGAGCTGTATGCCGCCGAGGCGGTCCTGGACCGTCTGGCGCAGCGTGGTGCAGTGGCCGCCGGCGACGCCGGTGACCTCCGGGTCGCTTGGGCGCACGGCCGGCGCCTTGGCCCGGACCGGAAGCCCATGGAAGAAGCCGCCCGAGATGGCGCCGCCGGTGCCGGGGTCGGCGATGCGGGCCTCGGCCGGAAGGGAGAACGTCGCAAGCGCCAGGGCGAAGCTGGCAAGGGCGAGCCGGCGGACGATCCGCGTCCCGGCGTTCCGGTCGGGGTGGGTCATGGGGTTTGGCCTCCGTCTGGCTCAACGCGCGGCCGAGCTGTTGGTTCGGCTGGCGGGCGTTGAGGAGACCTTGGCGCTTCATCGGGTGCTCCGGCGTGCTCCGGCGCACGTGCCGCGCTCGTCGGCACCTCCGCCGGTGCGCCCGTCGGCGCCTCATCGGCGGGCGCGTCGGCGCTTGGGTTTCGCCGTGGCGACGGCGTCGCACGCCGACAACGCGCGCTCGCTCTCGCGCACGGCGCGCAGGAGGGCCGAGGCGAGGGCGGGGGCCTCGACGGCCCCGTGCTCGCGCAACGACGCCCGGGCGCGGTCGCAGGCCTCGACGCAGGCGACGATGCCGAGGTTCGCGGCCGCTCCTTTGAGGGTGTGCAGCGCCGCCGCCATGGCCTCGACGTCGCCGGCCTCGCAGGCGGCGCGGAAGCGCTCGACGAGCTCGTCGGCGTCCCGCCAGAAGCTCGCGACGAGCTCGGCGAGGCCGTCCCGGCCGAGCTCCTCGGCGAGCCGCCGCAGCCGCCCGCCGTCGACCGTGGCCTCCACCGGGGACGAGTACGGGCCGGCTTCGGTGCGGCTCGCCGCCCGGGCAAGCGCCTGTTCGAGCTTGCGGCGATCCACCGGCTTCGGGACGAAGTCGTCCATGCCGGCCGCGAGGCACGCCTCCCGGTCGGAGGCGAGCGCGTTCGCCGTCATGGCGAGGATCGGCACGCTCGCCGCGGGGCCTTCCATCGCCCGGATGACGCGGGTCGCCGCGAGGCCGTCCATCTGCGGCATCTGCATGTCCATCAGGACGAGGTCGTAGGGTGCGCCGGGACCTTGCGCCCGCACCCGCTCGACGGCCTCGAGCCCGTTCGAGGCGAAGTCCGCCGCGTGTCCCATCCGGGCCAGAATCCCGGCGGCGACGCGCTGGTTGATCCGGTTGTCCTCGACGACGAGCACCCTGAGGCTCCGGGCCGGCGCGGCGGGCTCGTCGGCTTCGGCCGGGCGGGAGGCCGAGGCGGGGGCTTCCTTGAGGGGGACCTCGAACCAGAACAGGCTGCCCTTCCCCTCCTGGCTGCGCACGCCAACCGCGCCGCCCATGCCGTCGACGATCTTCTTCGAGATCGCGAGCCCGAGGCCGGTGCCGCCGAACCGGCGCGTGATCGAGGCCTCGACCTGGCTGAACTCGCGGAACAGGCGGTCCCGGGCCTCGGCCGGGATGCCGATCCCGGTGTCCTCGACTTCGAAGCGAAGCCTGGGCCGCCGCGCGCCGCCGCGCCGGCTCAAGGTGACGACGACGGAGCCCTTGTCCGTGAATTTCACCGCGTTGCCGACGAGGTTGAGGAGCACCTGCCGCAGCCGTCCGGGATCGCCGAGGACATAGGCCGGCACGTCCGGCGCGGCCTCGAGCGCGGTCCTGAGGCCCTTGGCGCGGGCGGACGCCTCGACGATGCCGAGGACCGAGCGCGCAAGGCGCGCCGGATCGAGCGCCGCCTCCTCGAACGCCATCAGCCCGGCCTCGAGCTTCGAGAAGTCGAGCACGTCGTTGATGACGGCGAGGAGCGCGTCGGAGCAGTCCCGGATCGTCTCGGCGCACTCGCGCTGCTCGTCCGAGAGCGCGGTGTCGAGGAGGAGGCCCGCCATGCCGACGACGCCGTTGAGCGGCGTGCGGATCTCGTGGCTCATGGTGGCGAGGAAGGCCGACTTCGCCCGGTTGCCGGCCTCGGCGGCGTCCTTCGCCCGCGCCAGCTCCTCCTCGGCGCTCTGGTGGTCGGTGATGTCGGTGTAGGTCCTGACCCATCCGCCGGTCGGCAATGCGGTCGTCCGGATCTCGAGCGTCATGCCGTTCGGACGCTGCCGGGTATAGACCTTCGGCATTGTCGTCAGGTCGGTCTTCGTCAGGTGCGA
>DASVVU010000157.1:0-3084 GCA_036386395.1 Beijerinckiaceae bacterium | reverse complement strand
GAGCGGCGTCGAGGGTCAGGTCGGGCATGGGGTCCTCGGGGTCAGCGAACGGTGGAGAGCCACGCCGCGACGGCGCGGCGCTCGTCTAAGGTCATGGCGGTGAGGTTGTTCGGTGGCATGGCGTGGGTCAGGACCGCCTGGACGCGGATTTCCGGCGCGTGGCGGGCGATGTCCTCGGGGCTCTCCAGCCGCACGCCCTCCGGCGCGGTCGCGATTCCAGGAGGAAGAACCCGCTGATCCAGGTCGCGTAGCTCTCCCACTTGAACCAGGTCAGCTCCTTCGGCAGCTCGGGCGGGGCGATCACGTACTTCTGCATGCGGTAGAAGCCGCCGCCGTGCACCTGCCAGGCCTCGCCGCCGACGCCCAACAGCAGGCCGTCGGATTTCCTTAGGCTCAGGTCGAGGTGGATGAAATAGAACGACGACCCGATCCAGGCGATCGCCGCGATGACGTGCCCCCAGCGCAGGAGCTGGCCCGCCCATTCGGAGAGGTGGGGCTCGATCATGGGGAGGCTTTAAAGCATTCCCATGCCGCCCTGTCATTTCCGGGGCTCGCGAGGCGAGAACCCGGGAACCCACTCACAAGCGCAAACCTCCGGGTCGTCCGGAAGCCGCGGAGCGGCTATCGGGCACCCATGGCGCCGGTGCGTGCGGGTGGATCCCGGCTCTCCGCTGCGCTCCGGCCGGGATGACAGTGCGGCGAGTCGGGTCTACACAGCCTCCATGACCGCCATCGAGATCGCCTCCATCCGCCGTGCCGCCGAACGCATCGGCGGGCGCATCGTGCGCACACCGCTCCTCAGCTCCGCCATGCTGGATGAGCTTGCGGGCTGCCGCGTGTTCGTGAAGGCGGAGCCGCTGCAGAAGTCCGGCTCGTTCAAGATCCGCGGAGCGCTCAGCAAGATCCTCGCGACGCCCGAGGAGAAGCGGAAGAGCGGCTTCGTCGCGTTCTCGTCGGGCAACCACGGGCAGGCGGTGGCGGCGGGCGCCCGCATGGTCGGGGCGCCGGCCGTGATCGTGATGCCGAAGGACGCGCCGGCGATCAAGATCGAGAGCTGCAAGTGGTGGGGCGCCGAGGTGGTGCTCTTCGACCGCCAGAGCGACGACCGCGAGGCCATCGGCCGCAGGATCGAGGGCGAGCGCGGCATGACCCTCGTCCCGCCCTTCGACGACCCCGACGTGATGAGCGGCCAGGGCACCATGGGCCTCGAGATCGTCGAGCAGCTCCGCGAGGCGGGCGAGACGCCCGACGCGCTCCTTGTCAATTGCAGCGGCGGCGGCCTTGCGGCCGGGGTCACGACGGCGGTGCGGGACGCCTTCCCCGACACGGCGTTCTACACGGCGGAGCCGGCGGGCTTCGACAAGATGGCGCGCTCGCTCGCATCGGGAGAGCCGCAAAAGAACGAGCGCCTCACGGGCTCGATCATGGACGCCCTCATGGCGCAGGCCGCGGGCCGGCTGACGCTTGCGCAATTGCAGGCGAACGGGGCGAAGGGCCTCACCGCCACGGACGACGAGGCGCTGTCCGCCATGGCGGCGGCGTTCCGCACCTTGAAGCTCGTGGTCGAGCCCGGCGGCGCCGCGGCGCTTGCGGCGCTGCTTTCGGGCAAGGCAGACCTCAAGGGCAAGACGGTGGTCGTCGTCTGCTCGGGCGGCAACGTCGACCCCGCCATGTTCGCCCGGGCGTTGGAACGCCGGCCGCAGGCCGCGAAGGCAGCCTAGCCTCGAGTCAAGCCGCCCGCAGGAGGACGTGGCGCTTCTTGCCGAAGGAGAGCTTGATCACGCCCTCCGGGGTGAGGTCGCTCTCGCTTAACGTGGAGCGCTCGTCGGTCACCGGCTTGTCGTTGACACGGAGCCCGCCGCCCTTGACCTGCCGGCGCGCCTCGCTCGTCGAGGGCACGAGCCGCGCGTAGTCCGGCCCGAAGGCGGTCAGCACCCCGAGGCCCGCCGCGAGCACGGCGCGAGGCACGGCGACGGTCGGCAGGGTCTCGGCGAGCGTCCCCTGCTCAAAGGTCTTCTCAGCCGTCGCCTTAGCCTCCTCGGCGGCCTCGCGGCCGTGCAGGAGGGCGGTGGCCTCGGTCGCCAGCACCTTCTTGGCCTCGTTGATCTCGGCGCCTTCGAGGGCCTCGAGGCGGGCGATCTCGTCCATGGGCAGGGTCGTGAACAGGCTGAGGAACCGGCCGACGTCGTCGTCCTCGGTGTTGCGCCAGAACTGCCAGTAGTCGTAGGGGCTGACGAGATCGGCGTTGAGCCACACGGCGCCGGCCGCGGTCTTGCCCATCTTGGCGCCGGACGCCGTGGTGATGAGCGGGGTCGTCAGCGCATAGAGCTGCGGCGTGCCCATGCGGCGGCCGAGGTCGATGCCGTTGACGATGTTGCCCCACTGGTCCGAGCCGCCCATCTGCAGGATGCAGCCGTAGCGGCGGGCAAGCTCCACGAAGTCGTAGGCTTGCAGGACCATGTAGTTGAACTCGATGAAGGACAGCTCCTGGTCCCGGTCGAGGCGCAGCTTCACGGATTCCATCGAGAGCATGCGGTTGACCGAGAAGTGGCGCCCCACGTCGCGCAGGAAGGCGATGTAGTTGAGCTTCGTCAGCCACTCGGCGTTGTCCGGCATGACGGCCGCGTTGCCGGCGGACGCCTCGCCCGGCTCCTCGAAGGCGAGGAAGTGGGAGAAGACTTTTTTCAGGCTCTCCTTGTTGGCCTCGATTTGCTCGACCGTGAGAAGCCGCCGGCTCTCGTCGCGCCCGGAGGGGTCGCCGACCATGGTGGTGCCGCCGCCCATGAGCACGATCGGCCGGTGGCCGGTCTGCTGCAGCCAGTAAAGCATCATGATCTGCACGAGGGAGCCGACGTGGAGCGAGGGCGCCGTGCAGTCGAAGCCGATGTAGGCGGTGATCCGTCCGGCGCGGGCGGCGGCGTCGAGGCCGTCGAGGTCCGAGACCTGGTGGACGAAGCCGCGCTCGGTCAGGATGCGCAGGAAATCGGATTGCGGCGCGCTCATCGGCAGGCCCATGCGTGATCGTCATGGCCGGGCTTGGCCCGGCCATCCACGACTTCCCTTCGGTCCAATGGCCAAGACGTG
>DASVVU010000156.1:0-34446 GCA_036386395.1 Beijerinckiaceae bacterium | reverse complement strand
GGGGGTGTCCTGCGCGGCCTCGTGGACGGCGTCGAGGGCGGCGCGGCATTCGAGGATCTCGAAGCGGTTCGAGGGGGCGAGGTAGGCCTTCGAGGGCTCGTCCATGCGGTGGTTCGAGCGCCCGATGCGCTGCATGATGCGCGACGCCCCCTTCGGCGCCCCGACGTTGACGACGAGGTCGACGTCGCCCCAGTCGATGCCGAGGTCGAGGGTCGAGGTGCAGACCACCCCTCTGAGCTTCCCCTCCGCCATGGCGGCCTCGACCCGCCGGCGCTGGCCGACGTCGAGGGAGCCGTGGTGCAGCGCGATGGCGAGGCCGTCGTCGTTGAGGTCCCAGAGCGCCCGGAACACGAACTCGGCCTGCATGCGGGTGTTGACGAAGACGAGGGTGGTGCGGTGCCGCCGGATGAGGTCGTAGATCCCCGGCATCGCCTGCGCCGCGATGTGGCCGGCAAGCGGCAGCGGCTCCTCGGTCTCGAGCATGAAGAGCTCCGCCCGCGCCCCGCCCTCGACCACGACGAGGTCGGCGAGACCTTCCCCTCCCCCGTGCGGGGAGGGCGGACTCGGCCGAAGGCCGAGCCGGGTGGGGGTCGCGGGCATGGAGCGCTTTTGCCGACGAGGGGAACGCGCTGCATCAGCCGCAGGGACAGAGGCGGATAGGTCTAGGTCCGGCCCCGCGACCCCCACCCCTACCCCTCCCCGCAAAGGGGAGGGGATTTCCTGTTGCGGCACGAGATAGCGCCGCAGGTCGTCGGGCTCTCGCACGGTGGCGGAGAGGCCGACGGCGGTAAGCCCCGGGGCGAGGCGGTGGAGGCGGGCGAGGCCGAGCGAGAGGAGGTCGCCGCGCTTCGAGGTCACGAGCGAGTGCAGCTCGTCGAGGATGACGCGCTTCAGCCCTGAGAACAGGGCGCGGGCGTCGGGGTGGGCGAGGAGGAGCGCGAGTTGCTCGGGGGTGGTGAGGAGGATGTCGGGCGGGCGCTCGATCTGGCGGGCGCGCTTGTGCGCCGGGGTGTCGCCGGTGCGGGTCTCGATGCTGACGGGGAGCCCCATCTCCCGGGCCGGCGCCTCGAGGTTGCGCGCGACGTCGACGGCGAGGGCCTTGAGGGGAGAGATGTAGAGGGTGTGGAGAACGCTCCCCTCCCCCTTGCGGGGAGGGGCAGGGGTGGGGGTCGCGGGCATGGAGCTGGCCGTCGACGATGAGCGCTCCGGATCAGCCGCAGGAGCAAGACCCCGCACCTTCGCGTCCGTCCCCGCGACCCCCACCCCGCTCGGGGCTTCGCCCCGAGTCGGCCCTCCCCGCAAGGGGGAGGGAAAGGCGTCCCGCCGCTCCGCCAGATCGACGAGCGTCGGCAAAAACCCCGCGAGCGTCTTGCCCGCCCCGGTCGGGGCGACGAGGAGGACGGAGCGGCCGGCCCGGGCTTTTTCCAGGAGCGCGAGCTGGTGCGGCCGGGGCGTCCAGCCGCGGCTTTCGAACCAGCGCCGGAAGCGCTCGGGCAGGAGCGGCGCTTCAGCCGGTAAGGGACGGCGTTTCCGTTGGGCCACCATGGAGAGGTAACGCGCGAGCGCCGCGCGGTCACCTCTCCCGGTGCGCCTCTTCCGACGAGAAGAAGCGAGCCTCCTTTAAGACCCCTTCTTCTCCACGTTCCAGAACACCGGCGCGGGCGCCACGAGGTGGCCCGTGACGTTCTTGCGCGAGGCGCCGGGCTGGTACCACTGGCCGAGGAAGAGGTGCGTCGTGACCTCGGTGTTGCGCTTCTGGACCGCCTCGGCGATGGCCTTCTGCTTCGCGGGGTCTGTCTCGCGGGCGAAGTCGTCGCGCAGCTTCTCCATCGTCTCGTCGCAGGGCCAGCCGAACATCGCCTTGTCGCAGGAGGCGTTGAGGAAGCCGGTCATGACCGGGTTGAGGATGTCGGCCGAGACCCACGAGGTCAGGAAGGCGTTCCAGCCGCCTTGCGCCGGCGGCTCCTTCTTGGCGCGGCGCGCCACGACCGTCTGCCAGTCCATGGACTGCATGTCGACCTTGAAGCCCGCCCGCTCCATGAGCGACTTCGCGACGGGCGCGAGGTTCGTCAGCACCGCGAGGTCGGTCGAGTGCATGAGGAGCACGGGGGTGCCGTCGTAGCCCGCCTCCTTGAGGAGATCGCGCGCCTTCTGGAAGTTCGACTCGAGCAGCCCCTCCATGCCCTTCTCGGACGCCATCGGCGTGCCGCAGACGAACATCGCCTTGCAGACCTTGTAGTAGTCGGGGTTGCCGATCACCGCGTCGACGAAGTCCTTCTGGTTGAAGGCGTACCAGAGGGCTTGGCGAACCTTCGGGTTGTCGAAGGGCTTGTGCAGCCAGTTCGGGCGGAAGGTGTACTGGTTGCCCAGCGGGTTCCAGTCGACGAGGTAGACGTTGGGGTCGCCCTTCACGAGCGGCAGGAGGTCGTGGGTCGGCGCCTCGATGTAGTCGATCTCGCCGGCCAAGAGCGCGTTCACGGCCTGCTGGTGGTCCGAGATCGCGCGCCACTCGACCCGGTCGACCTTGACGACCTTGCCGCCGGAGAGGCCCGACGGCGGCTCGGCCCGGGGCTTGTACTTGTCGAACTTGACGTAGACGGCCTTGTCGCCGGGCTTCCACTCGTCGGTCTTGAACACGAACGGGCCGGAGCCGACGAACTCGGAGATCTGGGTGTTCGGGTCGGTCTCGGCGATGCGCTTCGGCATCATGAACGGCACCGCCGAGGACGGCTTGCCGAGGCCGAAGATCAGGAGGCCGGTCGGGTCCTTGAGCTTGATCGTGAAGGTGCGCGGGTCGTCGCCCGCCGTCATCGACTCGACGAAGGTCATGAGCTTCTGGCCGAGGGCGTCCTTCGCGCCCCAGCGCTTGATCGAGGCGATGCAGTCGTCGGCCGTCACCGGCTTGCCGTCGTGCCACAGGAGGCCTTCGCGGAGCGTGAAGGTGTAGGTCTTCTTGTCCGCCGACTCGTCGTACTTCTCGACCATCTGCGGCTTGATCTCGCCCTTCTCGTCCATGGCGAAGAGGGTGTCGTAGATCATGTAGCCGTGGTTGCGGGTGATGTAGGCGGTGGTCCAGATCGGGTCGACGATCTTGACGTCCGAGTGCATCACGACCCGGAGCGTCGTCTGCGCCTGCGCCCAGGCGGTGCCGGCCGCGAGCGCGGCCGTCGCGAGCGCCGCCGTGATTTTCCATCGCATGGTCATGCCGGTCTCCTGATTCCCGCTCCCGTCGCCGCGCCGCCGCCCGTTGCCCCGGGCCGTGCATTCCGCGTGCCGGTGAAGAGCCGGATGAGACACGGGGCCGGAACCGCTGTCAAACGGCTTAAGACCGTCCAGGTACCGCCCGGGACCGTCCTGGGCTCGGGATCGCTGCCGCCGTGCTGGCGGTCGATTGGCCGGCGGGCGCTTAGAACAACGTGATACTCGGCCTCGCCGCTGCGGCGCTCGTCGGCATCACAGCAGCGCCAGCGCCTCGGCGAGGCGGTCGCGTTCCTGGCGGGCGGTGTCGTGGCGCTCGCGGCTCTTCTCGATGACCTCGGCGTCGGCCTTCTCCAAAAAAGTCTTGTCGGCGAGGCGGCGCTTCAGCCCCTCGATGTCGCGGTCGGCCTTGGCGAGCTCCTTCTCCAGGCGCTGGCGCTCCTTCGCGAAGTCGACGATGCCGTCGAGCGCCAGGAGGAAGTCGGCGCCGGCGACGACGAGGCGCACCGCGCGCTCGGGCGCTTCCCGGCTCTCCTCGATCGAGGCGAGGTTCGCGAGGCGGCGCACGTGCGGGGCGAATTCGGCGAGGCGCCGGCGCACGTCGTCCGGGGGCGCCACGGCGAGGAGCGGGATCGGCCGCCCCGGCGCCACCTTCAGCTCGTTCCTGACCGAGCGGATCTTCGACACGAGGGCGACGACGAACTCGACGTCCGCGGCCGCCGCCTCGTTCCGCGGCAGGGCGTCGAAGTCCGGGAACTCGGCCTTGACGATGTCGCGCCCGTCGCCGAAGCGGCCCCACAGCTCCTCGGTCACGAACGGCATGAACGGGTTGAGGAGCTGGCAGATCGCCGCGAGGCACCAGCCGGCGACGGCGCGCGTCTCGTCGGCGAGCGCCTGGTCGTCGCCGTTGAGGGCGATCTTGGAGAGCTCGATGTACCAGTCGCAGAAGCGGTCGCGCACGAACGACTGGAGGCCGAGCGACGCGTCGTTGAAGCGGTATTCCTCCAGCGCCTGCATGGCATCGCGCGCCGCCTCGGCGAGGGCCTGCACGATCCAGGCGTTGATGGCGCCCTTCGGGGCCGGCGCATAGCCCGCCGGCGCCGCGCAGCCGTTGAGGGCGGCGAAGCGGGCGGCGTTCCAGAGCTTGTTCGCGAAGAGGCGCGAGCCCCGCACGGCGTCGACGGACATGCGGATGTCCTGGCCGTGGCCGCACATGGTCATCATCGTGAGCCGCGTCGCGTCGGCGCCGTGCTGGTCGATGAGGTCGAGGGGGTCGATGACGTTGCCCTTGGTCTTCGACATCTTCTGCCCTTGCGCGTCGCGCACGAGGCCGTGGATGTAGACCGTGCCGAACGGCACCTCGCCGGTCATGTGCAGGCCCTGCATCATCATCCGGGCGACCCAGAAGAAGATGATGTCGAAGCCGGTGACGAGGAGGTCGGTCGGGTGATAGCGGCGAAGCTCCGGCGTGTCCTCGGGCCAGCCGAGGGTCGCGAAGGGCCACAGCGCCGACGAGAACCAGGTGTCGAGGATGTTGCCGTCGGCTTCGAGCGCGACGTCGTCGCGGCCGTAGTGCGCCCGCGCGGCGGCGAGCGCCTCGGCCTCGCTCTCGGCGACGAACGTGCGGCCGTCCGGCCCGTACCAGGCCGGGATTAAGTGCCCGTACCAGAGCTGGCGGCTGATGCACCACGGCTTGATGGCGCGAAGCCAGCGGAAGAACACGTTCGTCCAGTTGCCGGGCACGAAGACCGTGCGTCCGTCCTCGACGGCCTTGATCGCGGCGGCGGCGAGCCCTTCCGTGTTGAGGAACCACTGGTCGGTGAGCCTGGGCTCGATCACGACGCCGGAGCGGTCGCCGTAGGGCTGGGCGATGATCTTGCGCTCGACCCGTTCCAGAAGCCCCGCCTCGGTCAGCGCCGCGACGGTCCGGTCGCGGGCCTCGAAGCGGTCGAGGCCACGGAAGGGCTCCGGTACGGCGTCGTTCATGCGCGCGTCCGGCGTCATGACGTCGAGGGGCTCAAGGCCGTGGCGAAGCCCCACCTCGTAGTCGTTGAAGTCGTGCGCCGGGGTGATCTTGACGGCGCCCGTGCCCTGCTCGGGGTCGGCGTGCTCGTCGGCGATGACCGGGATCGTCCGCCCCGTGAGCGGCAGGACGACGCTGCGGCCGATGAGGTCCTTGTAGCGCTCGTCCTCCGGGTGCACGGCGACGGCCTGGTCGCCGAACATCGTCTCGGGCCGCGTCGTCGCGACGACGAGGAAGCGGGCGGGATCGTCCGCGAGGGGATAGCGGATGTGCCACAGCCCGCCCTCGACCTCCCGCGGCTCGACCTCGAGGTCCGAGATCGCCGTGCGGAACTTCGGGTCCCAGTTCACGAGCCGGGCGCCCTTGTAGATCAGGCCTTCGTTGTAGAGGCTGACGAAGACCCGCATCACGGCCCGGGTGATGCCGGGGTCCATGGTGAAGCGCTCGCGCGACCAGTCGGGGGTGCAGCCGAGCTTCCGCAGCTGCCCCTGGATCGTGCCCGCGGCCTCGTCCTTCCAGGCGTAGGCGCGGCGCAGGAACTCCTCGCGGCCGAGGTCGAAGCGGGTCCGCCCCTCCTTCTCCAGCGTTCGCTCGATGACGAAGTGGGTCGCGATGCTGGCGTGGTCGGTGCCGGGGAGCCACAGCACGTCGAAGCCGCGCTTGCGCTTGTAGCGCACGACCACGTCCTGCACGGTCATGTCGAGGGCGTGGCCGATGTGCAGCTGCCCGGTGACGTTCGGCGGCGGCATCACGATGCTGAACTTCGGCTTGTCGGACTCCACGTCGGCGCGGCCGACCCCGTCCTTCAGCCAGCGCTCGACGAGCCTCGGCTCGACCGCGCCCGGGTCGAAGTTCGCCGGCATCCCCGCCTTGTCCGCTTCCATCATGAACTCCGCATGGCCCGGCACGCCGCCGGGCGCCTTGCCAAAGGCGCTCGCCGCACCGGGATGTAAACTGGATAGCGGCCCTTACCAGATCGGCGCCGGAGAATGGAAGCCGCGCGCGGCCGCAGCCTCAAGCCGGCAGGTCCAGCCCCTCACGCTCGAAGGCGCGTTTCACGGCCGGACGCTCGCCCATGCGGCGGGCGTGGGCGGTCCAGTTCGGGAAGTCCCGGCCCATATCGAAGCCCAGCGTCGGGCCGCGGCCCCAGGTCCAGAACACGAGGAGGTAGGGGTCGACGACCGAGTAGCGCTCGCCGACCGCCCAGGGGCCGGCGCCGAGCTTGCGGTCGACCTGGCCCCAGATGTCGCGGCAGCTCTCCTTGCCCTTGGCGACGACGTCCTCGATCGCCTTCGGGTCGGCGGCGTAGCGCTCGGGCCGGCGCACGTGGGCGTAGGCGATGTGGACCGTCGAGGCGATCCAGCCGATCCACTCCGCGGCCCGCGCCGCCTCGCGGGTGTCCGCCGGCCACAAGGAGGCCTGCGGGAAGCGCTGGGCGACGTAGGGCAGGATCGCGGCGTTCTCGGTCAGCACCCAGTCGTCCTCGGCGAGCACCGGCACGCGGCCCTTCGGGTTGATGGCGAGGTACTCGGGCGTCCGCTGCTCCCCCTTCGCCAGCGCCACCTTCACGGGCTCGTAAGGAACGCCGACCTCCTCCAGCGCCACATGCGGCGCGAGCGAGCAGGCACCGGGGGAGTAGTAGAGCTTCAACACGCGCGATCCTTTCCTGGTCGGCCCGGCAACGAGGCGCATGCGGCCGAAACGCCGGCCGTCGCATTGCCTGCGGGCTCCGCCTGCGACTAGACTAGCCGCAGGGGAGGCGCAACGGAGGAAGAAGCGAATGGAAAGACGGACATTCCTGCTGGGACTGGTCGGCGGGCTCGCGGCCGCGGCCGGGCTTGCCGCGACCGGCTCGACCCCGGCCGAGGCGCTGCCGCTCCCGAACCCGGCGCCGAACGCGTCCGGCAAGGCCGAGGCCGCCGACATCCGGCCCGAGGACCTCGACGGCGTCAAGACCGAGGAGGCGCAGTACTGGCGCCGCCGGCGGCGGCGGTACTACCGCCGCTACTACTGGCGCCCGCGCCGCCGCTACTATCGCCGGTACTATCGCCGGCGCTACTGGTGGTAAGGAGCGCTCGGCGCCCGGGGCGCTAGGCCCCCATCACCCGAGCCTGACCGGGCTCCGGCACGGCGACTCCGGCCGCCGTGTACTCCCCGAGCTTGTTGCGCAGAGTGCGGATCGAGATGCCGAGGATCCGCGCGGCGTGGGTGCGGTTGCCGAGGCAGTGGTCGAGGGTGTCGAGGATGAGGTCCTGCTCGACCTGCGCCACCGTGCGGCCGACGAGCGCCCGGGTCACGGCCTCGGCCGTGCGCGCCGCCCGGGCCGCGGGATCCGCCGCCGCGGGGCCGAGCGCCTCGCCCTCCGGGGTGCGGATCGCGTCGGCGTCGATTTCCGCACCGGTGGCGAGTAGCACCGCCCGGTGCATGGCGTTCTCCAGCTCGCGCACGTTGCCGCGCCAGGGGCTGCGGGTCATCAGGCGCTTCGCTTCGAACGATAGGGAACGATGCGCTAAGCCATTAAGATCCGCGTACTTGCGCACGAAGTAGGCCGCCAGCTCCAGGATGTCGGCCGGGCGTTCCCTGAGCGGCGGGATGCGCAGGTGGACGACGTTGAGGCGGTAGAGCAGGTCCTCCCTAAAGGTGCCCTTGCGGACCTCCTCGGCGAGGTTGCGGTTCGAGGTCGCCAGGATGCGGATGTCGACCTTGACCGGCTGCGCACCGCCGACGCGGTCGATCACCCGCTCCTGGATGGCCCGCAAAAGCTTTGCCTGGAGGCGCGCGTCCATCTCGGAGATCTCGTCGAGGAGGAGCGTGCCGCCGTTCGCCTCCTCGAATTTTCCTACCCGGCGCGCAACGGCCCCGGTGAAGGCGCCCTTCTCGTGGCCGAACAGCTCGGATTCGAGGAGGGCGTCGGGGATCGCGGCGCAGTTCACCGAGACGAAGGGCTTGTCCTTGCGGGCCGAGCGCTGGTGCAGGTAGCGGGCCATCACCTCCTTGCCGGTGCCGCTCTCGCCGGTGATCAGCACGCTCGCCTCCGAGCGCGCGATCTGGTCGGCGAGGCGCACGACCCGCTCCATCGCCGGATCCTTCCAGACGAAGCTGCGGCTGTCGGCGGCGACGGCTTCCAGCACCGCCGCGATCAGCTCGGGGTCCGGCGGCAGCGGGATGTACTCCCGGGCGCCGGCCTGGATCGCCGCGACGGCGGCGCGGGCGTCGGTGCCGGTGCCGCAGGCGACGACCGGCGTGCGGATGCGCTCGGCGTCGAGGGCCGCGACGAGGTCCGCGATCGGCTGCGCCACGTCGATCATGACGAGGTCGGCGCCCTTGGCGCGCAGCACGGAAAGGCCCTGCGCGACGGCGTCGGCCTGCGTGACGGCCGCGCCGCGCTGCATGGCGATCCGCGACGCCGTCACGAGCTCGCCCGAGAGCCGCCCGATGATGAGAAGACGCATGGCTTGGCTCCGTTCCAATTCCTAGGGCTAGTGCTCGCCCTTGATGATCTCGGTCATGGTGACGCCGAGGCGCTCATCCACGAGGACGACCTCGCCGCGGGCGACGAGGCGGTTGTTGACGAAGATGTCGATCGCCTCGCCGACCTTGCGGTCGAGCTCGAGCACGGCGCCCGGCGCGAGCTTGAGGAGGTCGCCGACCGGCATGCGCGACGAGCCGAGCACGGCCGAGACCGTGACCGGCACGTCGAAGACCTGCTCGAGGTCGGCCGCGCTCTTCGCCGCGACCGGCGCGTCGAGGGTGCCGATCGCGTGCTGCTCGGCGTCGTCGAGGCGGGGGAGCTGGAGGTCGTTGTCCTGGGGCATTTTGAGGTCCGATCTCTCAAGCGGCTTTCAGGTTCGGGCCATGACGGCGTCGGCGAGGGCGGCCTCCGTCGCGCGGCGCTCGCGCACAACGCCGCCATCCGCCCATTCGAGGCGGGCATCGCCGAGGGCGATATCGGGCTCGCCGACGACCACGATGCGGCCGGAGAAGCCGCGCTCGCGGGCAAGGCGCGCAAGGAGCCCGTCCACCTCCTCGACGAGGGCGTCGTTCACGCGCACCGCAAGGTGCGGCACGGCGGAGAGGTGCCGGAAGGCGTCCCGCGCGGCCTCGGCGATGGGCCCGAGCGGGTCCGCGTCGAGGGCCTCGCCGGCGAGCTTGCGGGCGAGCGTCAGGGCAAGCGCCACCGCCTCCTCCTCGATCCCAGCCTGGCGGGCGTCGGCGTCTGCGAGGAGCGCGGCGGCCTGCTGGGCAAGGCGTTCCACGGCCTGAGCCAAACGGGCGGGAATCGAGTGCTGCGCCTGCGCGAGCCCCTGCGCGATGCCGGCCGCGCGGCCGCGCTCCTCGGCTTCGGCCACCGCGCGCGCGTCGCCGCGGCCGGGGCTGCGGAAGTCGTTGTCGAAGAGGAAGCGGCGCGCCTGCGTCATCGGTTTAAGCCCGTCAGTAGACGAGCTCCTCCTCGGCGCGGTTCTTGGTGATCATGATCTCGCCCTTCTCGGCGAGCTCCTTGGCGAGGTTCACCATCCTGGTCTGGGCCTCGTCGACGTCCTTCAGGCGGATCGGGCCCATGGCGCCCATCTCGTCCTGGAGGTTCTTCGCGGCCCTGGTCGACATGTTGGAGAAGAAGAAGGTGCGCACGGTCTCGTTCGCGCCTTTCAGCGCGCGGCCGAGCGTCTCCTTGTCGACCTGGCGCATGAGCGTCTGGGTACTGCCCGGGTCGAGCTTCGTCAGGTCCTCGAAGGTGAACATCAGCTCGCGGATGCGCCGCGCCGCGTCGCGGTTGGTCTCGTCGAGGGCGGACAGGAAGCGCGCCTCGGTCTGGCGGTCGAAGGCGTTGAAGACCTCGGCCATGAGCTCGTGGGCGTCGCGCCGGCTCGTCTGGGCGATCGTCGTGACGAACTCGTTGCGCAGGGTCTCCTCGATGTACTCCAGCGCCTCCTTCTGCACCGATTCCATGCGCAGCATGCGGTTGCAGACGTCGACCGCGAAGTCGTCCGGGAAGATCGACAGCACCCGCGCCGTGTGGTCCGGGCGCAGTTTCGAGAGGATGACGGCGACGGTCTGCGGGTACTCGCTGCGCAGGTAGTTCGCCAGGATCTCGGGCTCGATGTGCGACAGGCGCTGCCACATGCGCCGGCCGGACGCGCCCTTGATCTCCGACATGATCGAGGAGACCTCCTCGCCCGGGAAGATCTTGGCGAGAAGCTCCTCGGTGCGGTCGAGGCTGCCGGTCACGGCGCCGCCGGAGGAGAGGCGGGAGATGAACTCGACGATGAGGCGCTCGACGGTCTTCGGCTCGATCGAGCCGAGCTGCGCCATGGCGTAGGAGACCTTCTTGACCTCGTCCTGCTCGAGGAGCGACCAGATCGGCTGGCCGTGCTTCTCGCCCAAGAGCAGCAGCAGGACCGCGGCGCGCTGGGCGCCGTCCATGTCCTCGAGGTCGAGGGGGCCGTGGTCTGCCATCGCCTAGCGCTCGTGGATCCAGTTGCGCAGGACCGACACGGTTTCCTGCGGGTTGCCGCGCACCATGTCGCCGATGCGCTCCAGGGACTCGGCCTGGATCTGGCCTTGCGCCTTCGCCATCTCGATCATCTTGGCGGTCTGGCCGTCGCGGGCGACGGTCGGCATCTCGAACTCGTCGCCGGCCCCGCCCCCGCCGGCGAGCGCCGCCGCGGCGCTGCGGCGCGGCGCCTTCTCGATGCCGAGCATCTTGCGCATCATCGGCCGCACCACCGTGAACAGCACGATCAGGGTCAGGAGCGCGATGACCCCGATCTCGATCATCCGGAGAAGGTCCTCCTTCGACGGGCTGAAGAGCGTGGTCATGAGCGGCTCGGCCGGGGCCGGGCCTGCGACCGGCGTCTCGGCGAAGCGCAGGTTCACGACCTCGAGCTGGTCGCCGCGGTTTTTGTCGAAGCCGACGGCGGTGCGCACGAGGGCCGCGATGCGGTCGATCTCCTCCTGCGGGCGCGGCTGGTAGGTGGCCTCGCCGCCCGGTCCCTTGCCGTAGGTGCCGTCGAGGAGCACCGCGACCGAGAGGCGCTTGACGCGCCCGCCCTCCAGCACCTCGGTGCGGGTCGTCTTCGAGATCTCGTAGTTGACGATCTCCTCGTTCTTGTTCGAGGCGTCGCGGGTCGAGCCGCCGCCGCCTTGAGCCCCGCCGGGCAGCTCGCGGCCGACGCTCACCGGCCCGTCGGTGCCGGAGGTCGCCTGGCTCTCGGCGCGGGTCTGGGTCGAGCGTACGACCCGGCTCTCGGGGTCGAAGCTTTCGGAGCGGCTCTCGATGCGGTTGAGGTCGAGCTCGGCCGCGACCTGCACCCGGGCCCGGCCCGGGCCTACGACGCCGGCGACGATCTCCTCGACCTGAGCCTTCAGGCGCCGCTCGAGGCCCGCCTGCTTCTCGTCCGTCGCGGCGGCGGCGCCCATGTCGCCCTGCGCGCCGTCGGCAAGGAGGCGCCCGCGCTCGTCGACGATCGAGACCCGCTCGGGTTTCATCCCCTCGACCGCCGAGGCCACGAGGTGGCGCACGGCCCTGACCTGCGCGGCTTCCAATTCGCCGCGCAGCTTCAGCACGATGGAGGCGCGGGGCGGCTCGCGGTCGCGCTCGAACAGGCGCCGCTCCGGGATCGCGAGATGCACGCGCGCCGCCTCGACCCGGCCGAGCGTGCGAATCGTGCGGGCGAGCTCGCCTTCGAGGGCGCGCAGGTGGTTGATGCCCTGGACGAAGCTCGTCGACGAGAAGGCGTCGCCCTTGTCGAAGATCTCGTAGCCGACGCCGCCGCCCGTGGGCAGGCCCTTGCCGGCAAGCTCCATGCGAATGCGCGACACGTCGGAGCGGGGAACCAGGATGGTCTGGCCGTCGGCGCGGGTCTCGTAGCGGACGCCGCGGGCGTCGAGGTCCTTCATGACGGCGCTCGCGTCCTGCGACGCGAGGTCGGCGAAGAGCACGCCCATGGCGGGCTGCGACACGCGCATGATCACGAAGGCGAAGAAGCCGACGAGCGCCAGCGTGACGACGCCCATTGCCGCGATTCGCGCCGGCCCGAGCCGCGTGAGGAAGTCCACCGCCCCGTTCACGTGTGAGGGAACCTTGCCCTGGAAGGATCGTCTTCTCGGGGCGCGATGCGCCGCCGCTAGGCAAGAATTTCCCCGTTCAGGGTTAGCGTCTGGTTAAGGGCGGCGGGCTCCCACCATGTTGACATGAGTCGCCGAAGGGGCGTCCTTTCGGGCCATGACCGATTTCATCTCCCTCGAAGCCCTTGCGGCGCGCGTGCCGGACGGCGCCATGGTGGCGGTGCCGGCGGACTATGGCGGCGTCGCGATGGCGGCGACCGGGCCGCTGATCGCGGGCGGTGGGCGCGGCCTCCACCTCGTCTGCGTGCCGACCGGCGGGCTCCAGGTCGATCTCCTGGTCGGGGCGGGGCGCGTGAGAATCCTTGAGACGAGCGCCGTGACGCTGGGCGAGGCCGGCGGCGCGCCGGCCTTTATCCGCGCCGTGCAGGACGGCGCCCTCACGCTGCGCGACGCCACATGCCCGGCGATCCTCACGGGGCTGCTTGCGGCGCAAAAAGGGGTGCCCTTCATCCCCATGCGCGGGCTCATCGGCTCGGACCTCCTGAGGGTGCGGCCCGACTGGCGCGTCATCGAGAACCCGTTCGAGCCGGGCGACGCCATCGTGGCGATCCCGGCGATCCGGCCGGACCTCGCCCTGTTCCACGCCGCCGAGGCCGACCGGGACGGCAACGTGTGGATCGGGCGGCGCCGCGAGCTTGCCCTGATGGCCTACGCCGCCAAGGCGAGCCTCGTCACGGTCGAGCGCATCCGCGAGACCTCGCTTCTTTCCGACGAGGTCACGGCGGCGGGCGTGCTGCCCGCCATCTACGTCGAGGCC
Organism: Beijerinckiaceae bacterium; assembly: GCA_036386395.1. GTDB lineage: Bacteria > Pseudomonadota > Alphaproteobacteria > Rhizobiales > Beijerinckiaceae > JAJKJG01. Next base: position 21,343 of record DASVVU010000156.1, on the reverse strand, counting down.
GTCGCGCATGCCCCCGGCGGCGCCAAGCCTTACGGCCTGTGGGGCGAGTACCCGGCGGACGCCGAGGAGATCGCCCGCTACGCCGCGGCGGCCCGCACGGAAGACGGCTTCCGGGCCTGGCTCGACCGCTTCGCCGGCGCCCCCTCCCCCGCCTTCGCATGAGCCCGGCCACCGACCGCGAGCGGCTGATCGCCACGATCGCGAACCTCCTCGACGGGGTGCGGCACGTGGCGGTCGGGGCCTCGTCGCCGATCCCGGCGGCCGGCGCCATGCTGCGCCGCGCCCTCGATGAGGGCCGCCGCGACGTGCGCATCTCGATCCTCGGCTCCGAGAAGCACAACTTCTTCACCAACGGCAGCGCCGAGCTGTTCGACTGCGCCGCACAGGGGCGGATCGACGCCTTCTTCCTCGGCGGCGGCCAGATCGACGGCGAGGGCAACATCAACCTCGTCGGCGCGGGCGACTATCCGCGCTCGTCGCCGCGCTGGCCGGGCTCCTTCGGCTCGGGACTCCTCTACTACGTCGTCCCCCGGGTGATTCTCTTCCGCGAGGAGCACAGCCCCCGCGTCCTCGTCGAGAAGGTCGACTTCGTCAGCGCCGCCGGCGCGAGCGGTCCCGGCGTCCACCGCACCGGCGGCCCGCACGCCCTCGTCACGAGCCTCGCCCTCTTCGGCTTCGACAAGAAGCGCCGCCGCTTCGTGCTCGCGGGCGTGCATCCTGGCTACGGCGTCGACGACGTCCGTGCCCGCACGGGGTTCTCCTTCGACTGCGCTCCCGACCTCAAGCCGACGCCGGCCCCGGATGCCGGGACGCTGTCGCTGATCCGCGGACGTGTGTTCGATGAACTGGCCGAGACGTACCCGCGGTTCGTCGACGCGGTGCGGGGAACGGCGTAGCTCAGCCGATCTGCGGTAGAGTGCGCCTCACCGCGTCACCCACCACCAGGACGGCTGCTCGTACATCGGCGCGGGAGCGCGCACGACGGCTTCGCCGTGGGGGCCTCCGCGGCGGCGGGAGCCTGACCGGGCGGTCTCCCGGTAATAAGGATCGGCCCAGGCGGCCTCGCCGGGGAGGAGGGGCGGGCGCGCGGCCTCGCGCCGGCGCACGGGCTTCGGCTTCGCCTCGGCGACGGCGCGGGTGCCGTCGCTCGGCAGGCCGAGGGCGACGCGGACCTTGTTGTTGACGGCGTAGAGGTCGGCGATCGGGTGGATCTCGCCCTTCTCGTCCGCCATGAGCGTGAAATAGGTGAGGTGGACCGGGATCTTCTGGGGCAGATTGATCCTGCGCTCGCCCTTGCCGATGAGGCTCCTTAAGCGCGCCTCGGTCCACTCGGAGCCGAGCACGAACTCACCGAAGCGGAACGGCTGGTCGAGGCGCACGCAGCCGTGGCTGAAGGCGCGCTTCTGGGCCGAGAACAGGTTCCGGTTCGGGGTGTCGTGCAGGTACACCGCGTGCTGGTTCGGGAACATGAACTTGACGAAGCCGAGGGCGTTGCGCTCGCCCGGCGGCTGGCGCACCGAGATGCCGCCGTCGCGGGTGCGCACGACCTGGTAGCCGCGGGACGCCGCATAAGCCGGGTCGGAGTAGAACTCGTTCTTGAAGATCGAAGGCGGCACGTACCAGGACGGGTTGACGATGGCGTGCTCCATCGTGTCCGAGAACAGCGGCGTCGGGGTCTCGGGCTTGCCGACGATGACCCGGGCCTCGTGGATGGCCCGCCCGTCACTGACCAAGCGCAGCTTGAACTCCGGCACGTTCACCCAGACGTGGCGCCGGCCCATGTCGGGCGGGAGCCAGCGCCAGCGCTCCATGTTGGCGAGGAGGTCGCCTTCGAGGCGCGCCTGCGAGGGTTGGCCCCGAACCGCCGCGAGCTTCGCTTTTAAGGCGCGGTAGCCGGCGTGGGGCGGATTATAGGAGGCGAGCGCGTCACCCGCGTCCTTCGCCGCCGCAAGCCGCGTCAGCACCGCGTCGCCGGCCGGCAACTCCAGCTTCGGGGTGATGAGGCGCGACAGCCGCGCCGGCTCGACCCGGGCCCCGCGAGCGTCGCGGGCGTAGAGGACGGCCGCCGCGGAGAGCTTCAACTCCGCGTCGGCGAGATCGGCGGCCTTCGCGTCCTGCGGCAGGGCAGGGACGGGATAGTCGGCCGGGTCGAGGCCGTCCTCGGCGGCGGTCTTAAGGCGGGCGACCACGGCTTCGCCGGCGGGGGTGAAGCCGCCCTCCTTGACGAAGAGCGGCTTGAAGTCGCCAAGGGCGTAGAAGGCGGCGATCGCCTCGCGGTCCTTCTTGGAGAGCTTCGGAGCGAGTTGCACCTTCGGATCGGCGAGGCGCACGGCAAGCGTCGGCCCGAGCTGATCCGCGATCGTGAAGACGACCGGAGCCTCCGGCAGGTCCGGCAGGGCGATGTCGGTCGGCTCCGCCGCCTTCGCGGCAATGGCCGAAGTCATCTCCGGAGCTTGCACGGCTGGAGCCTGCGCGGCTTTCGCCGGCGGTGCCGCAGGCTCGACCGCGACCGTCACCTCGGGCAAGGCCGGAAGGTCGAGCCGATCCGTCCCGGCATTCTCGATGACCACCGGCGCGGCGGGCGGCTCCGGCAGAAGAATCTCGGACGAGACCGGCTCCTCGGCCGGGGCCGGGCCGGCCCATGCGGCGATCAGGCCGAACCCCAACGCCAGACACGCAACGGCACGCGTCGCACCCATCCTCGACTCCCTCGACCGAAGGGGCGAATCCCCGATCGGATCAGCGTCCCTTGTCCCGCGACAAGCGGCGGTGCGCAATCGCACCTCTGCAACACCAACGCTCGAACAAGCTCGGCCGTTCGACCGAACGTCGGATTGGTTAAGGAGAATCACGCTGCGTCGGCGTCGCCCTCGCTTTCGAGGCCGAGGTCCTTGAGCTTGCGGTAGAGGGTCGAGCGGCCGATCCCGAGCCGGCGCGACACCGCCGACATGTGACCGCGGTAGTGGGCGAGCGCGAAGCGGATGATCTCGGCCTCGAGCTCCTCGAGCTTGCGCATGTCTCCGGTCTCGTCGACGAGGCTGATGGAATGCGGGTCGCGGACCTCGACCCGGACGATCTCGCGGGCCGGCGGCGGCGCGCCCTCCGCGAAGGTCGGGGCCGGCGGGATGCGCAGCTCGAAGCCGTCGACCTGCACGGCGATCTGCGGGAACTCGGCGACGGTCAGCTCGTCGCCGTCGGCCAGCACCACGGCGCGGAAGAGGGCGTTCTCGAGCTGGCGCACGTTGCCCGGCCAGTCGTAGCGCACCAGGAGGGAGAGGGCTTCGGCCGAGAAACTGCGCACGCGCTTGCCCTCCTCGGCCGCAAAGCGCGCCAGGAACGAGCGCGCGAGGTCGGGGATGTCCTCCCGGCGCGCCCGCAAGGGGGGCAGGGTCATCGGGAAGACGTTGAGGCGGTAATAAAGGTCCTCGCGGAAGCGGCCTTCCTTGACGAGGTCCAAGAGACTCTTGTTCGTCGCCGAGATCAGGCGGATGTCGACGCGGACCGACTTCTTCGCCCCGACCGGGTCGACCTCGCCCTCCTGGATGGCGCGCAGGAGCTTGACCTGCGCGTCGAGGGGCAATTCGCCGATCTCGTCGAGGAAGAGGGTGCCGCCGGAGGCCTCGACGAACTTGCCCACGTGCCGCTCGGTCGCACCCGTGAAGGCGCCCTTCTCGTGGCCGAAGAGGATCGACTCGACGAGGTTCTCGGGGATCGCGCCGCAGTTGACGGTGACGAAGGCCTTGCCGCGCCGGTCGCTCGACCCCTGGATCGCGCGCGCCAGCACCTCCTTGCCGACACCCGACTCACCTTCGATCAGCACCGGGATGGTCGACTTCGCGGCACGCTCGGCGAGGCGGATCACCCGGGTCATGTCCGGGCTGCGGGTCGCGAGATCGCGGAACGAGAGGGTGCCCGAGGCGCGCCGGCGCATGCGGCGGACCTCGTCCTCCAAGGAATCGACCCGGATGGCGTTCTTGATCGAGACCTGGAGGCGCTCGGCGCCGACGGGCTTCACGACGAAGTCGATGGCGCCGGCCCGCATGGCCTGGACCACGGTCTCGATCGAGCCGTGCGCCGTCTGGACGATGACCGGCGTCTCGATCTCGGCTTCCCGCATCTTGGCGAGCACGCCGAGGCCGTCGAGGACGGGCATCATCAGGTCGAGGATCACCACATCGACCCGGTTGCCGTCGGCGGAGCGCAGGTGGGAGAGCGCCGCCTCGCCGGTCTCGGCCACGACCGGCTCGTAGCCGAAGCGGCGCACCATCGCCTCGAGAAGCCGCCGCTGGACCGGATCGTCGTCGACGACGAGGATGGTGCCTGACATCTAAAGGGGGCTCTCGCGCGGGTGTTTCGTTTCGGCGCGATGCTGCGGGAGAAGGGTAAAGCCGCTCTTAACGTGGGTTGATCCGGCGGCCCTGACAGCCGATATGTCGGCGCGCCCCACACGGATTCTCCCGATATGCCTCCGAGCCTCGACCCTGCCTTGCGCGCGACCCAGGCCGCCGCCGCGCGGACCGTCGTAAAGCCCGCCTTCGGGGACCTGCCCGAGTGGGACCTCTCCGATCTCTACCCGGGCATGGACAGCCCGGACTTCGCGGCCGACCTCGCCCGGGCCGAGGCCGAGTGCAAGGCCTTCGCCGAAGCCTACCGGGGCAAGCTCGACGGGCTCGCCCGGGGCGAGGACGCCGCCCAGGCGCTCGGCGCCGCGGTCGTTCGCTACGAGGCGGTCGAGGACCTGCTCGGGCGCATCATGTCGTTTGCCGGCCTCGTCTACTCGGGCGACACCACCGACCCGAAGCGGGCGAAGTTCTACGGCGACACCCAGGATCGCCTGACCGCGGCGTCGAGTGATCTTCTCTTTTTCACCCTCGAGCTCAACCGCATCGAGGACGCGGTGCTCGACGCCGCCATGCAGGCCGCGCCCCTGGCGCACTACCGGCCCTGGATCGAGGACATCCGCAAGGACAAGCCGTTCCAGCTCGACGACCGGCTGGAGCAGCTCTTCCACGAGAAGTCGGTCACCGGCCGCGCCGCCTGGAACCGGCTCTTCGACGAGACCATCGCGTCCCTCCGCTTCGATGTGCGCGGCGAGGAGCTGACCCTGGAGCCGACCCTCAACAAGCTCCAGGATCCCGACGAAACCCTACGCAAGGACGCGGCCGACGCCCTCGCCAAGGTGTTCAAGGCGAACCTGCGCACCTTCACCCTCGTCACCAACACCCTAGCCAAGGACAAGGAGATCTCCGACCGCTGGCGCGGCTTCGCCGACGTGGCCGATTCGCGCCATCTCGCGAACCGGGTCGAGCGCGAGGTCGTGGACGCCCTCGTCGCGGCGGTCCGCGAGGCCTACCCGCGCCTGTCGCACCGCTACTACCGCCTCAAGGCCCGCTGGTTCGGCAAGGAGCGGCTCGAGCACTGGGACCGCAACGCGCCGCTCCCCAAAGTCGAGCAGCGCACGATCCCCTGGGACGAGGCCCGCGACACGGTGCTCGCGGCCTACGCCGGCTTCGCACCGCGCATGGCCGACATCGCCCGGCGCTTCTTCGACGAGCGCTGGATCGACGCGCCGGTCAGGCCCGGCAAGGCGCCCGGCGCCTTCGCACACCCGACGGTGCCTTCGGCGCACCCCTACGTGCTCCTCAACTACCAGGGCAAGCCGCGGGACGTGATGACGCTGGCGCACGAGCTCGGCCACGGCGTCCACCAGGTGCTCGCGGCCCCGAATGGCGCCCTCATGGCGCCGACGCCGCTGACGCTCGCCGAGACCGCCTCGGTGTTCGGCGAGATGCTGACCTTCCGCCGCCTCCTCGACCAAACGAAGAACCCGGTCCAGCGCAAGGCCATGCTCGCCCAGAAGGTCGAGGACATGATCAACACGGTCGTGCGCCAGATCGCCTTCTACTCCTTCGAGCGTAAGGTGCACGTGGAGCGTCGCAACGGCGAGCTCACCTCGGAGCAGCTCTGCGATCTATGGCTGTCGGTGCAGGATGAGAGCCTCGGGCCGGCGATCCGCCTCGGCGAAGGCTACGAGAGCTTCTGGGCCTACATCCCGCACTTCGTCCATTCGCCGTTCTACGTCTACGCCTACGCCTTCGGCGACTGCCTCGTGAACTCGCTCTACGGAGTCTACCAAAACGCCAACGAGGGCTTCGTCGAGCGCTACTTCGCGCTCCTCTCGGCCGGCGGCACGAAGCACCACGCCGAGCTTCTTCAGCCCTTCGGCCTCGACGCCCGCGATCCGGCCTTCTGGCAGATCGGCCTCGCCATGATCGAGGGGTTGATCGTGGAACTGGAAGGGATGGAGAGCGCCTGACGGCCCGCCTCAGCGTGAGCGGATTCGCCACGTGATGGTCACGGACGAGTTGAAGGTCACGACCGAGGGCGGGATCACCTGGACGAACCGGGCCATGGGCAGATCGGCTTGGCCGTCCGCCGGATTCGCCTCGCCGTTGTCGATCTCGACGATCTCCACGAGCCTCACCTTGGCGGCTTCGGCGTAGAGCTCGGCCTGCTCGCGAGCGTCGGCGACCGCCGCGCGCCGGGCGTTGTTGAGCGCCTGCCGTTCCTGGTCGACGCCGTACGCGATCGAGCGCACTTCCAGGACGCCCGTGTCGGCGAGGCGGGTCACTAGCTGATTGAGCCGGTCGAGCCGGCGGAACCTCAGCGTGAAGGACGTACTGGCGCGGAACTTCGGCGGATGCGGCGGCTGCGTCTGGTTCGGCAGTTGCGGAGGCCGGTCCTGGTTCAGGGTGAAGGACGACCTCTCGATCTCGACCCCGTCCGCCTTCATCTGCTGCAGGACGTCGAGCGCGCGCGTGGCTCGCTCCTGATGCGCCTTCGCGGCCTCCTCCAGGGTATCCGCGACCGTGACCACCTGGACCGACAGGCGGGCGTAATCGGGCTTCGCCTCGATCCTGCCGACGCCCCGAACGCTCAAGACCGGCTGCCGGTTCCCCGATTTTTCCTGCGCGGTGCCGGGCAACGTCGTTGCCGTGAGGACCAACGCCGCCGCCAGAGAAAGAATGGAAAGGCAATGAAGACGAAGCCGCATGGGAGCCACTCGGATGCGGCGCTTCTCATAGATCGAGCCTGCGGGCTTGTGAACTGAGGTCAGGCGATTCCGGGCGAAGCTTGGTCGAGGAGGTCCGGCCGGCGCTCCCGGGTGATGCGCTCGGCCTCGGCGCGGCGGAAGCGCGCGATGGCGGCGTGGTCGCCGGAGAGGAGCACGTCGGGGATCGTCCGGCCCTCCCACTCCCGCGGGCGGGTGTAGTGGGGGTATTCGAGGAGGCCCGCCTCGAAGCTCTCCTCGGTGCCCGAAAGGTCCTGGCCCATGACGCCGGGGAGGAGGCGCACGCAGGCGTCGAGGACGGCCATGGCGGCGATCTCGCCGCCGGACAGGACGTAGTCGCCGACCGAGATTTCCTCCAAGGCCCGTCCCGCGATCACGCGCTCGTCGATTCCTTCGAAGCGGCCGCAGACGATCACGGCCCCGGAGCCTTGCGCAAGCTCCCGCACCCGCTGCTGCGTCAGCGGCCTGCCGCGCGGGCTCATGAGGAGCCGCGGGCGCGGATCCCCGGCCGGAACAGCATCGTCGAGGGCCGCCGCGACGACGTCACAACGCAGCACCATACCGGGCCCGCCCCCGGCCGGCGTGTCGTCCACGGCCCGATGCCGTCCGATCCCGTGCTCGCGGATGTTTCTAGCGTCGAGCGACCACACGCTCCGGGCGAGGGCATCGCCCGCGAGCGAAACTCCCAAGGGACCGGGGAACATCTCGGGGTAGAGGGTCAGGACCGTGGCGGCCCAAGGGGCGCCGGGAGGAGCGCTCACGCGGCGGCCTCGCGGACGCTCTCGGGCTCACGCGCGCCAACGAGGAAGAAGGTCTCCTGCCGGCCGACGCCCTTGATCTCGATGAGGCCGCGGGAGCGCAGTGCGAAAGCGTCGCCGAGGCGCCGGCAGAACTCCGCCGAGACGTGGATGCAATCCGCCTCGCAGGTGTTCTCGAGCCGGGCCGCGAGGTTCACCGGGTCGCCCCAGACGTCGTAGCTGAACTTCTTGGCGCCGATGACGCCGGCCATCACCGGCCCCGCCGCGATGCCGATGCGCAGGATCAGCTCGACGCCGAAGCGCTCCGCGGTCTCGCGGGCCGCGTCGCGCATGGAAAGCGCCATCCGGGCGAGGCGCCGGGCGTGGTCGGGCGTGGGTTCGGGGAGGCCCGCGACCGCCATGTAGGCGTCGCCGATGGTCTTGATCTTCTCGACCCCGTGCTCGGCCGCGAGCCGGTCGAAGCCGCGCACGAGGTGGTTCAGCATCTCGACCGTGCGCGCGGCGCCGAGCCTCTTTGCCAGCGGCACGAAGCTCTTGAGGTCGGAGAAGAGGACGGAGGCCTCGGCGAAGCTCTCGGCGACCGGCTCGTCGGGGCGCTCCTTCAGCCGCTCGACGATCTTTTCCGGCAGGATGTTGCGCAAAAGCGCCTCGGTCTCGGCCTCGGCCCGGTCGGCGAGGCTGAAGGCGTACCAGGCGAGCGCCGCCGTGACCGCAAACGCCGTGAGCGCCGAGGTGACGTAGAGCTGGGCGAGGAAGCGCGGGTGCGCCTCCCCGGCAAGCCCCACGGGGAAGAGGAACCACGCCGCGACGTGGAGGGCGAAGCCGACGAAGAGGATCGCGGCGATGAGCCGGATGCGCTCGCGCCCGAGCACCGCGAAGGCCACCGCCGCCCCGACCACGAGGTTAAGGTGGATGCCCGACGGACGTCCAAGCAGCGCCACGAGCCCGAACAGCCCGGCGTACTCCGCCGCCATGATCAGCATCGCCCCTGCCATGTCGTTGAAGCGGTGCATGAACGGCACGCACAGCGCCGCGGCGGTCAGCGCGAGATTGATCGCGACGGCCCAGCGGTAGGCCAAGAAATCCTCGAGCGCGTAGGTGACGGCGAAGAGGGTCGAGAACACCGCGATGAGATACGCCATCGCGTTGAGGATCTTGAGGCGCCGCCGCGCCTTAGGGGGATAGGTATGAGTGCCATGGTCGACAAGGCGCTGGACGAGGGCCGGCCAGCGGCGGCGCGTATTCGGAAGATCGCTCATCTGGGCCACCCTCCCCAAGCCCCTCATCCTGAGGTGCTCGCGCGTAGCGCGAGCCTCGAAGGACGCATAGTGCCGGTGCAGCGTTCAACCGCCGGTGCGTGCTTCGAGGCTCGGCCTTTGGCCTCGCACCTCAGCATGAGGAGGATTGTGTGCGCCATGGAGCTCGATCCTAGTCGAGCATCAGCTTAAAGCCTTCGTGGCTCGCCTTGAAGCCGAGGGAGCCGTAGAAGCGGTGGGCCTCGGCGCGGCGCTTGTCGCTCGTGAGCTGCACCATCCCGCAGCCGCGCTCCCGGGCGATGGCGACGAGGTCGCGAATGAGCCGTCGCCCGAGGCCCTGCCCGCGCAAAGGCGATGCGACCCGCACGGCCTCGATCAGCGCCCGCTTCATGCCGCGCCGTCCGAGCCCCGGGATCACCGTGAGCTGGGCGCAGCCCGAGACCTCGCCGGCAATATCGAGCACGTAGAGCGTGTTGTTGGGATCGGCATCGAGGGCATCGAAGGCCGCGAGGTAGGTCTCAAGCGGAGCACCCTCGCGGGTGCGGCCGAGGTCCTCGTCGGTGAACAGGGCGACGAGGGCCGGCACGTCCTCGCGGCGGGCGGGGCGTAGCGTCGGCTCAAGGGCGCCGGCCATCGCCCGCACCCTCGAAGAGGTCGTCCGGCGGATTGATCATGACGCGCTTCCCCGCAAGGTCCACCGCCGGCACGAAGGCCTTGGTGAAGGGCAGGAGCACCGTGCGGCCGCCGCCGGCAGGCGCGATCTCCAGAAGATCGCCGCCGCCGTAGTCGGGCACGGCGACGACCGTGCCGAGGACTTCGCCGGTTGCGGCCTCGACGGCGAGGCCGATGAGGTCGGCGGCGAGGAATTCGTCGTCCTCGGTCGGCGGCAGCCGGTCGCGGGGGGCGTGGAGGCGGACCCGGTTGAGCGCCTCCGCCGCCTCCCGGGTCGCGACGCCCTCGACGCGGGCGATCAGCATGTCCGGCGCGCCGGCGGGGCGCACGCCCGTCAGCACGAACCGCCGCCCGTCGTCGCCGACGAGGGGGCCGTAGGTCGCGATGGCGGCCGGGTCGGCGGTGAATGACTTCAGCCGCACCTCGCCGCGAAGGCCATGAGCGCGGCCGAACTCGCCGAGGAGGACGAGAGTCTCGCCCGCTCCACTTTTCCCCTCCCCCTTGCGGGGAGGGGCAGGGGTGGGGGTCGCGGGGCCACCCTCGGAACTTGGGGCCGATCGCTCCGGAGCCTGATGGGGCTGAGATGGCGCTCTACGCCTGCGACCCCCCTCCCTGCCCTCCCCCGCAAGGGGAGAGGGAAAGGGGCGCCCGTCCCCTCGTCTGTTCATCAATGGAGGCTTTACGCCGCCTCGCCGGCGCCCTCTGCCGGGGCTTCGCCGGCGGCCTTGGCGCGGGCGGCGGCGCGTTCCTGGGCCTTCTTGCCGGGCTCGGCCTTCTGCGGGTTGTTGCGGGCCTCGCGCTTCATGAGGCCGGCGGCGTCGAGGAAGCGCAGGACCCGATCGGTCGGCTGCGCGCCCTTCTTGAGCCAGGCCTGCACCTTCTCGGTGTCGAGGGTGACGCGGCCCGGATCGTCCTTCTTCTTCAGCGGGTCGTAGGCGCCGACACGCTCGATGAAGCGCCCGTCGCGGGGCGAGCGCGAGTCGGCGACGACGATGCGGTAGTAGGCGCGCTTCTTCGCGCCACCGCGAGCGAGACGGATTTTCAGGGACATGCGGGTTTCTCCTTTTTCGATTGCTCAGTTCATTTCAGTTCATCGGGTCGTCATCCTCGGCCGGAGCGCGAAGCGCGGAGAGCCGAGGACCTCAGGGGGTTAAGGCGCCTTCTGCACCACGAGGTCCTCGGGTCGCCGCTGCGCGGCGCCCGAGGATGACGGCGTTGGGATCACTTCTTCTTCCCCCCACCGAAGGGATTGAACGGTCCGCCGAGACCCGGAAGCCCCGGCATCTTCGGGCCGCCGAGCCCCGGCAAACCGCCGGGGAGCGAGGGGCCCTTGCTGCCTAATCCCGGCGGGAGCGGAGGAAGTCCTCCACCGCCGGGCATGCCCGGCATCCCGCCGCCCATCTTCTTCTGCATCTCGGCGAGCATCTCCGGGCTCGGCTGGGGCATGCCGCCGCCGAACCCTAGCATGTTGCCGAGGGCCGCGCCGAGGCTGCGCTTGCCGCCGGCGCCGCCCATCATCTTCATCATGTCGGCCATCTGGCGGTGCATCTTGAGGAGCTTGTTGACCTCCTCGACCTTCGTCCCCGAACCCGCCGCGATGCGCTTCTTGCGGCTAGCCTTCAGAAGATCGGGGTTGCGGCGCTCCTTCGGGGTCATCGAGTCGATGATCGCTCGCTGACGCTTGATCATGCCGTCGCCGAGGCCCGCCTGCTCGATCTGCGCCTTCATCTTGCCGACGCCCGGCAGCATGCCGAGGACGCCGCCCATGCCGCCGATCTTGTCCATCTGGGAAAGCTGGTCGCGCAGGTCGTCGAGGTCGAACTTGCCCTTGCGCATCTTCTCGACGGCGCGAAGGGCCTTCTCCTGATCGATATTCTCGGCCGCCTTCTCGACCAGCGAGACGATGTCGCCCATGCCGAGGATGCGGCTCGCGACCCGGCTCGGGTGGAACTCCTCGAGGGCGTCGACCTTCTCGCCCGTGCCGACGAGCTTGATCGGCTTGCCCGTGACGGCTCGCATGGAGAGCGCGGCGCCGCCGCGGGCGTCGCCGTCCATGCGGGTGAGCACGATGCCGGTGACGCCGAGGCGCCCGTCGAAGGCGCGGGCCGTCGTGACGGCGTCCTGGCCGGTGAGCGCGTCGGCGACGAGGAGCACCTCGTGCGGACTCGTCGCGGCCTTGACCTCGGCGGCCTCGGCCATGAGCGCCTCGTCGACCGTGACGCGGCCTGCCGTGTCGAGCATGACCACGTCGTAGCCGCCGAGACGCGCCGCCTCGACGGCGCGGCGCGCGATCTGCACCGCCGACTGGCCGGGCACGATCGGCAATGTGTCGACGCCGACCTGCTTGCCCAAGACCGCGAGCTGCTCCATCGCGGCGGGGCGGCGGGTGTCGAGGGAGGCCATAAGGACGCGCCGACCGTCGCGGCCCGTCAGGCGCTTGGCGATTTTGGCGGTCGTGGTGGTTTTGCCCGAGCCCTGAAGCCCCACCATCATGATGGGCACGGGCGGCACCGACTGCAGGTCGATGGTGCCGGCCTCCGAGCCGAGCATCATGACCAGCTGGTCGTGCACGATCTTCACGACCATCTGGCCGGGGGTGACCGAGCGCAGCACCTCGGCGCCGACGGCGCGGGCGCGGACCTTGTCGGTGAACGAGCGCACGACATCGAGGGCGACGTCGGCCTCGAGCAGCGCGCGGCGGACCTCGCGGAGCGCCGCGTTGACGTCCTCCTCGGTCAGCGCGCCGCGGCGCGTGAGCCCGTCGAGGATGCCGGAAAGCTTCTCGGAAAGACCTTCGAACACTATCGCTACTCGCTATTCGCTGTTCTGCGCGCTCTCGGCGCGGCGACCTTCGAGGGCATCCTCGAAGTGCCGCACCGCGCGCTCGAACTTGTCCCGGCAGCCCGGGTTGCAGAACCCGACCACCGCGCCCTTGTAGAGCGTGAGCGAATCCGCCGCGACGGGCTTCCCCGACCACGGGCAGGTCTCGTTCACGGCGTCCTCGACGCGCAGGTCGCTCATTCTTCCTTCTTCCTCGTCATGCCCGGCCTTGGGCCGGGCATCCACGCCTTTCCGTCCACCGCGCCGAAGTCGTAGATGGCCGGGCCAAGCCCGGCCATGACGGCTGAAACATGCCCCAAACGCCAAACACGCCCGAGGGCGCATCCGCGCTGTCGGGCGTTGACCTCCGGCCAGGCTCCCCCGGGGGAGAAACCGCGGCCGGTCGGCGGCTCAAGGGCTCGCTCGTACCGATTTCGTGGGTCCGGTTACGAATTCAAGCCGGGGAAGTCAAGGAAAACGCCGTGTTCCGCCAGGCTTGGCCGGAGGAACCCGGCCTTACGGCGCGTCGTTGACCCGGCAACATCCGGGCCTTTCGGCCCCGAACCGGAACACGAGCCATGAACTACAACGACGGCTTCGGCTGGCTCCTCATGAACCTCATCGGGCCGGCCATCCTCGGCCTCCTCCTCGCCTGGGGCGGCTACCAGAGCTACGTGTGGCGCAAGCGCCGCGGCAGGCCCGTCGACGCCCGCGTCATAGGGCACGACGACCGGCCGACCGGCCGCACCATGGCGGCGCTCGGTCTCCCCGTGCTCGCCACCTTCGTGCTGATTGCGATCGTGATCGTGACCCACGTCGGGCACGGCGGCGCGGGGTAGGCGGACGGCGCTGTCCTAATCAACGCGTCGTGGCCGGGCTTGACCCGGCCATCCCGTGTCTAAGAGCGCCTAAACGCCTCGAGATCCTCGGGGTCTCCGCCTTCGGCTTCGCCCGAGGATGACGCTGTGGGTGCCCGAGGATGACGGCTCCGCCCGTCACTTTGGCTGCACGAAGATGTTGAGCTCGAGGTCGGCGTCGGCCGCGTCCTTGGGGTCGTTCACGAACTCCTCGATGATCGGATCGTTGACCACGATGCCCTTGGCCTCGAGGTAAACCTCGATCATGTCGTAGGTCGATTCCACCTCCTCGTAAGCCCCCTTGTGAGTGAAGCGTAGCGCCCGGCCTGTCGGCGTCATGCCGAAACGGATTTCGTTCGAAAGAAGCGTGCGCCCCTCCGGCGCGCGCTCGATCGGGACCATGGCCTCGTAGTTGAAGCTGCCGTCGGGGTTGAAATTTTGGAACACCGCCAGGGGCCGTCCGGCCGGGGGGATGCCGGCGCGGGCGAGCTCGTCCTCGAGCTGGCGGAAGGCGCGTCGGAGCGTGGCGAAGCCCTCGTCCGAGGTGCTCGTGCCGGCGATGACGACGGCGGGCTTTGCCGGCAGCGTCACCTCGGCGACATCCGTCGAGTCGCCCGGGCCGGGGACGAGGGTCGGCCTGCCGACGGCTCCGCCGACAGGGGCGCCGGCGGATGATGGCGGAGGCGCCGTCGGAGGTGCCGATGGAGCGGGCGCCTCCGCGGCCCCGCCGGGCGGCGCGAGCGGCGCGCTCTCGACCGCGCCGGGCCGGGGCACACCGGCCGGCGGAGCCGTCTGGGCGAGGGCGAGCGACCCCGCCCCGAGCGCCACGACCAGCGCCGCAAACCGTATCCATGGGATCAGGATCATGGCATGGCCTCGGAAAATCAGGCTCTCAACGCCGGATCGGGGGCAGAGGTCCGTTCCGGCCCGCGACTCGCGGAAGTGTTCATTTTGGCCCATATAGCGCCGGAAACCGCCCCCAATTCCAGAGTCGGCCCCCAGAAATCCACCGTGAGCGCCCTTTCGAACCGCCGCTTCCTCAAGATGAACGGTCTCGGCAACGAGATCGTGATCGTCGACCTGCGCGGCGCGAAGGTGCGCGTGACCCCTGACGAAGCGCGCGCTGCCGCGGGAAACCCACGCTCGCGCTTCGACCAGCTCATGGCGATCCACGATCCGATCACCCCCGGCACCGATGCGTACCTTCGCATCTACAACACCGACGGCTCGCAATCCGGCGCCTGCGGCAACGGCACCCGCTGCGTCGCCTGGGCCATGACGAGCGACCCTATCATGGCGCGGCCGGCCGGCGAGAGCCTCCTTTTCGAGACGAAGGCCGGGCTTCTGCCGGTCTCGCGCGTGGCCGAGACGGTCTTCACCGTCGACATGGGGATCCCGCGCCTGCGCTGGGACGAGATCCCGCTCAGCGAGCCGTTCCAGGACACGCGCTACATCGAATTGCAGATCGGTCCGATCGACGCGCCGGTGCTGCACTCGCCCTCCGTCGTCAGCATGGGCAACCCGCACGCCATCTTCTGGGTCGACGACGTCGCCGCGCACGATCTTGCCCGCTTCGGGCCGATGCTCGAGAACCACCCGATCTTCCCCGAGCGCGCCAACATCTCCTTAGCCCAGGCGGTGTCGCCCGAGCACATCGTGCTCCGGGTCTGGGAGCGTGGCGCCGGGCTCACGAAGGCCTGCGGCTCCGCCGCCTGCGCGGCCCTCGTCGCCGCCGCCCGCAAGAAGCTCACGGGGCGCCGCGCGACCGTGACGCTGCCGGGCGGCGACCTCCTGATCGAATGGCGCGACGACGACCACGTGCTCATGACCGGCCCGGTCGCGCTCCAATGGGAGGGCACGTTCGAGCCCGCGCTCTTCGCCGGGGCGGCGTGATGAGCGTCGAGATCGTCACCTTCGGCTGCCGACTCAATACCTACGAGTCCGAGGCCATGCGCGCCCAGGCCGAGGCCGCGGGCCAGGCGGACCTCGTCATCGTCAACACCTGCGCCGTCACGGCCGAGGCGACGCGCCAGGCCCGGCAGGCGATCCGCCGGCTCGCCCGCGAGAACCCGGACAGGCGCATCGTCGTGACCGGCTGCGCCGCGCAGGTCGAGCCCGCAAGCTTCGCGGGCCTGCCTGGGGTCGCCAAGGTCATCGGCAACGACGTGAAGACCAAGCCCGAGACATGGCAAGCCCTCGTCCCCGGCGGCGAGAAAATCCGCGTCAACGACATCTTCGCGGTCCGCGAGACCGCGCCGCACCTCATCGAGGGGATGCGCGGACGGACCCGCGCCTTCGTGCAGGTCCAGAACGGCTGCGACCACCGCTGCACCTTCTGCATCATCCCCTACGGGCGCGGGAACTCGCGCTCGGTGCCGATGGGCGCCGTCGTTGACCAGGTCCGCGCCCTCGTGGAGCATGGCGCGCGGGAAGCCGTGCTCACCGGCGTCGATATCACGAGTTACGGCCGCGACCTGCCCGGCGCGCCGAAGCTCGGAACCCTCGTGAAGGCGATCCTCGGGCACGTGCCGGAGCTGCCGCGCCTCAGAATCTCCTCCATCGACTCGGTCGAGGCCGACGCCGACCTCCTCGACGCCCTCGCGAGCGAGCCGCGGCTCATGCCGCACCTGCACCTGTCGCTCCAGGCCGGCGACGACCTCGTCCTCAAGCGCATGAAGCGGCGGCACCTGCGCGCCGACGCCGTCCGCTTCTGCGCCGAGGTGCGCCGCCTTCGCCCCGACGTGGTCTTCGGCGCCGACATCATCGCTGGCTTCCCGACCGAGACCGAGGCGATGTTCGCCCGCTCCCTCGACCTCGTGGACGAGTGCGATCTCACCCACCTCCACGTCTTCCCCTTCTCGCCCCGCCCCGGCACGCCCGCCGCCCGCATGCCGCAGGTCCCGCGCGAGGCCGTGAAGGAGCGTGCCCGGCGCCTGCGGGAGAAGGGCGAGGTGGCGCTTCGTCGCCATCTCGCGGCCGAGGTCGGCACCGTGCGATGGGTGCTGACCGAGAGCCACGCTCTCGGCCGCACCGAGGGCTTCACGCTGGTGCGGTTTCCGGGTCCGGTCCCGGCCGGCGAGATCCGCGAGGTGGCGATCACGGGTCATGACGGGCGGGAGCTGCTGGCGGCCTGACACGCCCCGTCGGGGGCGTCGCGGTAGAGCACGCGAGCCACTATCTCTTCGGCGACATTCTTTCGGGGCAGCGCTCCGCGCTGGGCCAGGCAAGACGAGGGATTCTCCCGCCGATGAGCGAACCGCAGAAAAAGCCGGGCTTCTGGGACCGCCTTCTCGGGCGCGAGCCCGAGCCCGAGAAGCCCGCAGGCACGGGAGACCATGCCGGAGCGGCGCCCGATCCCGCCGCCTCGGCCTACGAGGGCGCGCCGGACTTCACGACCGCGGCCGCCGCCGGCGACCTGCCGCCCGTCGCGCCGACCGTGACCCAGGCTTCGCCCGACGTGCCCGCGGTGGACAAGGCCCCACCCGAGACAAGGGGCGCCGACCTCCAGCCGGTCGAGGGCCGCGACCCGCAAGGCGGCGGCCCGAAGGAGCCGATCCCGCACCCGGCTCCCGAGGCGCCCGCCGGCGGCGGCGAGCCGCGGACGTGGTGGCGCCGCCTCACGGAGGGCATGCGGCGGACCTCGTCCTCGCTCGGCGAGAGCGTCACGGGCCTGTTCGCGAAGCGCCGGCTCGACGCCGCGACCCTCGAGGAGCTCGAGGACGCCCTCGTGCGGGCGGATCTCGGGATCGAGACCGCGGCCCGTATCGCCGACGCGATCGGGAAGGGACGCTACGACAGGGAGATCGCGCCGGACGAGGTGAAGCGCATCCTCGCCGCCGAGGTCGAGGCGGCGCTCGAGCCGGTCGCGAAGCCGCTCGTCGTGGACCGCACGAAGAAGCCCTTCGTCATCCTGATGATCGGGGTCAACGGCTCAGGAAAAACCACCACTATCGGCAAGCTCGCCAGGAAGTTCGAGGCCGAGGGGCTGAAGCCGATGCTCGCCGCCGGCGACACCTTCCGGGCCGCCGCCATCGAGCAGCTGAAGGTCTGGGGCGAGCGCACCGGCGTGCCGGTCGTGGCGCGGGGCCAAGGCGCCGACCCCGCCGGCCTCGCCTACGAGGCGATCGAGCGGGCGCGGGCCGAGGGCGCGGACATGCTCCTCGTCGATACCGCCGGGCGGCTCCAGAACAGGACCGAGCTCATGTCCGAGCTCGAGAAGATCGTGCGGGTGATGAAGAAGGTCGATCCCGAGGCGCCGCATGCGACCCTCCTCGTCCTCGACGCGACGGTCGGGCAGAACGCGCTCTCGCAGGTCGAGCTCTTTCAGAGGGCCGCCGGGGTGACGGGCCTCGTCATGACCAAGCTCGACGGCACGGCGCGCGGCGGCATCCTCGTGGCACTCGCCAAGAAGTTCGGCCTGCCGGTGCACTTCATCGGCGTCGGCGAGGGCGTCGAGGACCTCGCCCCGTTCACGGCCCGCGACTTCTCGCGCGCCATCGCCGGGCTGGAGGAGCTTTAGGCGAGGGCCGAGGCGACGTCGGTCCGGGCGAAGTCGCCGCCCTTGTAGAGCAGAGGCGCGTTCAAGGCTTTGGCGAGGGCATAGGCGAAGCAGTCGCCGTAGTTGAGCCCGGCCGGGTGGCGGCCCTTGCCGAAGTGCGCGAAGGCATCGGCCGCGAGACGGGCGTGGCCGAGGTTGACGGCAATAATCTCCACCCGCTCTCGTGACAGCCAGCCCTCCAGCAGGGTGCGGCCTCCGAAGCGCCCCTCGGCCACCATGGCGCATTCGAGATAATTGCCCGCTGACATGCAGCGCCGCGGCTTCGACCGCAGCGCAACGGCCAGCCGATCGGCATCCGGCTCTTTATTAATGGCTGCGACGAACACCGACGAGTCGATCACGACCGTGTCATCGTTCATCGCGGCAGGCCGTTCTCGTCGTAGTCCCAAATCTCTTCCGGCGAGCGGGGATCGATCACGGGCAGCTTCTCCCAGCCTTCCTGAAGAAGGCGCAGGGACTCAAGCCCTTCGGCGATCTCCCGCTGCCGCTCGGCATCCAAGCGGGCCTGCTCCTTGCGCAGAAGATCAAGCAGCAGGTCGGTCGTGCCGCGTCCGGTCCTGGCCTTGAGTTCGGCGAGGAGCTGTTCGGCTTCCTTGTTCTTGATGTTGATGGACATGACAGTGGACTCGACGCGGCGCCCGGAGGTACAGAAAAGCCGTTGCGCTTCTGTATATCACTCCTGGACCATGCAGACCACCACATGCCCGCCCCGGCCCGCCGCCTGAACCCGCTGCTCAAGCTCGGCCTCGAGCTCGGGCCTCTCGTCGTGTTCTTCCTGGCGAACCAGCGCGCCGGCATCTTCGCGGCGACCGGCATCTTCATCGCCACGACGGTGCTGTCGCTCGCCGTGCACTACTGGCTTGTGCGCAAGCTCCCGATCATGCCGCTCGTCTCGGGCGCGGTGGTGATGGTGTTCGGCGGGCTCACCCTTGCGCTCCAGGACGAGTATTTCATCAAGCTCAAGCCCACCATCGTGAACACTCTGTTCGGCCTCGTGCTCCTCGGCGGCTTGTGGTTCGGCAAGCCGCTCCTTTCGATCGTGCTCGATTCCATGTTCGAGCTGACGGACGAGGGCTGGCGCAAGCTGACGCTGCGCTGGGCCCTGTTCTTCTTCGTGCTCGCCATCCTCAACGAGGCCGTGTGGCGGACCCAGACGACGGACTTCTGGGTCGCCTTCAAGGTCTTCGGCATCATGCCGCTGACCATCGCCTTCGCGCTCCTTCAGACGCCGCTGCTGATGCGCCACGAGGCCAAGAAGGCGGCCCCCGCCGGAGAGTAGCGGCTCAGCCGGGCGTCGCGGCCTTCTTCAGCTCCTGCCGGAAGCGCGTCATGTGCTCGGGCAGGAGCGGCCCGACCTGCTTGTGGCGGATGGTGCCGTCTGGCCCGACCACGAAGGTCTCGGGGACCCCGTAGACGCCCCAGTCGATGGCGGCGCGCCCGTTCGGGTCGACGCCGACTGCGGCGTATGGGTTGCCGAAGGTGCCGAGGAAGCGCCGGCCGGTCTCGGTCGCGTCCTTGTAGTCGATGCCGACGACGCGGATCGACGGGTCCTTGGCGAGCTCCATGAGGAGCGGGTGCTCCTGCCGGCAGGGCGCGCACCAGGACGCCCACACGTTCACGACGGTGACGGCGCCCTTGAGATCCGCGTCGGTGAGGCCCGGCACTGGCGCGCCGTCCCGCACGAGCCCGGGGAGGGGTTCGAGGGCAAAGCCCGGCACCGGGCGGCCGATGAGGGCCGAGGGCACCTTCGAGGGGTCGCCCGAATAGAGCCGGACGAGGAAGAGGAGGGCAAGACTCGCAAAGACGAGAGCCGGCAACAGAAAGAGCAGGCGGATGCGGGACTTAGTGCTCTCCGCCGGCTCGCTCATTGCCGAGGGGATGGGGGCGCTCATCGGGCGATCTCCGCGGCTTTTCCCGCCGGCTTGTCGCCGATCCCGCCGGGCGTTCCCGCCGGCCTCTCGACGGAGCGCCGGCGGGCGCCGCGGGCTTCGAGCTCGGCGAGTGTCTTGACTTGGGCCCGGTGGTCGAGGACGGCGCGCCCGATCAGGCCTAAGACGACGAGCGCCGTGGCCCCGTAGGCGGCGAGGATGAAGAAGGCGTGCGGGCCGAGGTCCATGGCCGCCTCACGCCGCCCGGTCGAGGCGCTCGGCCTCGAGGAGGGAGAGGGTCCTGACCCGCCGGCGCAGGATCTCGGTGCGCATGCCCGAGAGGTGCAGCACGATCCCGAGCACGGTGAAGCCCGCCGCCATGACGAGGAGCGGATGGAGGATCGAGGGGTGGATCGCCGATCCGCCGAGGCGCACGACCGAGGCCGGCTGGTGCAGGGTGTTCCACCAGTCGACGGAGAACTTGACGATCGGCAGGTTGACCGAGCCGACGAGGGTCAGGATCGAGACCGCCCGCGCCGCCCGGCCCGGGTCCTCGACCGTGCGCCAGAGCGCCAGGATGCCGCAGTACATCAGGAACAGCACGAGGAAGGAGGTGAGGCGCGCGTCCCAAACCCAGTAGGCCCCCCACATGGGCCGGCCCCACAGGGCCCCCGTGACGAGGCAGATCAGCGTGAAGCCCGCCCCGATCGGCGCCGCCGCCTTCTGCGACACGTCGGCGAGGGGGTGGCGCCAGACCAGCGTGCCGATCGCGGAGACCGCCATCGCCCCGTAGAAGAACAGCGCCAGCCACGCCGCCGGCACGTGCACGAACATGATCCGCACGGTCTCGCCCTGCTGGTAGTCGGCGGGCGCCTTCCAGGCCATGGTGAGGCCGATCGCCAGGAGCACGGCCGCGGCCGCGGCAAGGAACGGCAGCACCGCGCTGGACCAGCGCAGGAAGACGCTCGGGTTCGCGAGCCGCGTCAGCATGGGAGGGATGTAACGGGGCGCCGGGGCCGCGGCAATGCGGCGGAACCCCTCTCCCGATCGGGAGAGGGGCAGGGGTGAGGGACCACTGTCGCCGCAGAAGGCGCAGGCGCTCGTCCGTGCCGGCTCCGCCCCAGACTACCTGCCCTCACCCGGTGCGCTCCGCGCGACTCGACCTCTCCCGTGAGGGCTACGGCATTCACACATTTCCGATTTGAGCTGAGGCGGGTTGTCTGATTCTCTATCGATGATTTGACGGAGGATCGGATGGCGGAGCTTTCGCTGGGGCGGTTTGGCGACCGCCGCCTGGAAAAAGGGGGGCGTTCCTGCACGGTCTGATGCACGCCTCGTTCTTGACGCGGGACGGGGGGAAGCGGGCGCTGCGGGGTTCGCGGCCGGTGGCGAGAAGGAGAGCCGGCGCTGGCTCGACGGGGCCGAGCGGGCGGCCGCGGCCGGGGCGGCGCGGGTGACGGTGGTCGCGGACCGGGAGAGCGA
>DASVVU010000155.1:0-1546 GCA_036386395.1 Beijerinckiaceae bacterium | reverse complement strand
TGAGGAAATCTCCGAAAAGCCCTTGTGATCGGGGGGAATCGCCCGTATCTAACCCTTGCCCAATATTCGCACGTGCCTGTGGCCGCGTGCTGGTCGGTGGACATCCGGACAAGAGGCCGGACAGTCGCCAGGGACGAGGGTTCGCTCTCGGGGGGTGGAAATCCCCGAGGCAAGGATCCCGGTTCTCGAAAGGAACCGCGCCCCGAACAACGACCGGCAGCCGGAGGCGAAACCGGCGAACCCCGATCTCCACGGGGGACGCAGCTTAAAGCAACGACGGATCGGGCTTTTTTGGTCTCAGCCGGTTTCCAAGCCCGGCGACTGAAGAGGCTTGTCCATCTTGCCCGGCGTGCGGTTGGGGTCTCCCCATCCAAACAAAGGCAGCTTCTCGGGCGAAGAGCCCGTCGACGCCGCTCGTGTCTCCAACGCACGGCCGGCGCGATTGATTCTTCCCCCCTGAGCCCAGGCGGTCCGCCGCCTGAACCGTGTCGATACGGCCTTCAGGGCCGCCGGTAGCCTTTGTGGGGAGAGCGCCATGACGGAGCGCATCCGCGACTTTCTGCGCAGCCGACGAGACGACGGGCCTTGCCTCGTCGTCGACCTCGACATCGTGCGCGACAACTACGCCAAGTTCGCGCGGGCGCTGCCCGACTCGCGGGTGTTCTATGCCGTCAAGGCGAACCCCGAGCCGCAGGTGCTGTCGCTCTTGGCGGAGCTCGGCTCGTGCTTCGACACGGCGTCCGTGGTCGAGATCGAGCTCGCGCTCGCCGCGGGGGCGTCGCCCGACCGCATCTCCTTCGGCAACACGATCAAGAAGGAGCGCGACATCGTGCGCGCCCTCGAGCTCGGCGTGCGCCTGTTCGCGGTCGACTGCGAGGCGGAGGTCGAGAAGATCGCCCGCGCCAAGGCGGCGACCGGGGCCGAGGACGTGCGCGTCTTCTGCCGCATCCTGTGCGACTGCGCCGGCGCCGAGTGGCCGCTGTCGCGGAAGTTCGGCTGCGTGCCGGAGCTCGCCGTCGAGGTGCTCGAGCACGTGCACCGGGTCGGCCTCGAGGCCTACGGCGTGTCGTTCCACGTCGGCTCGCAGCAGGGCAACACGGAAGCCTGGGACATCGCGCTCGCGTCGGCGTCCTCGATCTTCCGTACGCTCGCGGGGAAAGGCATCCTCCTGTCGATGGTCAACCTCGGCGGCGGCTTCCCGACGAAGTACCTGAAGGACGTCCCGGCGGTGGAGGCCTACGGCCAATCCATCTTCCAGGCGCTCTCGAAGCACTTCGGCAACCGCATCCCGGAGACGATCATCGAGCCGGGTCGCGGCATGGTGGGCAACGCCGGCATCATCGAGGCCGAGGTCGTCCTCGTCTCGAAGAAGTCGCGGGAGGAGGACGAGGTGCGCTGGGTCTACCTCGACATCGGCAAGTTCGGCGGCCTCGCCGAGACGATGGACGAGTCGATCCGCTATCCGATCCGGACGCCGCACGACGACGACCGGGTGGCGCCCTGCGTGCTCGCCGGACCGACCTGCGACTCGGCCGACGTCCTGTAC
>DASVVU010000154.1:0-4348 GCA_036386395.1 Beijerinckiaceae bacterium | reverse complement strand
CCCTGCCGCGATCGGCCCAGCCGAGGTCAGGAACGCCGAGCGCTTCCTCTCCCTCGACCTCAACTACGGCCGCCGCGTCGATTCCGAGACCTACGAATACCTCCTCGACAACGGCATGACCCGGGAGGAGTACCGCTTCTTCATGGAGCGGCACCTGCGCCATCACTGCATCATGGGCAACGACTACTACGTCACGAACGAGCACCGGGTCGCGGCCGACGGCACGACGTGGGCCGCCGGCGAGGTGTTCGGCTACGACGACCTCACCCGGCAGTACTACGACCGCTACAAGCTGCCGGTGATGCACACCGAGACCAACCTCAACGAGGGCGAGAGCGGCGACGAAGCGGCGGACTGGCTGTGGAAGCAGTGGGCGAACGTGCTGAGAGTCCGCAATTGCGGCGTCCCGATCGTCGGCTTCACCTGGTACTCGCTCACCGACCAGGTCGACTGGGACACGGCGCTCCGCGAGGACAACGGCCGCGTGAACCCGCTCGGGCTCTACGACCTCGACCGCAACATCCGGCGAGTGGGACAGGCCTACAAGAAGCTGATCGCGGACTGGATGGAGGTGCTGCCCGCCCAGAGCGTGTGCCTCAACGTGCCGCTGATCCTGCCGAGCGAGTACGACGAGCCCTTCGCGCGGCGGCGCCGCGAATGGGCGCGCCGCTACGAGCGGCGCCGCCGCCAGACGAGCCGGCTTCCCGGCGAGCACGAGAAGGTCACATGATGCGCTTGCAGGACAAGGTCGCGATCGTCACCGGCGGCTCGAGCGGCATCGGGCTCGCCAGCGCCCGGCGCCTCGGCGCCGAAGGCGCCCGCATCGTCATCGCGAGCCAGAACAAGGGCCGCATCGAGGCCGCCGCCGAGCGGGTGCGGGCGGAGGACAAGGTCGACGTCCTCGGCCTCGAGTGCGACGTCAGCCAGGAGGAGCAGGTCGTTGCCGTCGTTGAGAAAACCCTTGAAAAATTCGGCCGTCTCGACGTCGTCGTCAACAACGCCGGCATGATGCTGTTCAAGCCGCTGGAGGAGTACACGCCGGCCGAGTGGGAGCGGGTGCTCGGCGTCGACCTCATGGGCTCGGTCCACTTCACGAAGCAGGCGTTCCTGCATATGAAGGAGGGCGGGGCGATCGTGAACGTCGCGAGCATCCACGCCCTCGTGACCTCGCCCTTGGTCGCCCCTTACGCCACCGCCAAGGCCGCGACCCTGTCGCTCACCCGCTCCGCTGCCATCGAGGGCCGCGACAAAGGAATCCGCGCGAACGTGATCCTGCCCGGCGCCATCGACACGCCGATGCTGTGGGACAATCCCAACGTCAAGTCGGGCGCCGAGAAGATCGATCCGAAGGACGTCGGCCGCCCGGAGGACGTGGCGGCCGCGGTCGCCTTCCTCGCCTCCGACGACGCCCGCTTCATCACCGGCACGGCGCTCAGGGTGGACGGCGGGCGCCTCGATCGGCTTTAAGGCACGGCATGCTGGTCGACAGCCACTGCCACCTCGACTTCCCGGGCCTTTCCGAGCGCCTGCCCGACGTGCTCGCGCGGGCGAAGGCCGCCGGCGTCGCCCGCATGGTGACGATCTCGACCCATGTCGCCCGCTTCGCCCGCTACCGCGCCCTCGCCGAAGCGCACGAGGGGGTGTTCTTTACCGTCGGCACCCACCCCCACAACGCCGCCGAGGAGCCCGATGCGCCGGCAGCCGAAATCGTCCGGCTTTCGGGTCATCCGCGCTGCGTCGCCATCGGCGAGGCCGGCCTCGACTACCACTACGACAACAGCCCGCGCGACGTGCAGCAGCGGGTCTTCCGCGCCCACATCGCGGCGGCGCGCGAGAGCGGCCTGCCGCTCGTCATCCACGCCCGCGACGCCGACGAGGACATGATCTCCATCCTGACCGAGGAGATGGGGCAGGGGACTTTCGACGCGGTTTTGCACTGCTTCTCCTCCGGCCGCCGCCTCGCCGAGGTCGGCGTGGACCTTGGCTTTTACGTGTCGTTCTCCGGCATCCTGACCTTCCGCCGCTCGGACGAGCTGCGCGCCATCGCCCGCGGCGTGCCGCCGGAGCGGCTCCTCGTCGAGACCGACGCCCCCTACCTCGCCCCCGAGCCGCACCGCGGCCGGCCCAACGAGCCGGCCTACGTGGCCCATACGGCCAAAGTCTTGGCCGATGCCGTCGGCGTATCGCCGGGGGCGCTGGCGGATCTCACGACCCGCAACTTCTACCGGCTTTTCCATAAGGCCGCCGTCCTCGACCGCGCCGTCGCCGCGGCGGCGCCGGCATGACGCTGACGGTCACGATCCTCGGCTGCGGCTCGTCCGGCGGCGTGCCCCGCGTGGGTTCCGGCTGGGGCGCCTGCGACCCGGCGGAGCCGAAAAACCGCCGCCGGCGCTGCTCGATCCTCGTCGAGCGGACGGGCTCGGGCGGCACCACGTCCGTCCTCGTCGACACCTCGCCGGATCTGCGCGACCAGCTCCTCGGCGCGAGCGTCACCCGCCTCGACGCCGTGCTCTACACCCACGACCACGCCGACCACATGCACGGCATCGACGACCTGCGCCCGCTCGTCATCCACATGCGCCGCCGCATCCCGGCCTACGCCGACGAAGCGACGAGCCGGGTGCTGCACGCCCGCTTCGGCTACTGCTTCCGGACGCCGCCCGGCAGCGAGTACCCGCCGATCCTCGACGAGCACCGCCTCGAGGTCGGCCGGCCCGTGACCGTCGACGGCCCCGGCGGGCCCGTGACGGGCCTGCCGTTCGACATGGTCCACGGCTCCGGCCGCGCCCTCGGTTTCCGCTTCGGCGACCTCGCGTATGCGAGCGACGTGAGCGCCATGCCGGACGAGAGCCTTCCGGCGCTCGAGGGCCTCGACGTGCTGATCCTCGACGCGCTCCGCTACACGCCGCACCCGACCCATTTCTCGGTCGCCGAGTCGCTCGCGCTCATCGCCCGCGTGAAGCCCCGCCGCGCCGTGCTGACGAACCTCCACACCGACATCGACTACGCCCGCCTCGCCGCCGAAGTCCCGGACGGCGTCGTGCCGGCCTACGACGGCATGCGGATCGAGACCGCTTGAGCGCGATGCCGGGCCATATATGAGAGAGCTTGCTGAAGATGCTGAGAATTCGAAGCAATTTACGCCAGCCTAGCCCGGAATGCCTCCCCATTTAAGTTCCATAATATATCTTATGCGAATTGCTGGTGCAGTGATGGCTGGCCGCCCCGAACTGCACGATGGCGATGAAGCTGCTATGATCTGCCGATGATCCCGTTGCGTCCGACCAAGCCTGCTCTGGCGGAACTTGCGCCCCTGCTCGCCAGCGTGCGCGAGGCCCTTCACCCTGTGGAGATTTGGCTGTTCGGCAGCCGCGCCCGCGGCGATCATCGTCCCGACAGCGATTGGGACCTGCTGGCCGTCCTTCCGGACGAGGCCCCCGACGCGCTGACGGACCCACTCGTCGCCTGGGAGATTTCCCGCCGGGCCGGCGTCCCGGCAACGCTCCTTGCAACGAAGCGCAGCGACCTTGCGGCCATCTGGGGTCTCCCCAACACCTTAGGCTACAATCTGTCGCGCGACGGAGTGCGGCTGGTTGTCGGCTGAACTCCTTATTGCGACCCGCCTCCGCCTCGCAAAGGAGGCGTTGAGCGGGGCTGATCTTCTGTTTCGGGAAGGAAACCGAAACGCCGCCTACTTGGCAGAGCAGGCGGTTGAGCAGGTCGTTTTGGCACTGGCGCAGTCCGAAGGCATTCATTACGGGCGCGGGCAGCACCACCAGCTCGATTCAATGGTTCGGGAGCTTCCGGACGAGAACGCCTTGAAGGCTTCGCTGAAGTCGCTCACTTGGCTTGAGGCCTATGCGACCGCGTTTCGCTATCCCAAGACGAAGGGCGGGCTTACTCCAGCACCGCCGTATGACAAGCTCGAGGCCGCATCTCGGCTGCGGCGATCCTGCTGAGGCAACTGGCGTCGCATTTCGATGTCGAGATCGAAGCCGAGACGGACCGGCCTGCGCGTCATGCCAAGGCGCCGCGATGACCCTTCCCCTGCGCCTCCGGCACGGCCCGCCGTTGTCGGAAGTACTGGAGGCGATTACGATCCCCGCGACAGGAGACCCGTCGTGCCGCAGGCGGCTCGGATCGAGCGCACCATGACCTTCGACCGGTTCCTGGCCTTCCTCGCGGAGCGGCCGGACGGCGAGCGCTGGGAGCTTGTCGACGGAAAGCCTGTCATGAACGCCCAGCCGACCGACTTCCACCAGATCATCGCCGAGAACGTCATCGTCTTCTTGCGGGCGCACAGGCGCGAGCACGGCGCGCCGTGGATCCCGATCGGCCCGAGCGCCGT
>DASVVU010000153.1:0-18957 GCA_036386395.1 Beijerinckiaceae bacterium | reverse complement strand
AGATCCGGCTCGACCTCGACGTCGAGCCGTTCGACGTGCCCGAGCGGGACGCGGCGGCGCTCGCCCTCCTCGTCAACGAGCTCGTCACGAACGCCCTCCGGCACGCCTTCCCGGACGGACGCAAGGGCCGCGTCTCGATCTCGGCCCGGCGGAGCGAAGGCGCGGCCCGGCTCACGGTCGAGGACGACGGCGTCGGCCTCGCCGCCGCCGCGGCCGCGTCGGGCGAGGGCTTCGGCCGCACGCTTGCCGAGATGCTGGCGCGCCAGCTCAAGGCGGAGCTTCGCTGGGAAGACGCCGCGCCCGGCACGCGGGCGGTGCTCGTGCTCGGCCGGACGGCGGAGCGGGCGTGAAGGACGGCTATTCGCCCTTCGCGGTGCGCTTCAGGCGGTAGAGCGCGTCGAGGCCGCGCGCAAAGAGAGCCTAGCGTTTACGGTCGGAACCCAACCTGAGTGCGAGACGATGTAGAAGCCGGTGCGGTTGGGTCGCCTGATCACGGCAACCTGAACATCACCCAGGCCGCGCTCCAATAGTCCTGATTCCCGGGCGTTAACAAAAAGTCCTTTCCTTGAAGCAGGGTGAAAGTATAATCTTTTGTGACTGCCACGTCCGTATCATTGAAGCTGGCGCCCAACGGCCCTCCACTGACGTTTATCAAAATGATTATCATATCTTTGTCCGCCCCATGAATGATCCGTTTCTGTCCCTGGGCCGTAATCGCCCCGGTGCCGATCAAAAGGTTGTCCATGAGTTTCGCGCCGATGTCGGGCATCTGATCCCCCAAGCTTCCGGAGCACCATTTGCCGGGCGAGAAAAGGCTACTCTGCGCGGTAATGCGCTGTAAACATCAACTAAGGAATCGCTCTACTTGGCGATTTCCCAAAGGCTATACATCCCCGGTCCGTCGAACGACCGGCCACGCCCTTATTGCGGTAGTCGCGAACGACACGCTCCGGCGGTTGAAGCAAACCGCCGCTGGAGAGACTGGCTACTCGCCCTTCGCCGCCCGCTTCAGGCGGTAGAGCGCCTCCATCGCATCGCGCGGAGTCATCTCGTCGGGGTCGAGAGCGTCGAGGGTTTCGCGCAGGAGATCGCGCTTCGGCGCGGGCGCCGGCGTAGGCTTCGGCGCCGCCGCGAAGAGCGGCAGGTCGTCGACGAGGGCGCGTTTCGGGCGTTCGCGGTCGGAGCGTTCGAGCTCGGCCAAGATGGTCTTGGCGCGCTCGACGACGGCGGCGGGGAGGCCGGCGAGGCGGGCGACCTGGAGGCCGTAGGAGCGGTCGGCGGCGCCGGGGACGACTTCGTGCAGGAAGACCACGTCGCCTTCCCATTCCGTGACCTTGAGGGTCGCGTTCGAGAGGCGGGGGAGGCGCTCGGCGAGGCCGGTCAGCTCGTGGAAGTGGGTCGCGAAGAGGGTGCGGCAGCGGTTCTCCTCGTGCAGGCGCTCGATCGCGGCCCAGGCGATGGAGAGGCCGTCGAAGGTCGCGGTGCCGCGGCCGATCTCGTCGAGGATGACGAGGGAGCGCGCCGTCGCCTGGTTGAGGATCGCGGCGGTCTCGACCATCTCGACCATGAAGGTCGAGCGGCCGCGGGCGAGGTCGTCGGCGGCGCCGACCCGGGAGAAGAGCCGGTCGACGACCCCGACGTGCGCCTCCCGGGCCGGCACGAAGGCGCCGGCTTGAGCGAGCACGACGATGAGGGCGTTCTGGCGCAGGTACGTCGACTTGCCGCCCATGTTCGGGCCGGTGATGAGGGTGATCCGGCCGGCGTTGGCGCGCGCGTCGCCCGAGAGGTCGCAGTCGTTCGGGATGAACGGCACGCCGTCGCGCTTCAGCGCCGCCTCGACCACGGGGTGGCGCCCGCCGGCGATGCGGAAGGCGAGGCTCTCGTCGACCTTCGGCCGCGTCCAGCTCTCCTGGACAGCCAACTCGGCAAGCGCCGCCGCGACGTCGATGACGGCGAGCCCCGCCGCAGCGGCCGCGATGGCGGGGGCGGCGTCGCGGACGAGGGCACAGAGGTCGTCGAAGACCGCAAGCTCGATCTTGAGCGCCCGGTCGGCCGCGGAGGCGATGCGGGCCTCGAGCCCGCCGAGCTCGACCGTCGAGAAGCGCAGCGCGTCGGCCATGGTCTGGCGGTGGACGAAGGTCTCTTTTTGCGGCCCACGCAGGAACTCCTCGCCGATCGCCGCCGGCACCTCGACGTAGTAGCCGAGCATGTGGTTGTGCTTGATCCGCAGCGTCCGGCAGCCGGTCTCGGCCGCGTAGCGGGCCTGGAGCGCCGCGATGAAGCGGCGCGAATCCTGCTGCAGCTCCCGCGCCTCGTCGAGGGCGGGATCGCGGCCCGCGCGGACGAAGCCGCCGTCGCGGCGGTTCAAGGGAAGATCGTCAGCGAGGGCTGCGGCGAGCGCCTCGGCGAGGGTGGGGTCGAGTGCGTGAAGCGCGTCCGCCGCCTCGGAAAGCTCCGTCGGCAGGTCGGGAGCCCGCGCCAGCACGAGGCCGATCTCGCGCGCGGCATTCAGGCCGTCCCGCAGGCACGCGAGGTCACGCGGGCCGCCGCGGTCAAGCGACAGGCGCGACAGCGCCCGGGCCACGTCGGGCACGGCCCGCAAGGTGGCGCGCAAGCGCTCGCGCAGGTCCGCGGCCTCGACCAAGAAGGCCACCGCGTCCTGGCGCCGCGCGATGGCGGCGACGTCGATGAGGGGCCCGGCGAGGCGCTCGGCGAGGAGGCGCGCGCCGCTCGGGCTCACCGTGCGGTCGATGGCGGACAGCAGGCTGCCCGCGCGCTCGCCCGAGAGGGTGCGGGTGAGCTCGAGGTTCGCCCGGGTCGCGGCGTCGATGGCGAGCGCCCCCGCGGCGGCCTCCCGGCGCGGGGGCTGCAGGGCCGGGCGCTGCCCGAGCTGGGTGCGCTCGATGTAGTGCAGCGCGCTGCCGGCGGCGGCGGTTTCGGCGCGGGAGAACGTCCCGTAGCTGTCGAGGGTCGCGACGCCGAAGAAGTCGGTCAGGCGCCGCTCGGCGGAGGCCGGGTCGAGGCCGTCGCGGGCGACAGGCGTCACGGCGGCGCGGGCTTCGCGCCAGAGCGCGCGCAGCGCCGGCTCGTCGAAGACCGTATCGGGCACGACGATCTCGCGCGGGTCGAGGCGGGCGATCTCGGCCGCGAGCCCCGCCTCGTCGGTTTCCGAGAGCGAGAAGCGCCCGGTCGAGATGTCGACGGCGGCAAGCCCATAGGCCCAGGTCTCGTCCGAAACCTTGCGCCGCGCGACGGCGACGAGGAGATTGGCCTCGGCGGGGGCGAGGAGCTTGTCCTCGGTGATGGTGCCGGGGGTGACGATGCGGACGACGTCCCGGCGCACCACGGACTTCGGCCCGCGCCGCCTCGCCTCCGCCGGATCCTCGGTCTGCTCGCAGACGGCGACCCGGTGGCCGAGGCCGATCAGGCGCTCGAGGTAGTCGTCGGCGCGCTCGACCGGCACGCCGCACATGCGGATGTCCTCGCCCTGGTGCCTGCCGCGCTTGGTCAGCACGATCCCGAGCGCCCGGGACGCGACCTCGGCGTCCTCGAAGAACAGCTCGTAGAAGTCGCCCATGCGGTAGAACAGGAGGCAGCCCGGGTTCGCCGCCTTGATCTCCAGGTACTGCGCCATCATGGGCGTGACGCGGGCGGGGTCGTCGGACGCTTTGGGCGCGGCGCGCCCGACATCACCGGGTTTGGATTCAACACCATTGGTGTTTTCGCCCGACATTGCCGGGAAAATCCCCCGACATTGCCGGGTTTTTTCGGGGTGTCGAATGGGACGCGCGGGGCCGTCCTCCGGCGGGGCGGGCTCGGCGAAGCTTGAGGCGCGGGCGGCGTCCATGGTCATGGCCGGACCCTAGCAAAGGCGGCCCGCCGCTGCACCCCAGGGTGAGGGGGAGGCTGTGGAGCGGCCGTGGACAACCCGCCCCCGAGCCGCTAACGCCTCTTAAAACCTCAACGAAATCAGCCGGAAGCGCCCCATGAACGACCAAGGCCCGCCGCGCCGCTCACGCCCGACCTTCACGGACCAGGAGGCGCTGCAGTTCCATTCCATGGGGCGCCCGGGCAAGCTCGAGGTCGTCGCCACGAAGCCGATGGCGACGCAGCGCGACCTCTCGCTCGCCTATTCGCCCGGCGTCGCCGTGCCGGTGCTGGCCATCGCCGAGAACCCGGCCTGCGCCTTCGACTACACGGCGAAGGGCAACCTCGTCGCCGTGATCTCGAACGGCACCGCGATCCTGGGGCTCGGCAACCGCGGCGCCATGGCCTCGAAGCCGGTCATGGAAGGCAAGGCGGTGCTGTTCAAGCGCTTCGCCGACATCGACGCCTTCGACCTCGAGGTCGGCACCGAGGACGCGGACGAGTTCGTCAACTGCGTGCGCTACCTCTCGCCCACCTTCGGCGGCGTCAACCTCGAGGACATCAAGGCGCCGGAGTGCTTCATCATCGAGGAGCGCCTGCGCGACCTCATGGACATACCCGTGTTCCACGACGACCAGCACGGCACCGCGATCATCGCGGCGGCGGGGCTCATCAACGCCCTGCACCTCACCGGACGCGACATCGAATCGACCAGGCTCGTCATCAACGGCGCCGGCGCCGCGAGCATCGCCTCGGTCGAGCTCCTCAAGGCGCTCGGCCTCAAGCCGAACCACGTCGTCCTGTGCGACACCAAAGGCGTGGTGTGGCGCGGGCGCACCGAGGGCATGAACCAGTGGAAGTCGGCGCACGCGGTCGAGACTTCGGCCCGCACCCTCGCCGAGGCGCTCGAAGGCGCCGACGCGGTGTTCGGCCTCTCGGTCAAGGGCGCCTTCACGCGCGAGATGATCGCCTCCATGGCGAAGAACCCGATCATCTTCGCCATGGCGAACCCCGACCCCGAGATCACGGTCGAGGAGGTGGCGGCGATCCGCGACGACGCCATCATGGCGACGGGGCGCTCGGACTACCCGAACCAGATCAACAACGTCCTCGGCTTCCCCTACATCTTCCGCGGGGCGCTCGACGTGCGTGCGACCGCGATCAACATGGAGATGAAGATCGCGGCCGCGCAGGCGCTGGCCGAGCTTGCCCGCGAGGACGTGCCGGACGAGGTCGCGGCGGCCTACCAGGGCTCGCGCCCGCGCTTCGGGCGCGACTACATCATCCCGGTGCCGTTCGATCCGCGCCTCATCCACATGGTGCCGCCGGCGGTCGCCAGGGCCGCCATGGACACGGGCGTGGCGCGAAAGCCCATCGAGGACTTCCGGACCTACAAGGCCCACCTCTCGGCAAGGCGCGACCCCGTCGCCGGCACGCTCAACCGCATCTTCGAGCGGGTGCGGAAGTTCCCGAAGCGGGTGGTGTTCGCCGAGGGCGAGGAGGAGCAGGTCATCCGGGCCGCGATCTCCTTCGTCAACCAGGGCCTCGGCACCGCGATCCTGGTCGGGCGCGAGGACCGCGTCCGCGAGACCGCCGAGGGCGCCGGCATCGACCTCGAGGGCCGCGAGGGCGTCGAGATCCACAACGCGCGCCTGTCGCATCGCAACAGCGTCTACGCCCAGTTCCTGTACGAGCGGCTGCAGCGGCGCGGCTTCCTGTTCCGCGACTGCCAGCGCATGATCAACCAGGACCGCAACCACTTCGCGGCCTCGATGGTGGCGCTCGGCGACGCCGACGCCATGGTGACCGGCGTCACCCGCAACTACTCGACCGCGCTCAACGACGTTCGCCACGTCATCGACGCGAAGCCCGGCCATCGGGTCATCGGCATCTCGCTCTGCCTCGCGCGCGGGCGCACGGTCCTCGTCGCCGACACGGCGATCACCGAGATGCCGGGCGGGCAGGAGCTCGCCGAGATCGCGATCGAGGCGGCGGGCGTCGCGCGCCGGCTCGGCCACGAGCCGCGGGTCGCGCTCCTCGCCTTCTCGACCTTCGGCCAGCCGCCGGGCGAGCGCGCCGAGAAGGTGCAGGCGGCGGTGCGCATCCTCGACGGGATGCGGGTCGACTTCGAGTACGACGGCGACATCGCGGCGGACGTGGCGCTCAACCGCGAGCTCATGGCGCAGTACCCGTTCTGCCGCCTCACGGGGCCGGCGAACGTCTTGGTGATGCCGGCGTTCCACTCGGCCGCGATCTCGACCAAGATGCTCGAGTCGCTCGGCGGCGCGACGGTGCTCGGCCCCCTCATCGTCGGCCTCGACAAGCCGGTTCAGATCGTGTCGCTCGGCTCCACCGACGCCGACCTCGTCAACATGGCGGCGCTGGCGGGCTTCAACATCGGTGGGTAACGGGTTCAAGAGCCTCAGAACGGCTTCACGACGACGAAGATGACGATGCCGATCATCAGCAGGGTCGGAGCCTCGTTCCATATCCGGTAGAAACGGGCGGGCCGGGTGTTGCGGTCGGCCGCGAAGTCCTTGAGCCAGCGGGCGTTCGCCATGTGGACGGCCGAGAGGCCGATCACGAGCAGAAGCTTGCCGTGGAGCCAGCCGGACTTCCACCAGCCGCCGGCGAAGACGAGATAGAGGCCGAGGACCCAGGTCACGATCATGGCCGGGTTCATGATGGCCTTGAGGAGGCGCCGCTCCATGATCTTGAAGGTCTCGGACCGGATCGAGCCCTTCTCGGTCTCGGCGTGGTAGACGTAGAGGCGCGGGAGATACAGAAGCCCCGCCATCCAGGCGATGACCGCGACGACGTGGAAGGCCTTGAGCCAGAGATAGAGCACGGGTAGTCCCTTTAGGGCGCGCCGTGATGGCAGCCCGCCGAGCGCTCCGCAAGGCGGCGCCCCGGCTTGTCCCCGTTACGCCCGTTGCGCTTCGGCTCCCCTGACTTGCGCGAGCATCGCCTCGACGTGGGCGATCGGCGTCTCGGGCAGAATGCCGTGGCCGAGGTTGAAGACGTGGGGACGACCGCGGGCGGCGCGCAGCACCGCGTCGATGCCGTGGCGCAGGCTCTCGCCGCCGGCGACGAGCGCGAGGGGATCGAGGTTGCCCTGCGTCGCGAGCGTCCCGGGCATCTCCGGCAGCACGAGATCGAGGTCGAGGGTCCAGTCGAGGGCGATCGCGTCGCCGACGTGGGCCTCGACGAGGCGGGCGAGGTTCGCGCCTCCGCCGCGCACGAAGACGATCACCTTGGCCTGGGGGCGCGCGCTTTTCAGCCCGCGCACGATGGTGCGGATCGGATCTAGCGATAACGGGCCGAACAACGCCGGCGGGAGGGCTGCTCCAAAACTCTCGAAGATCTGCACCGCCTCGGCGCCGGCGTCGACCTGGGCCGTGAGGTAGGCGACCGAGGCCGCGGCGAGGCGGTCGATGAGCGTCAGCATGAAGCCGGGGTCGCGGTAGGCGAGGAGGCGGGCCGGCGCCTGGTCCGGCGTGCCCTTGCCGGCGATCATGTAGCTCGCGACCGTCCAGGGCGCGCCGCAGAAGCCCAGCAGCGTCGTCTCGGCCGGCAAGGCGCCCTTGACCCGCTCGAGGGTCTCGAACACCGGCGCGAGGCGCTCGATGGGCAGGCTCTCGGCGAGGCGGTGGAGGTCGTCGAGGGAAGTCACGGGGTCGAGCCGCGGCCCCTCGCCCTCGGCGAAGGTAACCTCCTGGCCGAGCGCGTGCGGGACCACGAGGATGTCGGAGAACATGATCGCGGCGTCGAAGCCGAAGCGGCGGATCGGCTGCAGCGTGACTTCGGCGGCAAGCTTCGGGTTGTAGCAGAGATCGAGGAACGAGCCGGCCTGCGCCCTCAGTTCCCGGTACTCGGGGAGATAGCGCCCGGCCTGCCGCATGAGCCAGACCGGCAAGGGCCACACGGGCTCACCGGCGAGCACGCGGAGAATCGGCTTCTGGGAAGGCTCTGTGCTCACCGATCGGGCTCACCCTAAAGAAAAGAAAATTGAATCTTCTCTTTTGTTGTTTCTCTTGGAGGCTGAATCGTGGAGCCGCAACCCCGTCCACAGACCGTACACAAAGCTCGGCCGTTCCAAAAAAGAGCCAGGGCCCGGCGCGGATGTCCCCAAAGGTTAACGATTCGTAAATCCTGACAAATCGTTAACGGTTCCTTCCGGAACGGCATCGCCCGACCTCGGCCGCGCCGTCATCCCGGATTCTCCCGGATCCGGCCGCACGGCCGTCCCGTGGCTTGCGCTGTTGATGGGAATCGCACCGCGCCCACAGGGGCTTTGGCTGGACTGTCTTGACAGGCCGAACTATCCACAGCGCTCGACTCCTCATACATGGCGAAAGCCCAGGACGAGTCCGAATTGGGGCGCAGCTACTACCACCTCCACCTCGTCTCCGACTCGACCGGCGAGACCCTGATCATGGTGGCGCGCGCGGTCGCGGCCCAGTACGAGGGCGTCTCGGCGATCGAGCACGTCTATCCGTTGGTGCGCTCGCCGGCGCAACTCGAACGGGTGATCTCGGAGATCGAGCAGGCGCCGGGCATCGTGCTCTACACCCTCGTCGAGACCGAACTCGCCTCACGCCTTGAGGAGGCGTGCCGGAACACCGGCTCGCCGCACCTCTCGGTGCTGGCCCCGGTGCACTCGCTCCTGCAGAGCTATCTCGGGGCGCACTCGACGGCGCGGCCCGGCGCCCAGCACATGCTCAACGCCGAGTACTTCAAGCGCATCGACGCGATGAACTTCACGCTGATGCACGACGACGGGCAGCTGCCGGCCGACCTCAACGACGCCGACGTGGTGCTCGTCGGCGTCAGCCGCACCTCGAAGACCCCGACCGCGATCTACCTCGCCAACCGTGGCGTCAAGACCGCGAACATCCCCCTCGTCCCGAACGTGCCGGTGCCGCCGGCCCTCGAGACCGTGCGCAAGCCCCTCGTGGTCGGGCTGCTCGCGAGCCCGGAGCGCATCGTGCAGATCCGCCAGAACCGGCTCCTGTCGCTCAAGGCCGACGGCGACACCGACTACACCGACCGCGACCGGGTCGCGGAGGAGATCGCGTTCTCGCGGCGCCTGTGCTCGCGCCATAACTGGCCGACGATCGACGTGACCCGCCGCTCCATCGAGGAGACCGCCGCCGCAATCCTCGACCTCTACCGCGACCACCGCATGAAGTTCATCGCGGTGTGATGTGATGGGAGCGGACCTGCCGAAGCCTCCACTGTCGTCCCCGGCGGGCTGCGCAGCAGCCCGGGAAGGGCACCCAGGACTGCCGGGGGTTGGATCCCCTTCCCTCGCTTCCGCTTCGCTTCGTCTCGCCGGGGATGACAGTGGCGTCTGGCTCCGTCACGACCCTCTCCTCCTCGCCTCGACGAGCGCCACCCGCCGCCTGCTGCTCGAATCCGCCGGGCTGCCCCTTGAGACGGAGGCGCCGGGCGTGGACGAGCGCGCGGTCGAGGCTGGGGCGGCGGGAGCGCCGCCCCAGGAAATCGCCCGGCGGCTCGCGGCCGAGAAGGCGTTCGCGGTCTCCCGCCGCCGGCCGGGCCGCGTCGTCGTCGGAGCCGACCAGGTGCTGGAGCTCGACGGCGAGGTGCTGCACAAGCCTACGGACCGGGCTGCCGCCGGCCGGCAGATCGCCCGCCTTTCCGGGCGCACGCACGCCCTGCATACGGCCTTCGCGGTCGCCCTCGACGGCGCGATCCGGCATGAAGGCCTGGACAGCGCACGACTCACCATGCGCCCGCTCGATGCCGCCGCGGTCGAGCGCTACCTCGACTTTGCCGGCAATGCCGTTACGCAAAGCGTCGGCGGCTACCAGCTCGAAGGCGCCGGTATCCACCTCTTCGAGCGAGTCGAGGGCGACCACTCCACCATTTTGGGATTGCCGCTGCTCCCGCTCCTGGCGGCGCTGCGGGGGATGGGCCTTCTGGCGTTCTGAGAATCCTTCCCATAATCCTCCCCCTGGAGGAATCGCTCTGAGCATCCCAAAAGCCTTCGTGGTCGGGCATCCGATCCGGCACTCGCGTTCGCCGCTGATCCACGGCCATTGGCTCAAGGAGCACGGGCTTGCGGGCTCTTATGAGCGCGTCGACGTGGCTCCGGAGGATTTCGAGGGATTCTTCCGCGGGTTTGCCAAGGAGGGTTTCCGCGGCGGGAACGTCACCATCCCGCACAAGGAGGCGGCGTTCCGTCTCGTCGACGTCACGACGGAGCGCGCGCGCCGGCTCGAGGCCGTGAATACGCTTTGGGTCGAGGACGGACGCGTCCACGGCGACAACACGGATGTCGCCGGCTTCATCGCCAACCTCGACCAGACGCTCGGTGCGTGGGCAGCCGGCATGGCCCTCGTCCTCGGCGCCGGCGGTGCCGCGCGAGGCGTGATCGCCGGGCTCCTCGACCGCGTCGGGCGGATCGTGGTGGCGAACCGAACCGAGGGAAAAGCGCAGGAGCTCGTCCGCTTCGCACCGGGCCGCATCGAGCCCGCGGCTTGGCGCGATGTCCCGGAGCGCCTTGCGCAAGCCGACCTCCTCGTCAACACCACCTCATGCGGCATGGCCGGGCATCCGCCCCTCGACGTCGACATTACGCCGCTACCGGACCATGCCGTCGTGACCGACATCGTCTACGTGCCCCTCGAGACGGCGCTCCTCGGGCAGGCGCGGGCGCGCGGCCTGCGCGCCGTCGACGGCCTCGGCATGCTGCTGCACCAGGCGGTGCCCGGCTTCGCCCGCTGGTTCGGCGTGACGCCGGCGGTGACGCCTGAGCTGCGCGCCCTGATCGAAGCCGATATCCTCAAGCGATGACCTTCGTCCTCGCCCTCACGGGCTCGATCGGCATGGGCAAGTCCGCGACCGCCGCGATCTTCCGCGCGCTTGGCGTGCCGGTGCACGACTCTGACGCTACCGTGCATGCCCTCTACCGCGACGCCGCGGCGCCGCTTATCGCCAAAGAATTTCCCGGCACCGTGACCGGCGGCGTCGTCGACCGCGCGGCGCTCGGAAAACAGGTGCTCGGCGTGCCTGAGCGCCTCAAGGCCCTCGAAGCCATCGTCCATCCGCTGGTGCGGGCCGCCCGCGACCGGTTCCTTGCCGCGGCTCTCGCCGCCCGCGCCCCCGTGGCGGTACTCGACATCCCGTTGCTGTTCGAGACCGGTGCCGAGCGGGAGTGCGACGCCGTCCTCGTCGTCACGGCCGACCCCGCGACCCAGCGCAGCCGCGTGCTGGCCCGTCCCGGCATGACGCCGGAGAAATTCGAGGCGATCCGGGCAAAGCAGATGCCGGACGCGGATAAGCGGGAAAAGGCCCACTTTCTTGTGGATACGGGCCGCGGCTTCCCTGCTGCGGAGCGTCAGGTCCGCGGTATCCTCGCGGCCCTCGCCGGGCGTCCGGGCCGCGTGCTTGTGGGCCGTACCCGCGGCTGAGGCACCGGGCCGTACGAAAGATGCGCGAGATCATCCTCGACACCGAGACCACCGGCATCGATCCCGCCGCGGGCGACCGCATCATCGAGATCGGCTGCGTCGAGCTCGTGAACCAGTTCCCAACGGGGCGCAACTTCCACAAGTACGTCAACCCGCAGCGCTCGGTTTCCCAGGGCGCCTTCAACGTCCACGGTCTGTCCGAGGCCTTCCTGGCCGATAAGCCGGTGTTCTCGGTCATCGCCGAGGAGTTCCTGGAGTTCATCGGCGACGGGCGGCTCGTCATCCACAACGCCGCTTTCGACATCGCCTTCCTCAACGCCGAGTTCGCCCGCACGGGTCATCCGCCCCTCGACATGATGCGGGTCGTCGACACGCTCTCGCTCGCCCGGCGAAAGCACCCCGGTGCGCCGAACAACCTCGACGCGCTGTGCGCCCGCTACGCCATCGACAACTCGCGCCGCACGAAGCACGGCGCGCTCCTCGACGCGGAGATTCTGTCCGAGGTCTATATCGAGCTGATCGGCGGCAAGCAGGCCGACCTCGGCCTGTCGCTCCGCCCGGCCGCGGCCGCGCGTTCGGACATCGTGGTCGAGATTCGCGAGCGGATCGCGGTCTCGCGCCTCACCGATGCCGAGCGCGAGGCCCACCTCGCCTTTGTCGCCGGCCTGGGCGCGGGCGCGATCTGGCGGGAGTACGTGGCGATAGGGGAAAGAACCTAGCTTTGTGCCGGCATGGCCCTCCTCGGGCTTGACCGAGGATCAGCCCGACCATCCACGCCCATTCCACGTAAGGCATGGATACGCGGAAGGCATGACGACGGAGAGCGTTATGCCACCGGGTTGCCGCCGCCCGGCATCGCCGGCCCGGGCTGCCCGGGCGCCGCCTGCCCCTGCTCGGCGGCCTTCTGGCGGTAGAGCGCCACGAAGTCGATCGGGTCGATGTAGAGGGGCGGGAAGCCGCCGTTGCGGACCGCGTCCGCCACCATCTGCCGCGCGAACGGGAACAGGAGGCGCGGGCACTCGATCATGATCACCGGGTGGAGCTGGTCGGCCGGGATGTTGCGGGCCCGGAACACGCCCGCGTAGGTGAGGTCGAAGGCGAACAGCACCTCGGTGCCGACCTTGCCGTCACCCTCGAGCTTGAGGTCGACCTCGAAGTCGGTCTCGGCGAGCTGCTTCGCGTTGACGTTGACCTGGATGTTGATGGTCGGGCCCTGCTGCTGCGGCGCAAGCGAGCGCGGCGCGTTCGGGTTCTCGAACGAGAAGTCCTTCGCGTACTGGGCGAGCGCGTTGAGGGACGGCATCGTCTCCGGGGATTGCGCCTGCGCCTGCGCGCCGCCGCCGTTGGTCGCCGGGTTGTCGGCCATGGGAAAAGCTCCTGGAGATTGAATCAGCGGGCGCCCAGGGGCGTCGGCGTCGGCCTTCCGCGGCGGGCTTACTTTCGAGCGCGCCCGCTACCACGCTTCGCCGGGGCGAACAAGGCGGGCGGCCGCTTCCTGGCAGATGTCGTTTTCGGCCACGGCCACGCTTGTCATGCGTATCCTGCCCCCCTGCCGCCGTCGAGCCCCTTGCGCCTACAGATGCGGCATATTTCTGGCACTTGAAGCCGAACGGCTGATGGGGGCGGATGTGCGGGTTTGGATGGTGGCCGGTCTCGGCCTGTCGCTCGGCGCGCCTCTCGGCGCATGCACGGCCATGAACCAGGTGGCGTTCGAATCGACGCCGAGCGCCGCCGCCGTGGCAACCTCGACGGGGCAGAGCTGCCCCCAGACGCCGTGCGTCATCGAGATCCCACGCAAGGATTCGTTCATCGCCACCTTCGCAAAGCCCGGCTACCGCGATGCGCAGGTGACGGTCGCCGCGGAGATGGGCAACCGCGGCTCGGCCATGACGGTCGCGAGCTTCGCGCTCGGCGGTGTGGTCGGCGGCATCGGCTATGCGGCGTCCGGTCACGGGCACGACCACACGCCCAATCCGGTGATCGCCCAGCTGGAGCCGCTGCGGTCGGCGTCGCCGCCGGCCGGGAACCGGAAGGCGCGCAAGAAAGCCGCGCCGCCGAGCTGACGCGCACAGGACTCGGAACGCCGCTCGAGGCGGCGTACGGCGCCGCCGTCGATCCGGCTGGATGTCCCGGGATCACGACCCCATATGGACCTGACGCCGGCCCGCCTGGGCATCCGGCTTGCTTTCGCCCGGGCCGGATGCGAAACGCGGGCGGGGGCCGGGGCAAACCGGATCGACGATGCAGGATTCGCTCGACGTCACGACCATCATCTTCCTCGCGCTCGCGGTCTTCGTGGTCTGGAAGCTGCGCTCCGTGCTCGGCCAGAAGACCGGACAGGAGAAGCCGCCGCTCGATCCGTTCCCCCGCCGCGAGGCGCCGCCGTCCCCGGGCCCCGCCGCGCGCGCTCCAGGTGACAACGTGGTGCGGCTCCCCGGCGCCGGGAACGGCCCCGCCGCGACGGCCGTCGAGCTTGCTCCCGATCGTTGGACCGGCATCGCGGAGCCCGGCTCGGCCGTCGCGGCCGGCCTCGACGAGATCGCCCGGATCGAGCCGGCCTTCGACGCCCGCGGCTTCGTCGAGGGCGCCAAGACGGCCTACGAGATGATCGTCACCGCCTTCGCCCAGGGCGACCGCAAGACCCTGAAGAACCTCCTCTCCCGGGACGTGTACGAGGGCTTCGAGCGGGCGATCGTCGAGCGCGAGCGGCTCGGCCAGAAGGCCGAGACCACCTTCGTCTCCATCGACAAGGCCGACATCGTCGCGGTCGAGGTGAGGAACCGCGTCGCCCAGGTGACGATCCGCTTCCAGTCGAAGCTCATCACCGTCACCCGCGACGCGCAAGGCAACGTGGTCGACGGCAGCCCCGACGCCGTCGTCGACGTGACCGACGTGTGGACCTTCGCCCGCACGCTCGGCACCCGCGACCCGAACTGGCAGCTCGTTGCGACCGAAGCCGGCCAGTGAGCGGGGCCCGACCCGGTTTCTTCCCTCTTTTTCTCCTGGGCTGGCTTGCCGCTTTTGCCGGCCCCGCAAGGCCCGAGCCCGCCGCCGTCGGCAACGCCGCGCTCCGGCCGCTCGCCTTCCAGGACCTCGCCGGCTGGGCGGCGGACGACCACGCAGCGGCGCTCGAAACGTTCCGCCGGACCTGCCGGGCGATCGTCGAGGACCGTCCGGCGCTGCGCACCGCCGCTCCACTGTCGGAGGGGCTGAAGCGCGCCTGCGCGGCCGCCCTCGGCCCGAGGGGGCCGGAGCCTGGCGATGGCGTCTCGGCCCGGCGGTTCTTCGAAACGACCTTCGGCCCCTTCGAGGTCGTGCCGCCCTCCGGCCGGGGGTTCCTGACCGGCTATTTCGAACCCGAGTACGAGGGCTCGCTTACCCCAAGCGAAAGCTTCCCGGTCCCGCTGCTGGCCCGCCCCGACGACCTCGTGACGGTTCCGCAGGGCGAGTCCTTGCCAGGGCTCGGCGGCCTCCAGGCCGGGCGGCGGGGGCCGCAGGAGGGGATGGTCGAGCCCTATCCGGACCGCGCCGCGATCGAGGACGGGGCGCTGGGTATGCTCGCGAGGCCGATCGTGTACCTGCGCGACGCCGTCGACGCCTTCATCGTCCACGTGCAGGGCTCGGCCCGCATCCGCCTGCCCGACGGGCGCACCGTGCGGGTCGCCTACGCCGGCCGCAACGGCTACCCGTTCACGGCGCCGGGGCGGGTCATCGTCGAGCGCGGGCACGTGCCGCTCTCCGAGATGAACCTCGAGCGGCTCACCGCCTGGCTGCGCCAGAACCCCGAGGAGGGGCGCGAGATCATGCGCCTCAACCGCTCCTACATCTTCTTCCGCCTCGCCGACGAGCTGTCTCCCGACGATGGCCCGATCGGCGGCGCGGGCGTGCCGCTGACGGCGGGGCGCAGCCTCGCGGTCGACCGCACGCTCTGGAGCTACGGCCTGCCGGTCTGGCTCGAAGGCGAGGTGCCCGGCGCGGACGGCGCCCCGGAGCCCCTCGCTCGGCTCATGGTCGCCCAGGACACCGGGACCGCTATCGTGGGGTCGGCCCGGGGCGACTTCTTCGTCGGCAGCGGCCCCGAGGCGGGCAGCCGGGCCGGGCGGATGCGCCATCCGGTGCGCTTCGTCGTGCTCCTCCCGAGGGAGTGACGGGCCGTGAAGCCGCGGCGCCCGCGCCAGCTCTCGTCCGAGGAGCGCCGGCTCTGGGCGCAGGTGGCCCGCGCCGTGACGCCGCTGCCGGGCCGCGGTTATCCTGAGGCGCCCCCTGAATCGTCATCGGAATCGCCGCGGGCCGCCACCGCTCCCGCCCCCGGCCCGCCACCGGTCCCCAAGACGGCCAAGCCCACCCTGCCCCCGCTTGCGCCCCTCGACCGCAAGATCCTGACCTCGCTCAGGCGCGGCGCGCGGCGGGCCGACGCCGTGATCGACCTG
This sequence comes from Beijerinckiaceae bacterium, assembly GCA_036386395.1. GTDB lineage: Bacteria > Pseudomonadota > Alphaproteobacteria > Rhizobiales > Beijerinckiaceae > JAJKJG01. The sequence continues at coordinate 3,224 of DASVVU010000153.1, read as the reverse complement.
CACGGCATGCGCCAGGCCGAGGCCCACCACGCGCTCATCGGCTTCCTGCACCGCTCGCGCGAGCGCGGCCACGCGGTCGTCCTCGTCGTCACGGGCAAGGGCGGCGCGGCCGCGGGCGAGGGCCCGTTCGAGGAGCGCGGGGTGCTACGCCGGGTCGTGCCGCACTGGCTGCGCCTGCCGGAGCTGCGCGCCGTCGTGCTCGGCTTCGAGGAGGCGGCGCCGCACCACGGCGGTTCGGGCGCCCTCTACGTCCGCCTGCGCCGGCGCCGCCCTTGACCCTCGATGGCGCCGATGCGAAAGCGCGGCTCCCCCCTGGCGCTCCGCGCCCCGGTCCTCCCCCATGCAGAACGCCACCACCGACGTCCTCGCCATCGGCAACGCCATCGTCGACGTGATCGCCCGCACCGACGAGGCGTTCCTCGTCCGCGAGGGCGTGCACAAGGGCGCGATGCAGCTCATCGACGAGGCCCGGGCCGAGCACCTCTACGGGGTCATGGGGCCGGCCACCATCGTCTCCGGCGGATCCGCCGCCAACACCGCCGTCGGCGCGGCGTCGCTCGGGGCCAAGGCCGCCTTCGTCGGCAAGGTGCGCGACGACGAGCTCGGCCGCCTCTACACTCGAGACCTTGGCGCCGTCGGCGTCGCCTTCGACGTCAAGCCCGCCGTGGACGGCCCCGCGACCGCCCGCAGCTTCATCCTGGTGACGCCGGACGGCGAGCGCACCATGAACACCTACCTCGGCGCCTGCCAGAACCTGACCCCCGAGGACGTTGACCCGCACGCCGTTAGGGCCGCCCGGATCGTCTATCTCGAAGGATATCTGTGGGACCCGCCCGAGGCCAAGAAGGCCTTCCGCAAGGCCGCCGCCATCGCCCACGAGGCCGGCAACGCGGTGGCGCTCACCCTCTCCGACCCCTTCTGCGTCGACCGCTGGCGCGACGAGTTCCTGGGACTCATCCGCGACGGCAGCCTCGACGTGCTGTTCGCCAACATCCACGAGCTGAGAAGCCTCTACCAGACCGGCGACGACGCGACGGCGCTTTCGGCGCTGCGCGAGGAGAAGGACCTCCTCGCCGTGGTGACGCGCTCGGCCGAGGGCGCCCTCGTGGTCACCCGGGCGGAGACCAAGGCGGTGCCGGCCTACCCGATCGAGCGCCTCGTCGACACCACCGGGGCCGGCGACCTCTTCGCGGCGGGCTTCCTCACCGGCCTTGCCCGCGACCTCGATCCCGCCGACTGCGCCCGCCTCGGGGCGCTCGCCGCCGCCGAGGTCATCCAGCACATCGGCGCCCGGCCGCAGGCGAGCCTCGCGGAGCTTGCCCGGCAGGAGGGACTTCTCGGGTAAGGCACTACTTTCCGTTAACCATTTCAGATAAGTTCCAGCGGAGCCGTTCTTTTTGTTCGCGGTTACTGCGGAACCGCTTCTCGGCCTTGGGGTTGATCGGGCAATTGTGCTCAACCCGAACCGAGGCAAAGAACAATGCAGGCGGCTGAAACCGGGGCGCAGCCCTCCTTCGCCAAGGCCTTCGTCGGCTTCCTGGCGTCAACCACGATCCTCTCGACCGCGATGGTCTTCCTGGGGAGCCTGTGAACCAGACCGATCGACGAAGGGGCGGCCGGCGCGAGCCGGCCGTTTCTTTTTTGCGCCCTGGCGAGCAGCAGCCGGCAGCAGCTTAACGTCCAGCGAGCCCTTCGGGCCGGCCGCGCTCAAGGTCCAGGCGTAGCGCGGCAAGGGAAGGCCGGCCTCGCGTTGGACCATGGGGCGCGCCTCGTTGCGGAAGCCCTCGTGCGCCGCTATGCTGAGGCGTCGACATTTGGCCGGACGACTGGGCCGCTTCGCCTTCGCTGACGCCGGGCGCACGTTTCAGACTCTCTCTCCAGACATCGATCGAGCCGGGCGGCCGCCGCTTCGGCGCGTCTGCCCGAACGTGCGAACGCCAGCGAAAAGGACATCCCATGAGCACCGGCACCGTGAAGTGGTACAACGACCAGAAGGGCTACGGCTTCATCGCGCCCGACGAGGGCGGCAAGGACGTCTTCGTCCATGCGACGGCGCTTGAGCGCGCCGGCATCCGCAGCCTCCGCGAAGGCCAGAAGGTCTCCTACGAGATCGAGACGGACCAGCGCAGCGGCAAGCAGTCGGCAGGCAAGCTCCAGGCCACGTGACGCCTTAGAGCGGGATGACTTTTCCTCGAGTCGTCATCCCCGCTCTATCTCTTTGCTTAAGCATGATCTTTCCGAAAACCGGGTGCCCGCTTTTTCGGATCGTGCCTAAAAGGGAGCGCGGCGCCGTCCGCGCGCTCCTTCCTGCGAGCCAGAGGAGAGCCCCATGGCAGCCCACAGATTCCGCGTCGGCCAGCTCGTCCGCATCGAGGCCGACGCGACCACCCGCGCGGCCGGGGTGTATTCGGTCGTGCAGCTCGTCCCGGGCGGGGTCGACGGCATCCTTCAATACCGGATCAAGGGTACGCACGAGCAGCACGAGCGGATGGTCAAGGAGCATCAGCTCAAGGCCGCCGCGAAGGCCTAGTTGCACCGACGGCAGGCGCGCTTCCCTCCTCCCTTGGCGGGAGGGCCGTCTCGGCCCGGTGACAGGCGCCGGCCGAGCGGGGGGGCGGGGGCGTAGCCCGGTGGTGAAAGTGGAGCCCGGTACAGGCCGAGGACCTCAACGGCGCCATCCCGCCTGATCCTGCGACCCCCACCTCCTCCACAAGAGGGAGCGCGATCCGGGTCGGGCGTCCTGCCGGCCATCCACTCCCGGAACACGGCGGCGTCGATGAGGGTGTCGCGTCAGAAGGTGTCCCTCTCGATGCGCGAGTGCGCCCGGATGAGCCGCCGCACCGCGTCATGGACGGCCGAGCGCGCGCATTTACAGCCGCCGCTCAGCGCTCGGCCGCGGCCCGGCTCCGGTCCTCGCGGTCGAGGAGGCGCTCGATCGCCCGGGCGACCTCGGCCGGGCGGTAGGGCTTGGTCACGAGGGGGAACTCGCGCGCCTCTTCGCTGAGCGCCGCCTCGCTGTAGCCCGTAGTCAGGAGGACCGGCAGCTCCGGGCGGCGATCGCGGACCGCGCGGGCGAGCTCGAACCCGTTCATGCCGCCCGGCATCATGACGTCAGAGAACACGAGGTCGACTGGCTCGCGCTCCATCAGGGTGAGCGCGGCGGCGGCGTTCTCGGCGACCTTCACGGCGTGGCCCATGTCGCTCAGCATCTGCTCCGCGACCGC
>DASVVU010000152.1:0-17115 GCA_036386395.1 Beijerinckiaceae bacterium | reverse complement strand
AAGCCCTGCAGTCGAAGCGGCCGCCCGAGTCGGACGCACACCGAGCGCCCGCCGCGGGACCGCCTCCCCTCCGCATCGCGACCCGGTGCGCACGCGGCTCCCTCGCCGGAGGGGAGTGGGCACACACAATCACAAGAAAGGAATATTGTCAAGAACTATTTTCGAGAACGATGCAGATCACCTCTCCGGTCGCAGACCTTTTGCAAACGGCGTCGCACTTGTTCTCCCCTCCAGGGGTTCCAGGGAGAGGACAAGGCCATCGCCGTCCCCAATGCGCGTTTCGCAGAGGTCTCCGGAGGGAGAGGGGTTCTTATCGTCGCCGCCGCGCCGCCGCCGTGCCGCGCCAGCTCGGGCTGACCCTGAGGCTCGACCGGCCGCGGCCGACCTCGAAAACGGCGCGCTGGCGCCCGCCCCGGCGGGTGTAGCCGGCGGAGCGGGCGCGCCGTCCGCGGGCGACCACGGGCTCGTCGTCGTTATCGGCCGCCGCCGCCGCGACGGTGCCCCGGGCGCGCCGTTCGCCCATCTTCGGGCCGAAATTCGCGAGGCACTGGTTGTAGGCAAGGTCGCCCTTGATCTTCTCACAGTCGGCGATCGACTTCGGCGCCGGCTGCGCCATCGCGGCGCACGGGAAGAGCAGCAGGGCGGCGAGGACCAGATGCTTCATCGACACTTTCTCTCCAGCCTTCGAGGCGCGGTGCATCAGACTTGAGGCTGCGACGGGATTCAATCGGCGGGGTCGGGGTCCGGACGCTCCATCCACCGGATCAGCGGCAGGAGCGGCAGGACCCAGGCGAGGCCGAGGGCCGCGTAGGCGAGGGCCCGCACCGCCTCCGGCGCCTGCGAGACGCGGCTGTCCGCGAGCGCCATCGCGAAGAGGGCATAGACCATCACGAAGGCGATCATCGCGATCGTGCCGATGAGCTTGCGCAGGCGGCGGGGCATTGGCTTTCGGGGTTGTTGTGCCGGCCGGATAGGCGGCCTATGTGTCCGGCTTGAGGCGGGGGATCAAGCCTTCCTGCCAAGGGGTTTTCCGCCTGAAGGCGTTCATGGCCGTCGCCGCCACGGGAGAATCGATCCATACGCCCGCCGCCCCGGCGGCGCGCTCCCGCGCGGCCGTGCGGCTCTGGCTCTACGTGCTTGCGGCCCTCGTCGTCGCGATGGTTGCGGTGGGCGGCGCGACCCGGCTCACGGGCTCGGGTCTGTCGATCACCGAATGGCGGCCGGTGACGGGGGCGATCCCGCCGCTGTCCGAGGCCGCTTGGGCGGCGGAGTTCGAGAAGTACCGGGCGAGCCCGCAATACGCCCTCCTCAACCAGGGCATGAGCCTTTCCGAGTTCCGGTTCATCTACTGGTGGGAGTGGGGCCACCGGCAGCTCGGGCGGCTGATCGGCCTCGCCTTCTTCGTGCCGTTCCTGTGGTTCTGGGCGAAGGGCTTCTTGAGCCGGCGCTTGGCGCTGACGCTCCTCGCCATCGGGGCGCTCGGCGGGCTTCAGGGGGCCGTCGGCTGGATCATGGTGGCGTCGGGGCTTGAGCCCGGGATGATCGCCGTCGCGCCGGTGAAGCTCACGCTGCACCTTCTCATCGCGAGCGCGATCCTCGTCGCGCTGCTGTGGGTCGCGACGGGGCTGCGGGGTGGTGCTGGTTCTGAGGGGACGGAGTTCCCCCCCTCACCCGGTCGCGCTGCGCGCGACTCGACCCTCGGGTCGGGGCCCGAGGGCAGGCTCTCTCCCTCCGGGGGAGAGGCGAGCCTCCCGCGATCAGCCCTCGTGCTCCTGGCGCTGGTCTTCCTCCAGATCGCCCTTGGCGGGCTGGTCGCAGGGTCGAAGGCGGGGCTGACCTACAATACATGGCCGCTCATGGACGGGCGCCTCGCGCCGCCGCTTCAGGACCTCTTCGCCGTCAGCCCCTGGATCGAGAACTTCGTCGACAACGTCGCCCTGGTGCAGCTCAACCACCGGCTCGTGGCCGTCGCCGTCGTCGCTTTCGCGATCTGGCATGCGGTGGCGGCCCGGCGGATGGACTCCGCGGGCGAGGGCTGGACGGCAGCCCGCCGGGCCGACCTCCTCGCGGCCCTCGCCCTTGCCCAGATGGCGCTCGGCATCGCGACCCTCGTCCTCGCGGTCCCGCTGTGGGCCGGCCTCGCCCATCAGATCCTCGCCATGGCCGTGCTCGGGACGGCGGCGGTGCATGCCCGGCTCTGCATTTTGCCAAGCTCTGCCGCTTTCTCGTCACACTGAACGCGCAAGACTCTTTCAATGGCCAAGCGCGCCAAGGCTTTGGAGCGCGCCGCCGGGATGATGGGGGATTACGCATGGCATCGGGCTTCTCCGAGGTCGCCTCTCGCTGGGCGGCGGTTCTGGCCGTCGTCGCCGCCGCCGGGGGCTGGGGGGCCTACTTCTTCACCTCCGAGAACGCGACCGCCCTCGCCCAGTCGCAGGCCCGGGAGATCCGGGAGCTGAAGCAGGGCCGCGTCGAGCTCGAGGCCGCGGTCCAGGCCGAGCGCGCCAAGGTCGCCGAGCTCAAGGACATCGACACCCGTCTCCAGACCGCCCGCCAGACCTTCGAGCGCACCAGGGAGGCGCAGGAGAAGGCGAAGGCAGCCCTCGCCGCCGCCCAGAACGAGCTCTCGACCCGCCGCACCGAGCTCGCGACGCTTTCGACCCAAGTGGCGCAGACCCGCCAGGAGGCGGCGAAGGCCGAGCAGGCCGCTGCGGAGCAGACCGCCTCGATCGAGAAGAGCACCCCGAAGAAGAAGCGCTGGACCAAGCGCGCCAAGCGCGGCAAGCGGGTCGCCAGGAGCTGATTCTCACTCGGCAGGGGCCGTCCGCGTTAAGGTTGCCCCCGGAAGGCGCGCCGCTGTTTGCAATCGCGCATTGATCGCCTGCGCGAGCTTTGCAAAGCTCCCCCTTACTGCCCGGAACGGGTCTTGCACCCGAGGCGGGGCTGTCCGAAGTGGAGCGAGCGATGTTTGTCATCAGTCGACGTGGGTTTCTGGCCGGAGCGTCGGCGAGCGTCGTCGCCGGGCTTGCCGGCTGCGGCGAGGTCCCGGTGGTGCCGGGCCCCGAGCCGCGCTATGGGCCGGGGGCGGACCAACCTTTCAGCGGCGGCTACGAGGGCCAGTTCGCGGGTGTCTACGGCCCGGTCACGGGGGAGCGGTTCCCGATCCCGGCGGCGCCGCTGTCGCGGATCAACCCAGCCTTCCTGCGCGCCCGGGTGGCCTACTCCCGCGGCGAGGCGCCGGGGACGATCGTGATCGACCCGCGGGCGCGCTACCTCTATCACGTCCAGGACGGCGGGCGCGCCATGCGCTACGGGGTCGGCGTCGGGCGCGAAGGCTTCGCCTGGTCCGGCGTCGCCACGATCAACGACAAGCAGGAGTGGCCGGACTGGTATCCGCCGAAGGAGATGATCGCGCGCCAGAAGGATTTGCGCAGCCAGCTCAGCGAGTTGCGCAGCGGCGTCGGCGTCCCGGGCGGCACCCGCAACCCGCTCGGCGCGCGCGCCATGTACCTGTGGCAGAACGGCAAGGACACCCTCTACCGCATCCACGGCACCCTCGAGCCGTGGACGATCGGGTCGAACGTCTCGTCCGGCTGCATCCGCATGATCAACCAGGACGTGATCGACCTCTACGCCCGAACCCCGGTCGGGACGAAGGTGGTGGTGCTCGGCTGAGGGCCGGCGGAATCCGCCCGGAGGGTGGCCATCAAGCCGGCGTCCACGACGGCTCCCGAGACGGGTTTTCCGACGGCTTCACACCGGGCCTCTACGCGGCCCCTGAATTCCAATGCCCGCCGTCAGGCGCTCCTGCGGAACTCGTCGTCCTCGCGCGGGCGCACCAAGGCGGCGCCGGGCCAGACCGCCGGGGCGGCGCGGGCGTACTGCGGCGGGCGCGGGATCTCGGCGCCGAGCGCCTCCGCCGCGTGCCAGCCCCAGCGGGGGTCGTCGAGGAGGGCGCGGGCGAGCGCCACCATGTCGGCGTCGCCGCGGGTCACGATGTCGTTCGCCTGCACGGGGTCGACGATCATGCCGACGGCGCGGGTCGCGATGCCGGCCTCGCGGCGCACCTTCGCGGCGAAGGGCACCTGGTAGCCCGGCCCGACCGGGATCTTCGCCCGGAGCGCGATGCCGCCGGAGCTGACGCAGACGAAGTCGAGGCCGATCCCCTTCAGCGCCTTCGCGAGCGCGACCGCATCCTCGGGCTTGAGCCCGTCGTCGGTCCAGTCCGTCCCCGTGATGCGGGCGCCGAGCGCCACGTTGGCCGGCACGGCGGCGCGCACGGCGCGGGCGACCGCGAGGGGAAAGGCGAGGCGCCCCTCGGGCGTCCCGCCCCAGCGGTCAGTCCGCTTGTTCGACAGCGGCGACTGGAAGGTGTGCAGGAGGTAGCCGTGCGCCATGTGCAGCTCGATGGCGTCGAAGCCGATGCGCACGGCGCGCTCCGCCGCCTGCACGAAGGCCTTCTCGATGCGCTCGAGGTCCGCGTCCGTCAGCTCCTCCGGCACCGGCCAGCCGTCGTCGAAGGGGAGGGGGGAGGGGGCCCAGGTCGTCCACGGGTCGTCGCCGCCTTTCAGCGCCCGGCCGCCTTCCCACGGGCGCTGCGCCGAGGCCTTGCGGCCGGCATGCCCGATCTGGATGCCGAACTTCACGCCCGGCAGCGCGACCCCGCGCGCCGCCGCGATGGTGCGCGCCATGGCGCGCTCGTTGTCGTCCGAGTAGAGCCCGGTGCAGCCGTGGGTGATGCGCCCGAGCCGCTCGACCGCCGTCGCCTCGACCACCACGAGCCCCGCCCCCGACATCGCCATGCTCATCAGGTGCTGCAGGTGCCAGTCGTTCATCGAGCCGTCGTTCGCCGAGTACTGGCACATGGGCGAGACGACGATGCGGTTCATGAGGCGCACGGGGCCGAGGGCGAACGGCGAGAACAGGGGAGCGGTCATGCGGGATCCGGCGCGTTTTCCAAAGGGGATCCCGACCAAGTGGCGGCTTAAGCGCCGGCTGTCCAGCCCGGGGCGCACATGCGCCCGGCGCGCGGGCTGCATGCCCTTGCCATCCGCCGGCTTTCGATCGAGCCTTGAGCGCTCCCTCGAACCCCGCCTTGGACCGATGACCATCCGCCAAGACCTCGTTGCCGCGATCGGCAACACGCCATTGATCAAGCTCCGCCGGGCCTCGGAGGAGACCGGCTGCACGATCCTGGGAAAAGCCGAGTTCATGAACCCCGGCCAGTCGGTGAAGGACCGGGCGGCGCGGCAGATGATTCTTGGGGCCGAGGAGCGCGGGGAGTTGAAGCCCGGCGGGCTCGTGGTCGAGGCGACGGCGGGCAACACCGGCATCGGCCTCGCGCTCGTCGCCAACGCCCGCGGCTACCGTACCCTCATCGTCATCCCCGAGACGCAGGCGCAGGAGAAGAAGGACATGCTGCGCCTGTGCGGGGCCGAGCTCGTCGAGGTGCCGGCGGTGCCGTACGCCAACCCCAACAACTACCAGCACGTCGGCCGGCGCATGGCCGAGAAGCTGCGTGAGACCGAGAGCGCCGGCGTCCTCTTCGCCGACCAGTGGAACAACCTCGACAACCGCAGGGCCCACTACCTCTCGACCGGCCCGGAGATCTGGGAGGAGACGAGCGGCCGCATCGACGGCTTCATCTGCTCGATCGGCACCGGCGGCACCGTCGCGGGCACGTCGCTGTACCTGCGAGAGCGGAAGCCCGACGTCGTGATCGGCGTCGCCGACCCGCGCGGCGCCGCCATGTACGACCTCTTCACCCGCGGCGAGGCCAAGGCCTCGGAGGGCGGCTCGATCACGGAAGGGATCGGCCTCGGCCGCGTCACCCCGATGATCCAGGACATCAAGGTCGACAAGGCCTACCTCGTCCCGGACGAGGAGGCGGTCCCGCTCGTCTTCTCGCTCCTTGCCGAGGAGGGCCTGTGCCTCGGCGGCTCCTCCGCCATCAACGTCGCCGGCGCGATCCGCTTGGCCCGCGACCTCGGCCCCGGCCACACCGTCGTGACGGTGCTCGCCGACTACGGCACCCGCTACCAGTCGAAGCTGTTCAACCCACAATTTCTGCGCTCGAAGAACCTGCCCGTGCCGGAGTGGCTGGAGCGCAAGGGTGCGGCCGAGACGGCGCTGGTGTGAAGTGCCACGGCTCCCTTCTTCGAGGATCTCTGCGAAAGAGTTCGGCGCCGCTTCGCGGCGTAGTCTTGCGCTGGATCCCGGGTCGCATTCCGCTGCGCTGCATGCGCCCGGGAAAGCGTGGAAGTATCAGCGCGAATCTCTCAACAGCCTTTTCCCGGGCGCCTGCAACGGAGCGAAGCGGAGTGAAAGGCGATCCGGGACCCAGCGCAAAAACTGCCGCGAAGCGGCGCCGAATCTCACTGTTCGCAGAGGTCTTCTTGGGAGGGAGAAAGCCTCATGGCGACGCATCCCCAAGGTGACAGGCGGCCATTGTTACGCTAGCCAGCCGCTCAGCCACAAGAACCGGGAGCGAAACCGCCGATGCCCCAGGACACTGCGCACGCCGCCATCACCGTCCAGCCCGGCCAGATCATCGAGCGCATCCTCACCCTCGAGCTCGTGCGCGTGACGGAGCGCGCGGCGGTCGCCTCGGCGCGGTTGCGGGGCAAGGGCAACGAGAAGGCCGCCGACCAGGCCGCCGTCGACGCCATGCGGCGCGAGCTCAACCGCCTCCAGATCGACGGCACGGTGGTGATCGGCGAGGGCGAGCGCGACGAGGCCCCGATGCTGTTCATCGGCGAGAGGGTCGGCAACCGCCAGGGCCCGAAGGTCGACATCGCGGTCGATCCGCTGGAGGGCACGACGCTGTGCGCCAAGGACATGCCGGGCTCGATCGCCGTCATGGCCATGGCCGAGGCCGGCACGCTCTTGGCCGCCCCCGACGTCTACATGCAGAAGATCGCCGTCGGCCCGGGCTACCCCAAGGGCGTCGTCGACCTCGACGCCTCGGTCGAGGAGAACATCAACAACCTCGCCAAGGCGAAGGGGGTGAAGCCCGCCGAGATCAACGCGCTGATCCTCGACCGGCCGCGCCACCAGGAGCTGATCGCCTCCGTGCGCAGGATCGGCGCGGGCGTCCGCCTCATCACCGACGGCGACATCGCCGGCGTCATCTTCACGACCATGCCGGACAAGACCGGCATCGACATCTACCTCGGCATCGGCGCGGCGCCGGAGGGCGTGCTCGCGGCAGGGGCGCTTCGCTGCATCGGCGGCCAGATGCAGGGCCGGCTCATCCTCGACACCGAGGAGAAGCGCACCCGCGCGGCCGGAATGGGTGTCAAGGACCCGGAGAAGAAGTACGACATGACCGAGATGGCCCGCGGCGACGTGATCGTCGCGGCGACCGGCGTCACCGACGGCGCGCTCCTCAAGGGCGTGCGCTTCGCCGGGGACGTGATCGAGACCGAGACGATTGTGTATCGCTCCGCCACCGGCACCGTGCGCCGCATCGAGGCCGAGCACCGGGAGCTCGCGAAGTTCCATCTGGAGTAGGACGCCGTGCCCGCCCCCGAGCGCACGCGTCAAGGTTGACGGGAGCCGGCCCTGGCATGGCGGATGCGTCCGCTGTAAGAATCGCTCACACTTTTTGAACCCGCCGGGCGCATGATCGAGCGTTCGCGGGTGATATGGCTTGGGCAACCGACAGAAAGCCAATGGTCGGACGGATGGGGCTTAATCGCACATGACGCGCAAATACTTCGGCACCGACGGGATCAGGGGCCGCGCCAACGGCGTGATCACGCCTGAACTGGCGCTTCGGGTCGGCCAGGCGGCCGGGCTCCTGTTCCAGCGCGGCGACCACCGTCACCGGGTGGTGATCGGCAAGGACACGCGGCTTTCGGGCTACATGATCGAATCCGCCCTCCAGGCCGGCTTCACCTCGGTCGGCATGGACGTGCTGCTCCTCGGCCCGATGCCGACGCCGGCCGTCGCCATGCTGACCCGCTCCATGCGGGCGGACATCGGCGTGATGATCTCGGCCTCGCACAACCCGTTCGAGGACAACGGCATCAAGCTCTTCGGCCCGGACGGCTTCAAGCTCTCGGACGACGTCGAGCATCAGATCGAGGCGCTCATCGATTCCGACATCTCGGCGAAGCTCGCCCGCTCGGCGAGCCTCGGGCGGGCGAAGCGCATCGAAGGCGTGCACGCCCGCTACACCGAGTTCGCCAAGCGCACGCTGCCGCGCCAGATCGACCTCGCCGGCATGCGCGTCGTCGTCGACTGCGCCAACGGCGCCGCCTATCGGGTCGCGCCCGAGACCCTGTGGGAGCTCGGTTGCGAGGTCTTCCCGATCGGGGTCGAGCCCGACGGCTTCAACATCAACCGGGACGTCGGCTCGACCGCGCCCGAGGCGCTCATCCGCAAGGTCAGGGAGCTGCGGGCCGACATCGGCATCGCCCTCGACGGCGACGCCGACCGGGTGCTGATCGTCGACGAGAAGGGCAGGGCGGTCGACGGCGACCAGCTCATGGCCGTCGTCGCCCGCTCGTGGAACGAGGACGGGCGGCTTTCGAAGCCAGGCGTCGTCGCCACCGTCATGTCGAACCTCGGCCTCGAGCGTTTCCTCGGCGGCCTCGGGCTGACGCTCGCCCGCACGGCCGTCGGCGACCGCTACGTCCTCGAGCACATGCGCGAGCACGGCTACAATCTCGGCGGCGAGCAGTCCGGCCACATCATCCTGTCGGACTACACCACGACCGGCGACGGGCTCTTGGCGGCGCTCCAGCTCCTCACGGTGGTGAAGCGCCTCGACAAGCCGGTAAGCGAGGTCTGCCACTGCTTCGAGCCCCTGCCGCAGATTCTCAAGAACGTGCGCTACCGGAACGGCCAGCCGCTGCAGCAGGACACGGTCGTGACCGCGATCGAATCGGCGCGCCAAAGGCTCGGCAACGCCGGACGCCTCGTGATCCGCCCCTCCGGCACCGAGCCGGTGATTCGCGTGATGGGCGAGGGCGACAACCGCGACCTCGTCGTGCAGGTCGTGGACGACGTCGTCGACGCGCTCTCCCGCGCCGCCGCCTGACCGCTTCCCAAGTGCTTGGCATACCTATGAAAAGCAGGCCGCTCTGCGGCATCCTTAAGCCAACATCAGGGTTAAGTTTTAAGGTTAAACTCCCTTTAAGGACTGTCTGAGACGATCCCTCCCGTTGTCGTCATCTCGCGAGGCCTGTCCGGTCCGCGCCAACGAAGGGACCCTGTCATGGGCAGCTTCAAGTCACTCGCTCTGGCGGGCGTTTTCGCGGCCGTCGCGTCTGCATCCGCGCTCGCGGCCGATCTCCTCCCGCCTCCCCCGCCGATGAGCTACGGCCCACCCCCGGTCGAGTTCGGCGGCGGCTGGTACCTGCGCGGCGACGTGGGCGTCAGCTCCTACAACCGCGGCAAGTTCTCGAGCCCCGACCAGCCGCCCGCGGTCTTCTTCGGCGAGGACCTCGGCGCCGGCGCCTTCGCCGGGGTCGGCATCGGCTACCAGTTCAACGGCTGGTTCCGTACCGATCTCACCGCCGAGTACCGCTTCTCCAAGGGCTTCAAGGTCTTCGACCGCATCGACTTCGATGCGGGCGCCGGCGTCCCGGGCGTGACGCACGAGACCACGCACGGCGACTTCACCTCGGCGGTGCTCCTGCTCAACGGCTACTTCGACCTCGGCACCTGGTACGGCATCACGCCGTTCGTCGGCGCGGGCGTGGGCCTTGCCCGCAACATGATGTCCGGCTTCTCGGACACCAGCCTGACCACGATCGCCGGCGTCACCACGCCGAGCGGCGGCTACTTCGCCAACGGCGACAAGACCCACTTCGCCTGGGCCCTGCACGCCGGCCTCGCCTACAGCGTCACGCCGAACCTGAAGCTCGAGACGGCCTACCGCTACCTCAACCTCGGCGAGGCGACCACGGGCGTGCTGAACTGCTTCTGCGGCCAGACCTTCTCGCCGATCAAGGTCAAGGACCTCGACTCGCACGACATCAAGATCGGCTTCCGCTACCTCCTCGCCGCGCCGCCGCCGCCCGCCTTCGAGGCGCCGGTCATCCGCAAGTACTGAGCGCTCTCAAGCTCCTCGAAGAGCGGCGCGGGTCCTCCCGCGCCGTTTTCCTTTGGAGGCATGGTTCCGCGGCAGGGGCAGGGACCTCGGCAAGGGGAACCGCAGCGAACCGTTAAGGTTAAGTGCGGCTTAACCCGATTCACTCATGCTCGAACCCATCGGCGAATCCCGCCGCCCGGACCGAGTCAATCCATCCCTGTCCCTTTGAGTCGAAGGAAAAAGCCGTCATGGGCAGCCTCAAGACGTTGTGGTCCCTCGCCGCGCTTCTCGGCCTCAGTGTGCCCGCGCTTGCGGCCGACATGCTGCCGCCCCCGCCGCCCGAAGCCGGGCCGGCCGCCTCCGAGCTCGGGACCGGGTGGTACCTGCGCGGGGACGTCGGCTACATCGAGTATTCGAAGCCCAAGGAGGCCCTCGGCTACAGCGCCGGCTTGGCCTTCGATTCGATCCAGCTGCCGAACACCTGGTCGTTCGGCGGAGGCGTCGGCTACGCCTTCAACAACTGGTTCAGGGCCGACGTCACGGCCGACTACCGGACCAGCTCGCGGATCAGGGCGCTGAGCTCGGGATCCGGCTACGTCGACGGGTTCTCGACCGACGCGCCGAAGTTCGAGTCGACCACCTTGTTCCTCAACGGCTACGTCGACCTCGGCAAGTGGTGGGGCGTCACGCCCTACGTCGGGGCGGGCATCGGCGTCGCGCACAACCGCCTGCACGACTATTGGTCGCAGGTGACGTGCCTCACCCCCGCCTGCAGCGCGGTCTTCAGCTCGGCCAAGGCGATGCACCCGCCAGGGATCGAGAACAGCCTCGCCTGGGCCCTCATGGCCGGCGCGGCGGTCGACCTCGGCTCGGGCTTCAAGCTCGACCTCGGCTACCGCTTCGTGCGCATCGGCGACGCGCAGACCGACCTCGATTCCGGCGGCTTCGGCTTCAAGCTCAAGCCCCTCGACGCCCATGAGGCGCGGATCGGCGTCCGCTACATGATCGACTGACCGGCTCCGCGCCGGACGAGCAGGGCGGGGCCTCGTGCCCCGCCTTTCTCTTTTCCCGGCCCGCTACTCCGCCGGGTGGAGCGGCGCGTGGCCGCCGCGGTCCTTCTCGCCCTCGCGCAGGCGGTCGAGGAGCTCGGCGGTGTAGTTCGCCGGCCGGGTGTAGCCGCCGATCAGGAGGTAGAGCGAGGGCACGACGAGGGTCGTGAGCAGGGTCGAGAGGCCGACGCCGCCGACGATGACCCAGCCGATGGCGTTGCGGGCCTCGGCGCCGGCGCCCGTCGACCAGGCGAGCGGGATCGCGCCGCCCATGGTGGCGATCGAGGTCATCAGGATCGGGCGCAGGCGCTGCACCGACGACTGGATCACGGCCTCGCGGGTGTTCAAGCCCCGCTCACGCAGCTGGTTCGCGAACTCGACGATCAGGATGCCGTTCTTGGTCATGAGCCCGATGAGCAGGATCATGCCGATCTGGCTGTAGATGTTGAGCGACTGCCCGGTGAGCCACAGCGCAAGGAGCCCTCCGGTGATGGCGAGCGGCACGGTCAGCATGACGATGAGCGGGTTGATCCAGCTCTCGAACTGCCCGGCGAGAACGAGGAACACCACGATCAGGGCAAGGCCGAAGGTGACGTAGATCGCGCTCGAGGCGTCCTTGAACTCCTTCGACTGGCCGAGGTAGCCGATGCGCACCTCCGGCGGCAGCTCCTCCTTGACGATGCGCTCCAGGGCGTCGAGGCCCTGGCCGATCGATTGGCCCGGCGCGACCGAGCCCTGGATCGTGATCGAGCGCAGGCGGTCGAAGCGGTTGAGGTTCTGCGGCGCCGCGGTCTCGCGGAGCGACACGAAGGACGAGAGCGGCACGAGGCTGCCGCCATCCGGCCCGCCGCCCGAGCGGATGAACACGTTCGAGAGGTCGTTCGGCGAGGCGCGGTCCTGGGCGCGGGCCCGCATGATGACGTAGTACTCCTCGCCCTTCGCGGCGAAGCTCGACACCTGCTTCTCGCCGAACATCAGCTCGAGCGTCTTGCCGATGTCCTCGATGGCGACGCCGAGGTCGGCGGCGCGGGCGCGGTCGATCTGGACGCGCAGGTCGGGCTGGTTCTCCTTGTAGTCGCTATCGAGGTTGACGAAGAGCCCGGTCTCCTGCGCCTTGGCGAGCACCCGGTCGCGCCAGTCGCGCAACGTGCCGTAGTCCGGCCCGCCGAGCACGAACTGGATCTGCTGCTGGAAGCCGCGCTGGCCGAGGGAAGGCGGATTGATCGGGAAGGCCCGCGCGCCGGGGAAGTTCGAGACCTTGCCGAACAGCTCCTTGACGAGGTCCTGCTGCTTCACCGTGCGCTGGTCCCAGGGGATGAGCCGGACGATGACGAGCCCCTGGTTGACGGGCTGCGGCCGGATGAAGCCCGGCGCCACGATGCTCAGCATGCTCGACACGATGCCGCGCGCGCGCAGCGGCTCGAGCGCCTCCTCGACCTCCTTGAGCCGCTCGCGGGTGTAATCGATGCTCGAGCCCTCGGGCGCGTTGATCGGGATGATGATGAAGCCGCGGTCCTCGACCGGCGCGAACTCCTTCGGCAGCGCCTGGAACAGGTTCACGGCCGCGAACGAAACCACGGCGCCGACCGCCAGGATCACGAGCGGGATGTTGAGCGCCCGCGACAGGATCCAGCGGTAGCCGTTGATCATGCCCTCGAAGACCGGCTCGGTGAGGCGGTGGATCGGCCCGTGCGCCGGCACCATCAGCTTCGAGCACATCATCGGGGTCAGTGTTCGGGCGACGACGCCGGAGAAGAAGATCGCGGCCGCGAGCTGGATCGCGAACTCGCGGAACAGCCGCCCGGTGTTGCCGGTCATGAAGGCGAGGGGCACGAACACGGCCATGAGCGTGCAGGTCGTGGCGATGACCGCAAACCCGATCTCGCGGGCGCCGTCGAAGGAGGCGAGAAGCGGCGGCTCCCCATGCTCGATGCGGCGGTGGATGTTCTCGATCTCGACGATGGCGTCGTCGACCACGATGCCGATGGCGAGCACGATGGCGAGCAGCGTCAGGACGTTGATCGAGGCGCCGAAGAACGCCACCACCATGAAGGAGGCGACGACCGAGACCGGGATCGCCACCATCGCCACGATGGTCGAGCGCCAGTCGCGCAGGAACACGAGGATCACCAGGATGACGAGGCCGATGCCCTCGACGAGGGTCTTCAGGACGCCGTTGATCGAGGCGCGGATGAAGTTCGACTCGTCGTACATGATCGACGTCTCGGTGCCCGGGGGGAGGGCGCCTTTGAGCTTCTCGAGCTCGGCCCGGACGCCGTCGGCGACGGCGAGGGTGTTGGCGGTCGCCTGGCGCACGATGCCGAGGCCGAGCGCGGTGTCGCCGTCCTTGTAGAACTCGAAGCGGTCGTCCTCCGGCCCGACCTCGACCTTGGCGACCTCGCCAAGACGGACGAGGTAGCCGTTCCGGTTCGAGACCACGACCTTCTCGAACTCCTGGGGGCTGGCCAGGCGCGAGTCCGCCTTGACGGTGAGCTCGCGCTTCGTCGAGGCGATGAGCCCGCCCGGCAGCTCGACGTTCTGCTTCTTGATCGCGGTCTCGACGTCGAGGACGGTCAGCCCGCGCGCCGCGAGCGCGCCGCGGTCGATCCAGACCCGCATGGCGTAGCGCCGCTCGCCGCCGATGTAGACCGTCGCGACCCCCGGCACGGTCGCGAGGCGGTCGACGTAGACCCGCTTCAGGAACTCGGTCAGCTCGAGGGCGTCGAGGGTCTTCGACGTGACGCCGATCCACATGATCGCGGCGGCGTTCGAATCGACCTTGCGCACGACCGGCAGGTCGACCCCTTCGGGCAGGCGCGCCATGATGCGGGCGACGCGGTCGCGCACGTCGGCGGCGGCGGCGTCGGGGTCGCGCCCGACCCAGAACTCGATCGTGACGGATGAGCGCTCGTTCTGGCTGAACGACGAGATCTGGCGGATGCCCTCGAGGCCCGCGACCGAGCCCTCGACCAGCTCCGTGACCCGGCTCTCGATGACCTCGTTCGCGGCGCCCTTGTAGGTGGTGTTGACCGAGACGATCGGCGGGTCGACCTGCGGATACTCGCGCACCGCGAGCTGCATCAGGCAGGACAGGCCGCCGACCATGAGCAGGAGGCTCACGACGACCGAGAACACCGGCCGGCGGATGAAGAGATCGGAAACCTGCATGCTGGTCTTCCTGGGGCCTTCCCGGCGCGTCTTTCAGAAATCGTGCGAAGCGTCAGCCGCGGCGCTCGGCCGCCGCGGCGCCGAGCGCCGGCTGGGGTTTCGCAAGGGTCGGCGCGGGCGCGGCCGGAGCCGCAGCGGGCGCTTCGGCGCTTGCCGGCTTCGGCAGCATCGGCGCCTGCGCGGCCGGCGCCTCGGCGCTGATCGGCTTCGGATCGACGGCGGAGCCGGGGCGCACCCGCTGGACGCCGCGCACCACGATGGTCTCGCCGGGCTTCAGGCCGTCGACGACCTCGACCCGGCCCTCCTGGCGCTGGCCGATGCGCACCACCCGGCGCTCGACCGCGTTGTCCTTCACGACATAGATGAGGTGGCGCAGGCCCTCGCCGACGATCGCCTCCTCGGGCACCACCACGGCGTCGTTCTTCACCGTGACCTCGAGGGCGACGGAGAGGAACATGCCGGGCTTCAGCGCCTCGTCGGGGTTGTCGAAGTCGGCGGTGAGGCGCACGGAGCGGGTTACGGGATCGACCCGCGTGTCGATGATCGCGACCTTGCCCTCGAAGCCGCGCTGCCCGAAGGCCGCCGAGAGGGCCCGCACGGTCTGCCCCACCTTCAGGCGGTCGAGGACGTTCTCGGGCACGGCGAAGTCGAGGCGCACCCGCGACAGGTCGTCGAGGGTGGTGATCCGCATCCCCGGCGAGACGTAGGCCCCGACCGAGACCGAGCGGGTGCCGAGCCGGCCGGCGAAGGGGGCGCGCACGATGAGGTCATCGAGGCGGGCCTCGGCGGCCTTGCGCCGCGCCTCGGCCGAAGCCATGGCGCTCTCCAGCGTCTTCACCTGGGCGGTGAGGTCGTCGACCTGCGCCCCGGTGCCGGCGCCGGTGCGGCTGAGCGCGACGGCGCGATCGAGGCGCAGCTTGAGCTCGTCGCGCTGGGCCGCCGCGCGGCGGCTCTCGGCCTTGGCCTGCTCGATGTCGGCGCGGCGCTCGTCGGAATCGAGGCGCAGCAGCACGTCGCCGAGCTTAACCTTCTGGCCCTCCTGGAAGCTGATCTCCTCGACGATGCCGGAGCCCTTCACCGTCACGGTGATGGACTCGTAGGCCCGCACCGTGCCGACCGAGTCGCGCAGCTCGACGATGCGGCCGGTCCTGACCGTGTCGACGTCGACGGCGGTGGGCGGCGCCTTCGGGGCCGTGGATGTGGCGGGGCCGAGATTCGCGAAGCGGGCCACGTGCTCGCCGACCACGGGCAGACCCGCCAGCGTCCCGTCCTTATAGGCGACCCACCCGACGTAGCCGGCTCCCCCGAGCACGGCCATGACGGCGAGCTGTCCGTACCAACGCATGCCCGCGCCCTCGACCCTTGATTATTGTGCTTGGGCTTCTCCTAGCCCGTTGAGCGGGGGAGAAACAGTGCTTGTATAACACATTCTTAATTTTCGGCAGCGCGACTTTTAAAGCGAAACCCGTGCCAGCAGATGCCTGTGAGTGCGGTGCAGCAAGAACCTTGACCGAAGGGAACCCCTCCGGCATAAGCGGCGGCGGGACACCCCTCCCCAACGAGGGGCAACCATCTGGAAGGATGGATTACATGGCAACGATGCCCGCCGCGCGCCCGCGCGCGCCTTTCTTCTCGTCCGGACCCTGCGCCAAGCGCCCGGGCTGGAGCCTCCAGAACCTTAAAGTCGACACGCTCGGCCGCTCGCATCGCGCAAAGCTCGGCAAGGCGCGCTTGAAGCGCGCCATCGACCTGACCCGCGAATTGCTGGAGGTGCCGGCGGACCACCGCATCGGCATCGTGCCGGCCTCCGACACCGGCGCCGTCGAGATGGCCCTGTGGTCGATGCTCGGCGCCCGCCCGGTCGACATGCTGGCCTGGGAGAGCTTCGGCGAGGGCTGGGTCACGGACGTGGCGAAGCAGCTCAAGCTCAAGGACGCTCGGGTCATCAAGGCGTCCTACGGCGAACTGCCGGACCTTGACCAAGTCGACACGAAGATGCGCGATATCGTCTTCACTTGGAACGGCACCACCTCCGGCGTGCGCGTGCCCGACGCCGGCTGGATCGCGGCCGACCGCGAAGGCTTGACCATCTGCGACGCGACCTCGGCGGCCTTCGCGCAACGGCTCGACTGGGGGAAGCTCGATGTCGTGACCTTCTCCTGGCAGAAGGTTCTGGGCGGCGAGGCCGCGCACGGGATGCTCATTCTTTCGCCCCGCGCCGTCGCGCGGCTCGAAAGTTACGTGCCGCCGTGGCCGCTGCCCAAGATCTTCCGCATGACCAAGGGCGGGAAGCTCATCGAGGGCATCTTCGAGGGTGAGACCATCAACACGCCCTCCATGCTCTGCGTCGAGGACTACATCGACGCGCTCGAATGGGCGCAGTCGCTGGGCGGTCTCCCGGCGCTGATCGCCAGGGCGGACGCGAACGCGAGGACGATCCTCGACTGGGCCGCCCGTACGCCCTGGATCGCGAACCTCGCCCGCGATCCCAAGACCGCCTCGAACACCAGCGTCTGCCTCGTCATCGCCGACCCCGACGTGCTCGCGAAGGGCGAGGACGCCGTGACGGCGGTCGCGAAGGGCATCGCCGCGACGCTCGAGAAGGAAGGCGTCGCCTTCGACATCGGCGCCTACCGCGACGCCCCGCCGGGCCTGCGCATCTGGTGCGGCGCGACCGTCGAGCGCTCCGACCTCGAGGCGCTCACCCCCTGGCTCGACTGGGCCTTCGCCCAGGAAAAGGCGAAGCTCGCCAGGGCGGCCTGAGGGCGCCGGCAGTCGGCAGTGGGCAGTCGGCAGTAGCGGCTGCGATCCCCCGACTGCCGATTGCCGACTGCCGATTGCCTACTGCCGACTGCC
>DASVVU010000151.1:0-4557 GCA_036386395.1 Beijerinckiaceae bacterium | reverse complement strand
GCTCAAGAAGGACGGCACCATGGCCGAGGACGAGGAGCGCCGCCACGAGCAGGAGGTCCAGAAGGCGACCGACCAGTCGATCGCCGAGGTCGACGGGCTGCTTGCCACGAAGGAGAAGGAGATCATGCACGTCTGAGGACGTGCGTGGAGCCGCGGATGGCCCTCAAGACCGACCTCTCCGCCGCACCCGTCGCGACCGTCGCGGCGGCAAGGGGCGTGCCGGCCCACGTCGCCATCATCATGGACGGCAACGGCCGCTGGGCGGCGCGGCGCGGCCTGCCGCGGGTCGCGGGCCACCGCCGGGGCGTCGAGGCCGTGCGGCGCACGGTCCGCTCGGCGATCGAGCTCGGCGTCAGGTACCTGACGATCTACAGCTTCTCGGCCGAGAACTGGCGCCGCCCGCCCGAGGAGGTCTCGGACCTCATGGGGCTCCTCAAGCGCTTCATCCGGCACGACCTTGCCGATCTCCACGCCAGCAACGTCAAGGTCCGCATCGTCGGCGAGCGTGCCGGGCTCGCGTCTGACCTCCGTGGCCTCCTCGACGAGGCCGAGGAGCTGACGCGGGCGAACAGCGGGCTCACCCTCGTCGTCGCCTTCAACTACGGCGGCCGCCAGGAGATCGTCCGCGCCGCTCGCATGCTCGCCGAGAAGGCGGCGCGCGGCGAGATCCTGCCCGAGGCGATCGATATCGAGGCGTTCGGGGCGGCCCTCGACACGGATGGCATCCCGGACCCGGACCTCGTCATCCGCACCTCGGGCGAGCAGCGCATCTCGAATTTCCTGCTCTGGCAGTCGGCCTACGCCGAGTACGTGTTCATGCCGGACCTGTGGCCGGACTTCGACGACGCGCGCTTCCGCGCCGCGATCGACGAGTATGCCCGCCGCGACCGCCGCTTCGGCGGGGTGACCGCCCGGACCGGCTGATGGCGGAGAGCGAGACCTCGCAAGGCCCGGTTCCGGCATCCGCAGTCCCGGCGCGCCCGGCCTCCGAGCTTGGGCTTCGCATCGCCTCCTCCCTCGTCCTTGCCGCCGTGGCCCTCTTCGCCACCTGGGCCGGCGGTTGGCTCTTCGCCGCGCTCTGGCTCGCCGCCGGCGCCGCCGTCCTATTCGAATGGATCGGCATCACCGGCGCCGAGCCGCGGACGACTCTCCAGGCCGTCCTCATCGGCCTCCTCGCCGCCTGCGCCGTGACGGCACTCAGCGTAGGCGCGCCGCTCATGCCGGCTGCGCTGTTCGCTGCGGCGCTTGTCGCCGCCGCCGCGCTCGGCAGGGGAGGGCGGGATCGCCTCTGGGCCGCGAGCGGCTTCGCCTACGCGGCCGTGATCGCGATCGTGCCGCCCCTCGTGCGCGAGCATCCCCGCCTCGGCCTCGCCGCGGTCCTGTGGATGTTCGCGGTCGTGTGGCTCACCGACATCGCGGCCTACTTCGCCGGACGCCGCTTCGGCGGGCCGAAGCTGTGGCCCGCGGTGAGCCCGAAGAAGACATGGTCGGGCTTCTTGGGCGGCCTTGCCGCCGCGGTCGCGGCCGGCGCCGCCGTCGTGCTCGTGGCGCGGCGGTTCGGGTGGGAGGTGCCGGTCCCCCTCGGCGCCGTGATCCTCCTGTCCGCCGTCGCCTCGGTCCTGAGCCAGCTCGGCGACCTCGGCGAGTCGGCCCTGAAGCGCCGCTTCGGGGCGAAGGATTCAGGGCATCTCATCCCGGGGCATGGCGGGGTGATGGACCGCCTCGACGGCTTCTTTGCGGTCGCGGCCCTGATGGCCCTCGTCCTCGCGGGCCTGCACCTGCGCCAGGGCTGGGCCGCCGGATGACCGTCGTCACCATCCTCGGCGCGACGGGCTCCGTCGGGCGCTCGACCGTCGACGTGATCATGCGCAACCCCGGCCACTTCCGCGTCGCGGCGGTCGCGGGGGGCAGCGACGCGGAGGCGCTCGCCCGGATCGCCCGTGAAGTCGGGGCCGAATTTGCGGCCGTCGCCGACGAGATGCAGGCTGGACCCTTGAGGGCGGCACTCGCCGGGACCGGCATCCGCTCCGGCGCAGGCCTCTCGGCCGTCGTCGAGGCGGCCGAGATGCCGGTCGATGTGGTCGTGGCCGCGATCGGCGGCGCCGCGGGCCTGAGGCCCGCCCATGCGGCGCTGAAGCCCGGGCGCGCCGTCGCGCTCGCCAACAAGGAGAGCCTCGTCTGCGCCGGTGCGGCCTTCATGCGCGCCGCGAAGGCCGCCGGCACCCGCATTCTGCCGGTCGATTCGGAGCACAACGCGCTTCAGCAGGCCCTCGGGGCCGGCCGGATCGAGGACGTGGCCGCGATGACGCTCACGGCTTCCGGCGGCCCGTTCCGGACCTGGCCCGTCGAGCGCATGGCCCGCGCGACGCCGGCCGAGGCCTGCGCTCACCCGACCTACGCCATGGGCCTCAAGATCAACATCGATTCCGCGACCCTCATGAACAAGGGCCTCGAATTGATCGAGGCGCACCACCTCTTCGGTCTCGACGCCGGTCGGCTCCATGTCCTCGTCCATCCCCAGTCGGTGGTGCACGGCCTCGTGCACTGGCGCGACGGCGGCGTGACGGCCGGCCTCGGGGTGCCCGACATGCGCATCCCGATCGCGCACTGCCTCGGGCTCGGCGAGCGCCTGCCCGCCGGCGGCGGCCGGCTCGACCTCGCCGCGGTCGGCGCCCTCACCTTCGAGCCGGTCGACGAGGCGCGCTTCCCCTCCCTCGCGCTTGCCCGGCAGGCGCTCGAGGCGGGCGGGGCCATGCCGACGGCGCTCAACGCCGCGAACGAGGTCGCGGTCGCGGCTTTTGCGGCCGGCCGGATCGGCTTCCTCGAAATTGCCGTGGTTGTGACACAAGCCTGCGAATGGAGTGCGGCAAGGAACTGGAAAGTTCCTTCGTCCATCGATGAAGCGCTGGCGATCGACGGCGAAGTGCGGCAGAGGACCTTGGAACAGCTCGCCCGGCGCGAACCGGCGCCGGGCAGGAGGACGGCCTGATGGAATTGCTCGGCCAGATCGGCGCGAACGCCTGGTGGGTCCTCGTCTACGTGATCCCCTCGTTCCTCGTCGTCCTGACGGTCGTGGTCTTCATTCACGAGCTCGGCCATTTCCTGGTCGGGCGCTGGTGCGGGGTCGGCGTCCAGGCCTTCTCGATCGGCTTCGGGCCGGAGCTCTTCGGCTTCACCGACCGTCACGGCACCCGCTGGAAGCTCTCGGCGATTCCCCTTGGCGGCTACGTGAAGTTCGCCGGCGACATCAACGGCGCGAGCGTCCCCGACGCCGCGACGCTTGCCCAAATGACCGCCGCCGAGCGGGCGGTGAGCTTCCACCACAAGACCGTGGCGCAGCGCGCCGCCGTCGTGGCGGCGGGCCCGATCGCCAACTTCCTCCTCGCGATCGCGATCTTCTCCGGCATCACCTACGTCGGCGGACGCCAGATCCTCGCGCCGCGGGTCGAGGTGGTCCAGCCCGGCAGCGCCGCCGAGAAGGCGGGCTTCCAGCCCGGCGACCTCGTGCTCTCGATCGACGGCCGCTCGGTCACGAGCTTCACCGACATGCAGCGGATCGTCAGCGCGAGCGCCGAGGACGAGATCAGCGTCGTCGTCGACCGCGACGGCCGGCAGATGACGCTCACCGCCGTCCCCGACCTCAAGGAGACCGACACCCCGTTCGGCAAGCAGCGGATCGGCCTCCTCGGCCTCCAGGCCTCGCGCGCCCCGGATGCCGTGAGGCACGCGAGCTACGGACTCCTCGAATCGATCCGGCTCGGGACCTACGAGACCTGGTACGTGGTCGAGCGGACCTTCGGCTACATCGGGCGCCTCATCGTCGGGCGCGAATCGGCGGACCAGCTCTCGGGGCCGATCCGGATCGCCAAGGTCTCGGGAACGGTGTGGAGCCTCGGCGGCCCGTCCGGCCTCATCGGCCTCGTCGCCGTGCTGTCGGTCTCGATCGGGCTCATCAACCTGTTCCCGATCCCGCTCCTCGACGGCGGCCACCTCCTGTTTTACGCCATCGAGGCCCTGCGCGGGCGCCCCTTGAGCGAGCGGGCGCAGGAGATCGGCTTCAGGATCGGGCTCGCCATCGTCGTGATGCTGATGCTGTTCGCGACCTGGAACGACATCTGGTACGTGAGCAAGGGAACGTGACACGAAGGACACGCCCCGGCAGAAAGCCGGGACGAGGGGGCCGCCCGGCGTTTGCACAAGCGCCGATCTTCGCTAGAAGCGAGGTTGGACCAAAGGGTTGGGGAACTCTGCCAAGGCGGTGCCCATGACCCGCGGTGAACTCGCGAACCAAAAGAACGAGACGGGCAAGTTGATGACATTGACGATGACGAGCCGCCGCCTCTCGGCGATCGCCACCTTCGCGGCAGCGGTCTTCCTCGCCGTCCTCGGCCTCGCGCAGCCCGCGTCCGCGCAGCAGGTCGTGGTCCAGGGCAACCAGCGCGTCGATTCGGAGACGATCCGCTCCTACGTGACGGGCGCCGGCTCCGGCTCCCTCGAGGAGGCCCGCCGCAACCTCCTGCAGACCGGCATGTTCTCGGACGTGCGCATCGCCCGCTC
>DASVVU010000150.1:0-4169 GCA_036386395.1 Beijerinckiaceae bacterium | reverse complement strand
GGTCGCCGACATCGTGTCCATCAACAACTTCTCCCAGAAGATGATCGCCGGCGGAAGCGTGAAGACGGTCCCGCAGGTCTTCTCCAACTACCGCCTCATCGGCACCCTGTGGCTGCAGCCGAACACCCTGCAGCCCGGCGTCGACAACCTGCAGCCCCAAGGCGTCGGGTCCGTGTCCCTCGCGAACTCGGTGCTCGAGACCTACGCGCAAGGGCCCACCGTCAGCTGCTTCAGCTGCCACACCACGGGACCGGTCGGCAGCAACCCGGGCAAGGACATCAACCTCAGCCACACCCTCCTGGGCGGCCTCGTCGGGACCAACTCCCTGAAGCGCCGGGCGCGGTAAAAGGCTTTCCGGTAAAGGCCGCCGGCGGGCGCGACCCTGCGGGGTTGCGCCCGCTCTCGTTTAGCGGCACGAGTGCTGAGCCGGACGACGGGGTTTACCCCGAACGCACTCGGCCCCGGAGCAGCCGCGTTGACGCCGCTCCGTCGTTCTTTTAAATGGATTTTCGTTCGTCTTAACGGATGAGACCGGGCCCGCGCGGCCCCGAAGGAGCCTTCGATGACCGACCGCATGCCCGGCTTCAACACCCTTGCCATCCATGCCGGCGCGGCGCCGGACGCCGCCACGGGGGCGCGGGCAACGCCGATCTACCAGACCACCTCGTTCGTGTTCGACGACGTCGACCACGCGGCCTCGCTCTTCGGCCTCCAGGCCTTCGGCAACATCTATTCTCGCATCGGCAACCCGACCTGCGCCGTCCTGGAGGAGCGTGTCGCGGCGCTCGAGGGCGGCACCGCGGCGCTCGCCGTGGCCTCGGGTCACGCGGCCGAGTTCCTGACCATGCACGCCTTGATGCAGCCGGGCGACGAATTCGTCGCCGCGAGAAAGCTTTACGGCGGTTCGATCAACCAGTTCAACCACTCCTACAAGAACTTCGGCTGGAACGTGGTCTGGGCCGATTCCGACGACCCCGCCGAGTTCGAGGCCGCGGTGACGCCGCGCACCAAGGCCTTCTTCGTCGAGTCGATCGCGAACCCGGGCGGCGTCATCGTCGACCTCGAGGCGATCGGGAACATCGCGAAGAAGCACCGCATCCCGTTCATCGTCGACAACACGATGGCCTCGCCCTACCTCATCAAGCCTTTCGAGTACGGCGCCGACATCGTCGTGCACTCGGCGACGAAGTTCTTGGGCGGCCACGGCAACTCCATCGGCGGGCTCATCGTCGACGGCGGCTCGTTCCAGTGGATCGGCGACGACCGCTACCCGATGCTGTCGAAGCCGCGGCCCGAGTACGGCGGCATGGTGCTCGGCGAGACCTTCGGCAACTTCGCCTTCGCGATCGCGACCCGCGTCCTCGGGCTCCGCGACATGGGCCCGGCCCTCTCGCCCTTCAACGCCTTCCTGATCCTCCAGGGAATCGAGACGCTTCCGCTCAGGATGCAGCGCCACTCGGACAACGCGCTCACCGTCGCCGAGCACCTCGACGGCCACAAGGCCGTGACCTGGGTGAGCTACCCGGGGCTTCGCGGCGACCGCTACCACAACCTCGCCAAGCGCTACTGCCCGAAGGGCGCCGGCGCGGTCTTCACCTTCGGCCTCGAGGGCGGCTACGACGCGGGCGTGCGCCTCGTGTCGAACCTCAAGCTGTTCTCGCACCTCGCGAACATCGGCGACACCCGCTCGCTCGTCATCCACCCGGCCTCGACCACGCACCGACAGCTCACCGACGAGCAGAGGAAGGCCGCCGGCGCCGGCCCCGAGGTGGTGCGTCTCTCGATCGGCCTCGAGGACCCGGAGGACCTTATCGCCGACCTCGACCAGGCGCTCGCCGCCGCCTGAGCCGGCCGCTACTCCGGCGCCTTGCCGGGGCTCAGCGCCTGGAAGGGGTAGAATGGCGCCCCCGCGACTGCGCCGTCGAGGCAGTGGGTGCAGATGTGGCGGAACCGGTAGGCGCTCTCCTCGCGGCGCCGCAGGAGGCGTTCCTGCCGCTCCCGCGCGACGGCGCCCTCGTCCTCGACTCCAGAGGGCCGCACGGTGATCGGCGGCAACGGCTCCTGCGCGCCGGCCGGCCCGAGAAGGCCCAAGGCCAGGACGAGGGCCGACAGGCCGATCTTCGCGCCGGCCCGCCTGCGGCTTGCGGTCTGCGTCACCACCGCCGGAGGCGAGGCGCGCCCGGGCGCGAGTCGATCGGGGCGATGCCTTCGCAGATGTCGCGGTGCAGGGTGTGGGGGGTCCCGGCCGGGGGCACGGCGAGGCGGACATAGCCGCCGTCGCGGCAGCCGCCGGCGAGCGCGGGGTTGTGGCGCCACACGGCGATCTTGCGGCGGTGGACCTTTCGTACCGTCACGACCTTGACCCGGTGGACCCGATGCCGGCGCACCACCTTGGCGCGGACGGCCTTGCGGACCCGGACCTCGCCCGGCGGCGGGGTGTGCTTGATGGTCAGGATCGAGCCGCGCTGGCGCTCGATGTTCACGGGGTACGGCGAGGCCGCCTGCGCGGACGCAAGGCCGAGCAGCGCCGCGGCGAGGAGCGGCGCGAGGCGGAAGATGACGCGCGTCATGGGCTGGCCCGCGATTCGAGTGGCTCTCGACGGAAACGTAGCGCAAGCGGAGCCGTTCCGGCGAGCCCTCTCCCCCTCTCCCCGCTCGGGGCTTAGCGCCCCGAGTCGGCCCTCCCCCTCTAAAGGGGGGAGGGTGCACGAAAAAGGCGGCCCGAGGGCCGCCTTTCCGATAACCGTTTGGTCGCAGCTTACTCGATCACCTGCACGATGGTGTGGCTCTGCGGGTCGACCAGCACCGGGCGCTCGTTCACGACCGTGTAGCGGTACTGCTTGACGCCGTACTGCGCCGGCACCTCGTAGTAGGTCACGCCGGACGCCGGGAGCCGCGCGCCGACGCGGACCTGCTCGGTATAGTGGTAGGACGGTACGCGCCGCTCGACCACGTAGTTGCGGAACTCCGGACGCTGCTGGTCGGCGATGCCGCCGACGATCGCGCCGCCGACGGCGCCGGCGACGGCGCCGACGGGCCCGCCGACGATCGCGCCGCCGACCGCGCCGGTGGTGGCGCCGGCCGCCGCGCCGCCCTGGGCCTGCGCCGCTACGGGGGCGGCAAGAAGGGCGCAGAGCGCGCCCGCGGCAAGAAGGTGATGACGCATGGCAAATCCTCTCCTGGTGGGTTGCCTGGGTAACCGGCGGGAGGGCCGTTGGTTCCGACCCGGACGGGCTTTCACGGCATCCGCAGGGCTGTCCATGCGAACGCCACAGTACTGCCGCGAGGGCGTCCTTGGCTCGCGCTTTCTCGAACGCCTGCCCGGGAAATGGGTTATCCTGCTTTGAGCGGAAATCGTTTGCGTTGATCGTGGAGTTCCAAGCGTTGCCGAAGCTGCCCCGAACCGCGCGCGTCCACCCGCAGCCCCTGAGGACGGGACGGGCGTCCGCGCCCCTTGGCTGGTACGTGGCCGGCGCCGCGGTCCTGGCGCTCGCCGCGACCAGCGGCCTCGTGGCGTTCGAGGCCATGCGGGCGCCCCCGGCGGAGAAGACCGCGGCCGCCCCTGCCCCGAAGCCGCCCGCGCCGAAGGCGCCGGAGCCGAAGCCGCCCGAGCCGCCCCGGGTCGCCACCGCGCCCGCGCCCGTTGCGCCTGCCCCGCCTCAACCGGCCGCGCCAGAGATCCCTGTCCCGGTCCCCCCGATCGCTTCGCCGGCCTCGCCGCCGCTTGTCGCGAGCGCGCCGCGGCCCGCCCCCGAACCGGCGCCGCCAAGTCCGGCGCCTGCCCCGCCGGCCGTGACGGCGGAGGCGCCGCCCTCCCCGTTCCCGTCCGAGCCGGCCGCGGCCGCGCAGCCCGCGCCGGCCCGGTCCCTCGCCGAGGATCCGGCCGCGCCGACCGGATGCCTGCCCGAAGGGCTCAAGAGCGTGCTGGCGGACCTCGCCGAGAAGTTCGGGGAGGTGAAGGTCGTCTCGACGACGGAGCTGCGCACCGACAATCACACGCCGGGCAGCGTGCGCGCCAAGATCCACGAGGCCTGCCGGGCCGTGGACATCAGGACCGCGGCGCCGGCCGCGGAGGTCGTCGCGTACCTGCGCACCCGGCGCGAGATCGCCGCGGCCCAGAGCTACCGCAACGGCGTCATCCACTTCGACGCGAGCGGAGGCGCCACGCC
>DASVVU010000149.1:0-4026 GCA_036386395.1 Beijerinckiaceae bacterium | reverse complement strand
CTCGCCTATCCGATCCGCGACGGCATCCCGATCATGCTGCCGGAGGAGGCACGCCCGCTGACGGAGTAGCGCCCCTCTCGGGGCAAGCGGGAGCGGGGAGCTACCGCCCCGCGATCGCCTCGGCGAGCGCGACCGTGCGGGCCGCCATGTCGGCGTGCATCCGTTCCACCATGCGGCCGGCAAGCGAGATCACGCCCTTGCCGCGGTTCTCCGGCTGAGCGAAGGCCGCGATGACGGCGCGGGCCTCCTCGACCTCCGCGGGCGCCGGCGCGAAGATGTCGTTCGCCGGGCCGATCTGGTTCGGGTGGATCAGGGTCTTGCCGTCGAAGCCGAGGTCGCGGCCCTGCTCGCATTCGGCCCTGAAGCCCGCCTCGTCCTGGAGCCCGTTGTAGACCCCGTCGAGGATGTCGAGGCCGTGCGCCCGCGCGGCTGTGACCGCCGCTGCGAGCCACGGCAGCATCGGGGCGCGGCCGGGGACGAGGCGCGCGCGGGTCTCCTTGGCGAGGTCGTTCGTCCCCATGACGAAGCAGGCGAGGCGCGTGTCGACGTCGCGGGCGGCGCGCGCGATCTCCTCGCAGCGCAGGATCGCGAGCGGCGTCTCGATCATGGCCCACACCCGGATCTTCTCGGGCGCGCCGAGGCGGCGCAGGCGATGCCCGACGGAGGTCAGCGTCGCGGCGTCCGAGACCTTCGGGATCAGCACCGCGTCCGGCGCGGCCTCGGCCGCCGCTCTGAGGTCGTCCTCGCCCCAGGGGGTGTCCGGCGCGTTGACGCGCATCACCACCTCCCGGTGACCGTAGCCGCCCTGCCTCAATGCCGCGACGACCTGCGCGCGGGCCGCCGCCTTGGCGTCCGGCGCGACCGCGTCCTCGAGGTCGACGATGATCGCGTCCGCGGGGAGCGAGCGGGCCTTCTCCAGGGCGCGGGCGTTGGCGCCGGGCATGTAGAGCACGCTGCGGCGGGGGCGGATGGCGGGCATCGAGGTCTCCGGGACGGCGGTTTCGTTTAGCGGCGCAGGCTGCCCGCCGCCAGTGCCGGCGCTTGCCCTTCGCGGCGACATCGCTCTAGGAAGCCGGATGGCTTCCCCCGTCTTCCGCGACGACATCCGCGCCGCGCATGCGCGGATCGCGCCGCACGTGCGGCGCACGCCGGTGTGGGATCTCCCGCACGGCTTCGGCCATGACGGGCCGGTGAGCCTGAAGCTCGAGTTCATGCAGCATGCCGGCTCGTTCAAGCCGCGGGGGGCCTTCAACACCCTCCTGTCGCGGCCGGTGCCGGCGGCCGGCGTCGCGGCGGCCTCGGGCGGCAATCATGGGGCGGCGGTCGCCTATGCGGCGAAGGAGCTCGGACTGAAGGCGCGGATCTTCGTGCCCGAGATCGCGGCACCGGCGAAGGTCGCGGTGATCCGGGCGCACGGGGCCGAGGTCGTGATCGGCGGCGCGCGCTACGCCGACGCGCAGGAGGCCTGCGACGCTTACGTCGCCGAGAGCGGCGCGCTCAGGGTCCATCCCTTCGACGCTGACACTACGATTGCCGGCCAGGGCACCGTCGCCCTCGAATGGGAGGAGGATACCGCCCTCGACACCGTCCTCGTCGCCGTCGGCGGCGGCGGGCTCGTCGCCGGCATGGCGACCTGGTGGGCGGGGCGGGTCAAGGTCGTCGGCGTCGAGCCCGAGGGCTCCCGCGCCCTCCACGCGGCGCTCGAGGCCGGCGGTCCGGTCGACGTGCCGGTCGAATCGGTCGCGGCCGATTCGCTCGGCGCCCGCAACGTCGGCGCCCTCGTCCATGCCATCTGCCGCGAGACCGTCGACCACGTGGCGCTCGTGACTGACGACGCCATCCGGGCGGCACAGAGCGCGCTGTGGCGCGGCTGGCGCATTGCGGCGGAGCCCGGCGGCGCCGCGGCCCTCGCGGCGCTGATCTCGGGCGCCTACAGGCCCGGTCCGGGTGAGCGCGTCGGCGTGCTCCTGTGCGGCGCGAACGTCGACCTCGCCAAGCTCGCGGAGGTCGCCGGATGAGCGACCTTCCCCTGCGCGACACCGCCCGCGCTCTCGTCTTCGATCCCGCGAACCGGCTGCTCCTGATCCAGTACGAGGCCGCGATCGACGTCGATCCGGCCCGTCCGAGCCTGCGCGCCTTCTGGTTCACCCCCGGCGGCGGGGTCGAGCCGGGCGAGACCCGCGAGGAGGCCCTGCGCCGGGAGCTCGAGGAGGAGATCGGGGTCGCCGGCGCTCCGGTCGGCCCCTGCGTCGGGCATCGCGAGACGCCGCTGCGACTGTTCCGCAGGCCGCGCTTCGTGCGCGAGCGCTACTTCGTGGTGCGGCTGCCCTCCGAGACGATCGACACCGCGCGCCTCGCCGAGACCGAGAGCGACCCCGTGCTCGACGTCCGCTGGTGGCCACTTGCAGCCCTCGAAGCCACGACGGACGTGGTCGAGCCGCGCGCCCTCGTGGCGCTGGCCGGCCGGATTCTCGCAGGCGGGCCACCGTCCGCGCCGTACGACCTCGGAGCCGCCCATGTTCCCTGACCGCCTCATCGCCGGCTACCGGGCGTTCCTCGACGAGCGGCTGCCGCGCGAGCGGGCGCGCTTCGAGGCGCAGGCCGAGCGGCAGACCCCCGAGATCATGGTGATCGGCTGCTGCGACTCCCGCGTCTCGCCGGAGGTGATCTTCGACGCGAGCCCGGGCGAGCTCTTCGTCATGCGCAACGTCGCGAACCTCGTGCCGCCTTATGAGACGCAGGGCGAGTACCACGGCACCTCGGCGGCCCTCGAGTTCGCCGTGCAGGCGCTGCGGGTGAAGCACATCGTGATCCTGGGCCACGCCCGCTGCGGCGGCATCCAGGCCTTCGCCGAGGATGCGGAACCCCTCTCCCCCGGCGACTTCATCGGCAAGTGGATCGGGCTGATCGAGCCGGCGGCGCGGCGCCTCGGCGCTCCCGGCCGCGACCGCCAGGACTACCTCACCCGGCTCGAGCTCGCCTCGATCGAGAACGGGCTGTCGAACCTCATGACCTTCCCTTGCGTGAAGATCCTCGTCGAGCGCGGCAGGCTCCACCTCCACGGCGCCTACTTCGGGGTCGCGACCGGCGAGCTCCTCGTGCGCGATCCTACGACCGGCGCGTTCTCGCCCGCCGTGCCGGACCTGCCCCCGCGGGCGGCCGGAATCCGGTGCTTCTGAGGCGGCTAGGACTTGGCGCTGCGCTTTGCTAAACAGCGCCCACGTCGGCGCTCGGCGCGCCTCCAAGGTTTCAGACCATGCAGCCCTTCACCGTCCTCACCGGCGTCGCCGCGCCGCTCAAGATCGTCAACGTCGACACCGACATGATCATCCCGAAGCAGTACCTGAAGACGATCAAGCGCACCGGCCTCGGCACCGGGCTCTTCGCCGAGATGCGCTACCGCGACGACGGCTCGGAGAACCCGGACTTCGTCCTCAACCGGCCGGCCTACCGCAAAGCCCAGGTTCTCGTCGCCGGCGACAACTTCGGCTGCGGCTCCTCGCGCGAGCATGCCCCCTGGGCGCTCCTCGACTTCGGCATCCGCTGCGTGATCTCCACGAGCTTCGCCGACATCTTCTATAACAACTGCTTCAAGAACGGCATCCTGCCGATCAAGGTGAGCCCTGAGGACCTCGAAAAGCTCTTCGACGACGCCGAGCGCGGCGCGAACGCGACGCTGACCATCGACCTCGAAGCCCAGGAGATCCGCGGCCCCGACGGCGGCACGGTCAAGTTCGACATCGACCCGCACCGCAAGCACTGCCTCCTCAACGGCCTCGACGACATCGGCCTGACCATGGAGAAGGCCCCGGCGATCGAGGCGTATGAGAAGAAGCTTAGCCAGCGGCCGTGGGCTTGATGCCAACCTCTCCCGGAGGGAGAGGTCGAGTCGCGCGGAGCGCGACCGGGTGAGGGGAGCGCTCTCACCGGTTATACCGTAATCCCTCACCCGGACGGCTGCCGCCGTCTCGGCCTCTCCCTCCGGAGACCTCTGCATAACGCGGCTGCTTTCGGGATAGGATGATC
>DASVVU010000148.1:0-15775 GCA_036386395.1 Beijerinckiaceae bacterium | reverse complement strand
GCTCCGCGCCGCGACGCAGTCCGGGAACTCGGCGAGGCCGCGCTCGCGCATGAGGTGGCAGTTCTTGACCTCGAGGTAGCAGGGCGGCCGCCCCTCCGCCTCGAGCAGGAAGTCGACCCGGCTGCCGCGGCCGTACTTCACCTCCGGGCGCACCCGCTCGTAGCCCGCGAGCGGCGCGAGGCGGCCTTCCTTGAGCGCCTCCGCCACGAGAGCGTTCGGGCGCGTGGTGTCGACGCCGACGAGCCGCGGGGCCTCGCCGCCTACGGCGATGTCGATGAGCTCCCAGGAGAACTTGAGCTTGCGCAACGGATTCTGCGAGCGGGAGAGGAAGACGCGGCTGCCCGGCCGGACGAGCCCCAGCATCGCCCCGGGGTTCGCGCAATGCGCCGTGACCCGCTCGCCGTCGAGGTCGACGTCGGCGAGGAAGCGCTTGTAGCGCAGGGCAAGGCGCCCTTCGACGAGAGGGGAGGGGAAGCGCATCGGACGTGACGAGGACGGGCAAGCGCCCTATCGCCCGCGAGGGCGGGAGTCCAGCCGTGAAACAACTCTTCCGCCGATGGGCGCACCAAATCCCCGGGGCCCACTACCGCTCTGTGGCAGGGGGCTCCGGGAAGGCGAGGCCTTCGGCATGCGAAAGGCCGAACCCAGGCCCTGGGCCCTGCCTCTCCACTGTCCGGTAGAAGCACGAGCGGCGGCCGGTGTGGCAGGAGCCGCCGTCGCCGCCGACCCGGACCCTGAGGAGGAGGGCGTCCTGGTCGCAGTCGACCCGCACCTCGACGACGGTCTGGATCTGGCCGCTCGTCGCGCCCTTGTGCCAGAGTTCCCCGCGGGAGCGCGACCAGTACCAGGCCTCGCCGGTCTGAAGCGTCCGCGCCAGCGCCTCGGCGTTCATGTGCGCGACCATCAGCACCTCGCCGGTGCCGGCGTCGGCCGCGACCGCGGTGACGAGGCCGTCCATCCCGAAGCGGGGGGCGAGCACGGCGCCCTCCTCCAGCTCCTCTCTCGACGCGGCGGCGGGGAAGGGGGCGGGCATGGCATTGCGGTCCAAAGAGAAACGCCTGGCTCCTGGCCGGGCGCGCTCAGCTTCCACCGGGAGCCGGAACCGTCAAGCCTTGCCGGCGGCGAGGAGCGTGAGGAAGCGGGCCTGCTCGGCGGGGTCGTCCCGGAACACGCCGGTGAACTGGGTCGTGAGCGTGGAGGCGCCGGCCTTGCGCACGCCGCGCATGGACATGCACAGGTGCTGCGCCTCGAGCATCACGGCGACGCCGCGGGGCTTGAGCGCCTCGTCGATGGTCTCGGCGATCTGCACGGTCAGGGCTTCCTGCGTCTGCAGACGCCGGGCGTAGGCGTCGACCACCCGGGCGAGCTTCGACAGGCCGACGACCCCCTTCGACGGGTAGTAGGCGATGTGGGCGCAGCCCGTGAACGGGATCATGTGGTGCTCGCAGTGCGACGAAAAGGGGATGTCGCGCACGAGCACGATGTCGCCGTAGCCCTCGACCTCCTCGAACACCCGGTCGAGGATGTCGGAAGGCTTCGTCCGGTAGCCTGAGAAGAGCTCCTCGAACGCCTGGGCGACCCGGCGCGGCGTGTCGGCGAGGCCCTCGCGGGAGGGGTCGTCCCCGGCCCAGCGGATCAGGGTGCGCACCGCCGCCTCCGCCTCCGACCGGGTCGGAGCCTTCTCGGTCTCGGCCGGCTTCGCCTCGGCGGTCCTCAGGGGCTTCACGATCGCGTCCATATCGCCTCCGATGATCGGCCTTGAAACGATGGGCCTAGCCGGGCTGCTCGCGCTCAGCCCTTCGACCCCTTATATTGGGAGCGGCCGGCGGACCGGCAACGCGCGTTTCACCACACCCCGATGTTGAACGAGATCTACAACAAGCGCATCCTGGAGTTGGCGGCCGACATCCCGCGGCTCGGGCGCCTGCCCGACCCGGACGCCAGCGCCACCGCCCACTCGAAGCTGTGCGGCTCGACCGTGACGGTCGACCTCAAGGCCGAGGGCGGGGTCGTCACCGACTTCGCCCACGAGGTGAAGGCCTGCGCCCTCGGCCAAGCCTCGTCCTCGATCATGGCCCGCAACGTCGTCGGCGCGACGGCGGACGAGCTGCGGGCGATCCGCGAGGACGTGCGACGCATGCTCAAGGAGAACGGCGCGCCGCCGCAGGGCAAGTGGGCGGAGCTGCGGGTGCTCGAGCCCGTGCGCGACTTCAAGGCCCGCCACGCCTCGACCCTGCTGACCTTCGACGCGGTGGTGAAGGCCTTCGACGAGATCGAGGCCCGGCGGGCGCAGCCTGCCGCAGCGGAATGATGGAGCGCGCCTTCGCGTCCCGGCTGCCTCGCGTGATCGCCCATGGGGCGATCCGCGCCTACCAGCTCACGCTGTCCGGCCTCGTCGGCCGCCACTGCCGCCACCTGCCGTCCTGCTCGGATTACGCCGACGAGGCGATCGAGCGCCACGGCCTGTGGGCCGGCGGCTGGATGGG
Organism: Beijerinckiaceae bacterium; assembly: GCA_036386395.1. Classification (GTDB taxonomy): domain Bacteria; phylum Pseudomonadota; class Alphaproteobacteria; order Rhizobiales; family Beijerinckiaceae; genus JAJKJG01. Next base: position 13,289 of record DASVVU010000148.1, on the reverse strand, counting down.
CCTTGCCCGCATCTGCCGCTGCGGCCCGGGCGGCACCTCGGGCCTCGATTTCGTCTGCGAAGAGGTGCCGCCTACGGCGCGATGGTACGCGCCGTGGCGTTACGGGCGATGGCGGGAGGTGAATTCCGGGGAATCGCGCGAACCGGGTCGGCCGAGCGGGCTGCCTAACGGGTCTGCCCGGGCAGGCAAGGCGCGGCGTTCGTCTGGTCCTGGTCCTTGCGCAGCAGCTTTCCAATATCCTCGAGCACGCTCCTGTTCGCGGGGGCGTGATCGAGCTGCGCGTCGAGATACTCCTGGACCGGCTGCGAGAGCCACCAGCTCATCGACAGCTTCTCCATAGTGATGGCGCGCTCGCGGGCGCGGACCCGCTTGAGCCGCTTCCGCTCGGGTCCCTGTACGCCGGGCAGGTCGCTGTAGACCTTCACCTGGAGCCAGTACGGCTTGTTCCCGATGAACTCCACGGCCTCCTGCGCCGCCTCGGCGCCATGGCCCTCCCGGGTGTTGAACAGCCCGAAGCCGATCGAGGTGTAGCCCGCCAGGAACCGGTCGATCGGCTGGCCGGGCAGCAGCGGCGCGTGCGCCCTCGGCGGGCGCGGCGGGTGGATCGGCGCCGGGGGCTCGCCGGCCCGCCGCCCGCCGCCGGAGGCGGCGTCCTCGGGGTCGGGCGGCGGACGGATGGGGTCGTTCGCCACGTGGAGGATGATCGGCTGCAGGGTCGGGTCGAGCCGGCAGACGGCCTCCGCCAGCTCGCGCGCCGTGATGAGCCCGTCGTTCTCGAAGTAGCCGCCGTCCACCACGTCCTCGACGACGGCGCCAGCCGCGTTGCGCAGGGCGCCGGAGGGGGAGATCACGGGCCAGCGCGCGCTCATCGTGCCGCCGGTGGATAGGGCGATGTCCGCGCCGCGGCGCACGGAGGTCTCGTCGATGTCCTCGGGGCACGTGCCGCCGGCGGACAGCGTTTTCTTCGGCCGGCAGCTCGCCAGGACCTCGAACAGGTCGAAGGCCTCCGAGAAGATCGCCTGCCGGTCCGGCTTCTTGTCCTGGCCGACGGACGGCACCCAGGGGAAGACGTCCGAGACGATGAGGCGCCGTCCGGTCGCGACCGAGGTCCCGTTCAGGAGCAGGAGCGGCAGCCAGGGCTGGCCGGATTCCGCGACCCGCTCGGTCCAGTATCCGAAGCGGCGGCGCAGCCCGCTGTCTTCCCCCGCCTTCTCCTGCCGGAGCAGCCAGGCATAGCGCCGCTCCCAGGCCATCTCGATGAGCGCCGCCCGGTCGGCGATCCGATCCGAGAGGCCGGGAAGCGGGAGGTTGTCGCGATACGCGAGGCCGACGAAGGTCGGGGACAGGAAGTCGCCGGCGAGGATCGATTGCAGGCACGAGCGCCAGGGCCGCTCGGCCCGCCTGGCAAGATCGCCGAACCAGAGGTCGCCGCCGAGACGCCGACAGGGCGGGCCTGGCGCCGTGGACGCTCCGCCGGCCGGGGCCTGCGCCCCGGCGTCCGCGAGCGCGGCCCTCACCACGACCGCCCCGACCGAGCTCCCCGACACGGTCGAGAGCGCGAACAGCCGCTTGCCGAAGTCGTCGTAGACGGCGGGGTCCTTGCGGGTGCGGTCGAGAAGCTCGCCGACGACGCTCGCGGTGTAGAAGCCGGCACGGCTCGCCCCGCCCTGGCCGGCGAGGATGATCGGGCGGCACGAGCCGCCGCTGCCGCAGCCGTTCGCCGTCTTCCACCGCTCGATCGCCTCGCCGAGCGCGACCTGGCGCGCGGCCCGCGCGGGGTCTGCCGCACCTTCGCCGATGAGCCGGACAGCGTGGAGGTTCGGCAGCTGCGTCGTCATCGCGGAGAAGAACACGATCATCATGGCGATCAGCGGCAGGCGCTTGCGGTGCCCGTACGCGGCGAGCGCCGTGAACAGGAACACCGGGGAGCCGAGCATCGTCACGAGGAACATCGCGCGCGGGAGCCGGTCGGCGACGAAGAACGGAATGGAAAGGGCCACCACGAAGCCGAACGTCAACGTAAGGAGCAGGGCAAGGGCGATCCCCTGCTCGAGGACGCTGAAACCCCGGCCCGCCGGTCCGGAGGCTGGGCGGCCGAGCCCGCGGAGCCAAGCCACGAAGTCATGGAAGAACACGAAGTCGCGGGTCAAGAGGCCCTGGCCCCTGCCGGTCTCCTCGGCCGGAGCCGCTCCGAGCTTGGCCTCCAGCTTGCGCGCGAGGACATGGCGCCGCAGGACGAACCCCCAGAACAGCGCACCGGTCAGCGCAGTGGCGGCGAGAAGCCAGGGGAGCTGCGCATCCGCCTGATTGGCCTGCGGAAGCCTCTGGGCCGAGGCCGCGAGGTTGCTCCAGGCGGCCCAGATGCCCCATCCCGCCGCGACGAAGCACAGGACCCCGAGAATCCGGGGAACCCAGGTGATGGCCCGCCGGTATCGCGCCTGCAGCAGCGCCCGGCGTTGGCTGCGCGCAAGGCCGGCCCGCCGTGGATCGAGCGCCCAGTCCTCGAGATCCAGGATCCAGCGGGCGGCGAAATGGACCGGGAACGCCCAGCCGAGGAACAGGAAGGCGAGGAAGAGGCCCCAATAGCCGAGCGCACGAAGGAGCGAGCGGCTGGTCTCGGCGAAGACGTCCTGGGCCTGGACCACGGCGCCGAGCAGGAACAGCCCCGCCAGGACGGACACGACGCTGACCCGGCATACCCAGAGCACGCGCAGCCAGTTTCGCACTTCGTCGAAACCGTACCTGAACCAAAGGAATGCAAATCCCAGGGCTGCCGCCGCGCCGACGGCGGACAGCAGATTCGCATGGGCAATGACGGACGGGAGATCCACGGTTCCCACACTTTCCGGATCAGTGAATACGATCGCTTCCGTCAAATCAACCAAGGCGATGTCTGGATTGACCTGCGCGTGTCGGCCGGAGTCGTTGCCCCTCGGGTCCCGATCCGCTAATGCGGCCCGCAGCCTCTTTTCCCACGCTTACCTGCCTCGTTTGCAGGAGTGAGCAGGAGTCCTGGTCGATGATCACCCTGACATTTCCCGACGGCGCGCAACGCCAGTACGAGAGCGGCGTCACCGGCCGCGCGGTCGCCGAAGGGATCGCGAAGTCGCTCGCGAAGCGCACCGTCGCCATGGCCCTCGACGGGGCCGTGGCCGATCTTGCCGACCCGATCGAGCGGGACGCCCGCATCGAGTTCATCTCGCGCGAGGATCCGCGCGCCCTCGAATTGATCCGCCACGACGCCGCACACGTGCTCGCGGAAGCCGTGCAGGCGCTCTACCCGGGCACTCAGGTGACGATCGGGCCGGTGATCGAGAACGGCTTCTACTACGACTTCGCCCGCCCGGAGCCGTTCACGCCCGACGACTTCGCCGGCATCGAGGCGAAGATGCGGGAGATCGTCGCCCGCGACAAACCCTTCACCAAGGAGGTGTGGAGCCGCGAGAAGGCGCGCGAAGTCTTTCGCCAGAAGGGCGAGCTGTACAAGGTCGAGCTCGTGGACGCGATCCCCGAGGGCCAGGACCTCAAGATCTATGCGCAAGGGGACTGGTTCGATCTCTGCCGCGGGCCGCACATGACCTCGACCGGGAAGGTCGGCAACGCCTTCAAGCTCATGAGGGTGGCCGGCGCCTACTGGCGCGGCGATTCCAACAACCCGATGCTGACCCGCATCTACGGCACGGCATGGGCTTCACCAGAAGACCTCGACCATTACCTGAAACAGCTCGAGGAAGCCGAGAAGCGCGACCACCGTCAGCTCGGGCGCGAGATGGACCTCTTCCACTTCCAGGAAGAGGGGCCGGGCGTGGTGTTCTGGCATCCCAAGGGGTGGACCCTGTTCCAGGAGCTCATCGCCTACATGCGCCGGCGCCTCAAGGAGGACTACCGGGAGGTCAACGCGCCGCAGATCCTCGACAAGTCGCTCTGGGAGACCTCGGGCCACTGGGACTGGTACCGGGAGAATATGTTCGTCACGAAGACCGAGGACGAGCGCGTCTTCGCGATCAAGCCGATGAACTGCCCCGGGCACGTGCAGATCTTCAAGCATGGCCTCAAGAGCTACCGCGATCTGCCTCTGCGGCTTGCGGAATTCGGAGCGGTCTCGCGCTACGAGCCGTCCGGCGCCCTGCACGGGCTGATGCGGGTCCGCGCCTTCACCCAGGACGACGCCCACGTCTTCTGCACCGAGGACCAGCTCGCCGCCGAGTGCCTCAAGATCAACGACCTGATCCTGTCCACCTACGCCGACTTCGGCTTCGAGGACGACATTGTCGTCAAGCTCTCGACGCGCCCCGAGAAGCGCGTCGGCACGGACGCCATGTGGGACCACGCCGAGGCCGTGATGGGCCGAGTCCTCGAGGAGATCGCGGCGCGCTCCGGCAACCGGATCAGGACCGCGGTCAACCCGGGGGAGGGGGCCTTCTACGGACCGAAGTTCGAGTACGTGCTCCGCGACGCCATCGGCCGCGACTGGCAGTGCGGCACGACGCAGGTCGACTTCAACCTGCCGGAGCGCTTCGGCGCCTTCTACATCGACGCCGACGGCCAGAAGAAGACGCCCGTGATGGTGCACCGCGCGATCTGCGGCTCCATGGAGCGCTTCGCCGGCATCCTCATCGAGCACTACGCCGGGCACTTCCCGCTCTGGCTCGCGCCGGTGCAGGCCGTGGTCGCGACCATCACCTCGGAGGCCGACGGCTACGCCCGCGAGGTCTTGAGCGCCGCCGACGCGGCGGGCCTCAGGGTCGAGGCGGACCTGCGCAACGAGAAGATCAACTACAAGGTCCGCGAGCACTCCCTCGCCAAGGTGCCGGTGCTGCTCGTCGTCGGCCGCAAGGAGGCGGCCGAGCGCACGGTCTCGATCCGGCGCCTTGGATCACAGGAGCAAAGGACCACGGGATTGCAGGACGCCCTCGCGGCGCTTGCCGCCGAGGCGACGCCGCCCGACCGGCGCCCGTCCCTCCCTGAGGACCGGGGCGTCCCCGACGAGCACGCCACCCTCGACGGACATCACGTCGTCCAGCGCCCCGTGGCGTGACCACCTCTCCCGGAGGAGAGATGGGAATCACTTCTTCGCCAGCACCTCGACGTCGCGGTCGAGGCCGCTCTCGACCTTGAACTCGCGGGTGTAGACCTGCCCCTCGTGGCGGGCGATGAGGACGTAGTCGCCTTCCGCGAGCGTCAGCGACGGGAAGGCGCCGATCGCCTCGCGGATCACGTCGCCGCCGGGCGTCAGCACGCTGAAGGCCGTGCCGGCGAAGGCCTCGCCGCCGGCGGCGCCGACGAGCTTGAGCGTCACGGTCGCGGCGCGGTGGTTGAGGGTCGCCTCGGTGATGCGGCCGCTGTCCACCTTCAGGTCGGCGCGCATGATCGCGTTCGATTCCCCGAAGGTCGAGACCACGTGGTAGGTGCCCTCGGGCAGGCGGATGAGCTCGCGCGCCTTGGCATTCGCGGTGACGAGCCGGCCTTCCGAGTTGTTGCCGAGGGGCACGAACACCGAGAACGACAGGCGGGCGGGCGCTATCGGGCTGTCGCCGATAGCGCCGGAAAGCTGGAGCGCGCCGGCGCTGACGGTGAGCCGGTCGACGAGAGGCGCGGAGGCGACGGTGAGGCGCTTCGAGGCGCTGGCGAAGCCGTAGGCCACGTGGATGATGTAGGCGCCGGGCTTCAACGCGAACGTCGGGTTCGGAGTGGTGGACTTCGAGATGGGCGAGAGCTGCGTCGCGTCGGGCCGGTCCTCGTAGATGCGCCAAGTGAGCCCCGAGCGGATCGGCTTCTGCTCGCCGGCGAAGACGGCGCTGAGGGAAAGCGTCGTCGTCTTCTCCGGCGCAAGCGAAGGCGCCGGGGCGCCGCCGAGGGACGGCACCGCAGGGGGCTGGGCGGACGCCGTTGCGGCGCAGAGCGCGAGGGCGAAGGCGAGGGGAAGGCGCATGGTAGCGGTGTCGTGCGACTGAAATCGGGCGTTAGCGGGGCGAGGCAAGCTGTCATTCCGGGGCGGCGCGGAGCGCCGAGTCCGGAACCCATAAACACCTGCGGTGCCGATCGCGCACGACCGCTTGAGCTTCAATGGGAAGGTTCGTGTTTATGGGTCCCGGGCTCGCCCCTTCGGGGTGCGCCGGGATGACGGCGCTTACCGCACCGCCGTCCCGCCCTCGTCCTCGCCCCGGCTCACGAGCTCGCTCGCGGCGGCGACGAGGTTGTCCATGGAGAGGGGGCGGAAGCGGAACGTGACCGTGTGGCGGCCGGGACCAACCTCGACGCCGCGGAACAGGAGGTTCGTGCGCAGGATCGGCCGGCGCTCGCCGTCGACCGTCGCCTCCCAGCCCGGGTAGAAGATGTCGTGCAGGACGACGACGCTGTTGCGGTCGGTCTCGACCGAGAGCGTCACCTCGTTGCGGCCGTAGGCCGTGATCTTGACCGACCCGTTCGCCGGGTCCGCCTGCACCGTGCCGTCGCGCAGGCCGTAGTCGCCCTTGATCGCGTCGAGGCTCGCCTCGTCGACGAGCGCCTCGTTCGGGCGGTCGAAGTCCGGCAGCTCCGCCTGCTGGAGCACGCTCTCGGACTCGACCGGCACGAGGTGCGTCGCGAGGTAGGCGCGGGGCGTGCCGGGGTTGAGCCGGTACACCCACATGGCGCCGGAGCCGTAGAGGAGCTTTGGGCCGACGAGCCGCGGGAAGTGGCGCGGCAGGCGCTCGATCGGCCGGTCGAGGACGAGGTACTCGAGGCCAAGCAGGCTCGCCAGGCGGCACTTGTAGCCACGGAAGGTGCCCGGGAAGGTGCGCAGGTTCGGGTCGACGGCGTTCTCGCCGGGCCCGACCGCCTTCTCGTAGTCGGCGAGGCGGAGCGGGTTGTAGCCGATGGTGTCCTCGAGGCCGAGCACCATGGAGGCGTTCTGCCAGGCGCCGCCGAGGCCGAGGATCTCGACCCGGGGGCGCTCGCCTCGGGCGTTGCGCTCGGCGAGTTCCTTCTTCAGGACCTGCAGGCCCTGGAGCTGCTCGGGCGGAAGCTCGCGGAAGACGGCATAGCGCTCGGCGGGCTCGGCGTTCAGCGCCGACGCCGCGTTGCGCCACAGAAGCTCGCCCGCCGTGAAGGCGACGAGGAGGGAGGCGAGGGCCACCCGCCGGGCCGGCGTTCCGGCCTTCACGACGAGGGCCGCGGCGAGGGCCGCGACCGCGGTGGCAAGCGCCACGTCGCGCAGGGCGTCGAGGGCATGGCCGGCGCGGAGCGCGAAGCTAAGCGCGCTCGCGACGGCGGCGATGACGAGGAGGACGGCAAGGCCGGCGAGCGCCGCGTTCGCCGGCCGCCGGAAGCTCGCGAGCTTCGGCGCGCCCTCGCGGACCCAGCGGTGCACGAGGTAGCCGCCCGCGAAGGCGAGGGCGACGTTGATCAGGAAAGTGGCGTCGGCCGGGCGGCGGTAGAGGGCGACGCCGGGGAGGTGGTCGAAGACCAGGGCGAAGGCCGGGGTGTAGCGCCCGAGCGCGAACAGCACCGCCGCCACCCCGACGATCAGGAAGAAGCGGAACTCTTTGGCGAAGAGACGCCCGCCGGCGATGCCGTGCCAGATCAGCAGCAGGGCCGGGATCGTGCCGGCGAAGAGGTAGTTCGTGGCGCGGTCGGTCCAGGTGCCGGCGTCCATGCTCTGGAAGTCGGGGCCCCAGTAGTCGTAGGTGGTGCGCAGCGACCCGAACACGTCGCTGAACAGCACCGTAGCCAAGCTCGACGGCGGCAGCGAGCCCATGGCCGCGACCCCGAAGCCGAACCCCGGCCGCGTCGAGGTCGCGAGGAACTGCATTGTCAGGATGACCGGCACCGCCAAGAGTGCCCCGCCGACGGCGCCGGCCACGGCGAGCACGCCGAGGCGGGTCCGCACGAAGGCGAGCCGGTCCTCGGCGATCCACGCCCGCCAGACGACGAAGCCGAGGAGAGTGAGCGCGCACAGGAAGGCGACCTGGTCGCGCCCGACCGTCATGGCGGCGGCGACGGCGGCGAAGAGCACGGCGAAGCGATAGGAGCGCCGGTCGAGGGCCTCCTCCAGGAGCCACAGGGCGAGGGGGAAGAAGCCGTAGCTGAAGATCATGCCGGTGTGCTGGAGCCGCGCCGAGGCGGAGCCGCCGAGCATGAAGATCATGGCGGCGACGACAGCGCCCGCGGGCGCCCAGCCGCGGCGGCGGAACAGCATCAGCACGCCAAGCGCGCCCGGCAGGAAGTGGGCGAACACGACGGCGTCGAAGAGCTGCATCGACGGCGACGGCACCGCCCAGGCGAACAGCAGCATGGTCGGCGTGAACAGCAGCGACTGCGGGTCGGCGACGGAGGGGTGGCCGCTGAAATGGTAGGGATTCCAGAGCGGTAGCTCGCCGTGCTCAAGCGCCGTGCTAAGATAGCGCAGCATCGGGTAGAAGTGGTTCTTGGAATCCCAGGGCACGACTGCGCCGATCAGCGGCCAGAGCGCCATGGCGGCGGCGGCGAAGAGGAGCACGGCCGCCATCGAGACGAGGGTCTCGCGGCGGGTCCATACGCAACCGGCGCTCGGCCCGCAGAGCGGAGCGGCCTTCGACACGGTGACCATCGCTGCTTTACGCTGTCCTTCGGCCGCTTCTCGAGGCGGCCATCCTCCCGAACCCTTGGCTTGTCTTTGGCCCCGAGAAAGGCGAGACCGTGGCCTCGCCCGCCTCTAGAAGCTTGGCTCTTATATCCCAATCCGCTGAAGCGCACATGAACGAAACCGTCGAGCTCCTCAAGAAGCGCCGCTCGGTCGCGCCGCACCTCCTCATGGACCCCGGCCCGACGCCGGAGGAGATCGAGACGCTTCTGACCATCGCGGCGCGGGTGCCCGACCACGGGCGGCTCACACCCTGGCGCTTCCTCGTCCTTGACCGGGAGGCGGGGCGGCGGATCGGCGAGACGATCGCGAGGGCCTTCCGGGCCGACAACCCGCAGGTCAGCGCCGAGACCGAGGCGTTCGAGCGGAACCGCCTCGCCCGCGCGCCCCTCGCGATCGGCGTCGTGTCGCGGGCCGCTCCGCACGTGAAGATCCCGGATTGGGAGCAGGTTCTCTCGGCCGGCGCCGCCGCCATGACCCTCGTCGTAGCCGCGAATGCAATGGGTTACGCCACCTCCTGGATCACCGAGTGGTATGCCTTCGACCGCCGCGTCCTCGATGCGCTCGGCCTCGCCCCGGCCGAGCGCATGGCAGGCTTCGTCCACATCGGCCGCCCGAAGGAGAGTCCGGTCGAGCGCCCGCGGCCGGCTCTGTCCGACGTGGTCACGCGGCTCTGAGCCCAGAAGAATGTTCTACGAGCCGCCGAAGAACGACCACGGGCTGCCCTACAATCCGTTCAAGGCCCTCGTCGCTCCGCGCCCGATCGGCTGGGTCACGACCATGAGCCTTGCCGGCGCCGTGAACCTCTCGCCCTATTCCTACTTCAACGCCTTCTCGGACCGCCCCGACATCGTCGGCTTCTCGTCGGCGGGCTACAAGGATGCCCTGGCCTTCGCGGAGGAGGGGCGCGAGTTCGTCTGCAACCTCGCGACCTGGGATCTCCGCGACGCCATGAACGCGACCTCGGCGCCCCTGCCGCGGGGGACGAGCGAGCTCGATTTCGCCGGCCTCACGCCCGCGCCCTCCCGCCTCGTGCGCCCGCCCCGGGTCGCGGAATCGCCCGTCGCCCTCGAATGCAAGTGGCTCCAAACCCTGCCGCTCAAGCCCTTCGCGGGCGAGGCCAAGTACCACCTCGTCATCGGCGAGGTGGTCGGCGTCCACATTGACGACCGCTACATCCGGGACGGCGTCGTCGACACCGCCGCCATGCGCCCCATCGCCCGCGCCGGCTACCGCGAATACTTCGTCGCGACCCCCGAGACCCTGTTCCGGATGGGCCGCCCGCCCGGCGGCGGCGACCAGGGGCCGCCGGCGGGTTAGAGGCGTGGCCTTGCTGGGACCGCCCTCCTACCTCCTCATGCTGAGGTGCGAGGCCGAAGGCCGAGCCTCGAAGCACGCACAAGGCGATTGGAGGCTGCACCGGCGGTGCGTCCTTCGAGGCTCGCTTCGCTCGCACCTCAGGATGAGGGCTTGGGAGGGCGGCCCATCTGAAGAACTGACGGCTCGGCGCGCAGCGCCTCCCGGATGTCCTCGCTATCGAGGTCCCGATAGGCGGCGAGAATCTCCGCCTCAGTCATCCCATCCGCCACCATGCCTACCACGGTCGCGACGCGGTCCGGGATACGCAGGGCGCGGATGCAGGGCACGCCGCCCATCTGGCCGGGGTCGATGGTGATGCGGGTGAACTTCATGAGGTAAAGGATTGCAGCATGAGCAATTCTGTCAAGGACAGGGCCCCTGCCGGGGAACAAGCCTCAGCGATGCTTGTTGCCTTGGCAGGTCCTTCGAACGGAGTGCCTCCCATGAAGATCGTGCTTTCCCTCGCCGCGGCCGCGCTCATGGCCGGCGCCGCGTTCTCCCCCGCCTCGGCCCTTCCCGTCGGCCCGGCCCCGGTCGACTCCCCCTCCATGGTCGATCAGGCCGGCTGGGCGCAGAGCTTCGAGCGCGGCGGCAAGCGCTTCCTGCGCACGACGAAGCGCCACGCCCCGAAGCGCGACGTGACCGCGACCGGCAACGTCGACCGCCCGGACCGTCCCCGCAACCAGGCCGGCTGGGGCCAGACCCCCGGCGGGCCGCGGCGGCACGGGGTGCGGTAGGCGGCCTTAAGTCGTCTTCGCCCGTGCCAGGAGCCGCTCGGCCTGCCTCCGGTGCGGGCGGTCGATCATCCGGCCTTCGATGCCGACGACGCCGGCGTCCGGGTTGCGGGCGAAGGCCTCGACGACCGTGCGGGCGTGGGCGAGGGCCGCGTCGGAGGGCGTGAAGGCCTCGTTGATGACCGCGACTTGCGCCGGGTGGATCGCCATCTTGGCGGAGAAGCCGTCGCGGCGGGCCTCCTGGCACTCGGCGGCGAGGCCGTCGAGGTCGCGGTAGTCGGTGTAGACGCTGTCGATGGCGTCGACCTCCGCCGCCGCCGCGGCGAAGAGGGTGAGGCTGCGGGCGATGCGGTAGGGATCGGTGTAGAGCCCGTCCTCGCCGCGGTTCGTCTCCGCGCCGACGTCGGCGGCGAGGTCCTCGCCGCCCCAGGCGACGCCGGCGAGGCGGTGGCTTGAGCCGGCGAGGGTGCCGAGGGCGAAGATGCCGCGGGCGCTCTCGGTCGCGATGGCGACAATGCGGGTCGACCCGTCTTCCAGGCCGTGTTCGGCCTCGCGCACGGCGAGCTTCGCGGCAAGGTGCGACACGTCCGGCCCGCCGACGGTCTTCGGCAGCATGATCCCGTCCGGCCCCGCCGTCATGACGGCGTCGAGGTCGGCGTCGGCGAGGCCCGTCGAAAGCGCGTTGACGCGCACGTAGAGGCGCGGGCGGTTCGCCTCCATGCGCGCCGCAGCGAGGAACGCCGCCGCCGTCCTGCGCGCCGCTTCCTTCCCCGAGAGCGCGACCGAATCCTCAAGATCCACCAATAGAACGTCGGCGCCCGAGCCGATTCCCTTGTCGAGTTTCTTGGGGCTGTCGCCGGGGATGAACAGGAGCGAGCGCATCAGGCCGGGCGCTTCTTCATGAAGGCTTGGCGGCGGCACTCCGCCACGAGCCTGCCGTCCTGCTTGTAGGCCCGGTGGATGAAGTCGACGATGCCGGCGTCCGGGCGCGAGCGCGACTCGCGCTTTCCCGCGACCTCGGTCGTGACGCTCACCGTGTCGCCCTCGAACAGCGGCGCCGGGAAGCGCACCTCGGTCATGCCGAGGTTGCCGATGGTGGTCCCGACCGTGGTGTCGTTGACCGAGATGCCGATCATCAGCCCCAGCGTGAAGAGCGAGTTCATGAGCGGGCGGCCCCACTCGGTCTCGGTCGCGCAGAAGTGCGCGTCGATGTGGAGCGGCTGCGGGTTCAGCGTCATGTTCGAGAACAGCATGTTGTCCATCTGCGTCACCGTCCGGGTGAGGCGATGGCGCATCACGGCGCCCACGACGAAGTCCTCGAAGTAGAGGCCGCCGCGAGGGTGCGAGGCGGGCGCTTGGTCGGTCATGCGGGCGTTCCGGCGAGGGCGGGACAGGCGTGGGACGCCAGGGAGGAGGCATCCTTCAACCTTCCTTTACCATAACCGGGCCAGTCTCAAGGGCAGCGCGGGGCCGCCCGCGCTCGGGCCTCACCCCAAGACCGATGTTCCTGTTCACCACGCCTTCCGCCCGCGAGCCCGCGCCGGCAAACCCGGTCGTGGACGCCATCCGCCAGGGGGCCGAGCGGACCGGGACCGGCTTCGACTACCTCCTCGCCACGGCTCAGAAGGAATCGGCCCTCGACCCGAAGGCGCGGGCGCGCAGCTCGTCCGCGACCGGCCTGTTCCAGTTCATCGAGCAGACCTGGCTCGGCCTCGTGAAGACGGAGGGGCCGCGGCTCGGCCTCGGCGATTACGCCGGCGTCATCGCGGCAAGGTCCGACGGCACCTTCGCGGTCGACGACCCGAAGGCGCGCCGGCAGGTCCTGGCGCTCAGGCAAGACCCTCAGGCCGCCTCGCTCATGGCCGGCGCCTTCACCCAGAAGAACCGCGACCTCCTCGCCGCCGAGCTCGGACGCGAGCCGTCGGGCGCCGACCTCTACGTCGCCCACTTCCTTGGGCCGCGCGGAGCCGTCGACCTGATCCGCGCTGCGAAAGACGCGCCGCGCCGCTCCGCCGCCGCCGATTTCCCCGACGCCGCCGCCGCGAACCGCTCGATCTTCTACGACGCCAGGGGCCGGACGCGAGGCGCGGGCGAGGTCTACGCGCTCCTCGCAGCGAGCCACGGGACGCAAGCCGCCCAGGCGGCCCAGGCGAGCGCCGCGCCGGCTTTCGCTCCAAACGTGCCGGTTGCCTTTGCGCGCAGCGACGGGCCCGCCCTGCACGGGCTGTTCCGCACGGACGGGCGGACGGGGCCGATCTCGGAGGAGGTCGCGCGCCTGTGGCGCGCCGGGAATTCCTCGGACGCCGGCACCCGCACGGCGGCGCTCGGCGGCTTCTTCCCGCGCTCCGTGACCGCTACCGAGCCGGAGCCGGTGTCCGCCGCCGTATCCGCCGCCGAACCCGCTACCATATCCGCCGCCGTGCCGCTGCCGCCGGCCCGTCCCGCGGACCTGTTACCGGCTCCTCCGCCCGCGGCCCCGGCGCGCCCCGCCCACGGGCGGATCGGCAAGCCCCTCGACATCCTCGCATTCATGCGCTGGCGCCGGGCATGATCGTCCGCCAGTTCCTCCTCTGGGCCCAGACAGCGCCGGCGGG
>DASVVU010000147.1:0-5300 GCA_036386395.1 Beijerinckiaceae bacterium | reverse complement strand
CCGGGGCGCACCTCGATGCTCACGTCCTTGAGCACGCGGTGCGTGCCGTAGGACAGGTTCACGCCTTCGAGCCGCACGCCGGCGGCTTTCGCGGCAGCCTCGCTCATGCGGCGCCCGCCTTCTGGCTGCGCTCGACGAGGAGGTGGGACAGGAGCGTGCCGGCCGCGACCATGACGACGGCGATGATTCCGAGGGCCGCGCCCGGGCCCCGGCCCGCCGCCGACTGCATGAAGACGTAGAGACCATAGGCGAGCGGCGCGTCGGCGTCGGACTGGACGAGCATCAAGGTCGCGGACAGCTCGACGGCGGCGGTCGCGAAGCTCGACACGAAGCCGGCGAGGATGCCGCCCGCCATCAGCGGCACGACCACGCGCCGGATGGTGCGGCGCTTCGTGGCGCCGAGGTTCTCGGCCGCCTCCTCGAGGGAGACCGAGATCTGCTGCAGGGCGGCGTGGCAGGCCCGCAGCGCATAGGGCAGGCGGCGCACGGCGAGCGCCAGCACGATCATCACCCAGAGCGTCGCGAGGGGCCGCCCGCCGGGGAGCGTCACGCCGTAGAAGGTGCGGAGATACCCGATGCCGAGGACGACGCCCGGCACGGCGAGGGCCGCGGTCGCGGCCCAGTCGAGCCATTCGCGGCCGATGAGGCGCGTGCGCAGGACGAGGTAGGCGATGGCGACGCCGAGGACGACGTCGATCAGGCCGGCAAGCGAGGCGTAGAGGAGGGTGTTCTTGATGTAGACCGAGCTGTCGCCGAACACCCGGGCGTAGTGGGCGAGGGTGAAGGCGTCGGGGAGCGGGCTGAACGACCACACCGTCGCGAAGGACAGGAGCACGAGCCCGATGTGCGGAGCGAGCACGAGGGCGAGGATGAGAATCACGATGACATAGGCGATCGTGCTCTCCCACGGCATCATGCGTCGGCGCGAAAGCCCGCCGCCGCCGCGCTGCACGGTGGCGTAGTCGCGGCCCGCGACCGCGAGCCCCGAGATCCACATGGCGAGGATCGAGCCCGCGACGAGCACGAGGGCGATGACGTAGCCCATGGGATCGGCGATGCCGATGGAGGTCACCCTGAGATACGCCTGCGGCGCCAGCATGTCCTTGACGTTGAGGAGGAGCGGCGTCGCGAGGTCGTCGAACACCTTCACGAAGACGAGGGAGGCGCCCGCGACATAGCCGGGCATCGCAAGCGGCAGGACGATGCGGCGGAAGAGGCGCAGGCCCGACGAGCCGAGGCTCTGGGCCGCCTCCTCCATCGAGCGGTCGATGTTGCGCAGCGCCGCCGAGAGATTGACCAGGATGAAGGGGAAGTAGTGCACCGCCTCGACGAGGATGACGCCGTTGAGGCCCTCCATGAACGGCACCTTGATCCCGAAGGCGTCGTCGAGGAGGAGGTTCACCGTGCCGTTGCGGCCGAACAGGAGCTGCATCGCGACGGCGCCGACGAAGGGCGGCATGATCAGCGGCAGGAAGCCCAGCGTCTGCACGAGGGCCGCGCCGCGGAACTCGAAGCGCGAGGTGAAGTAGGCGAGCGGCAGCGCGAACGCCGAGGCCAGCACCACCGACAGGGCCGAGACGTAGACCGAGTTCCAGAACGAGCGGACGAAGAGGTCGGTGCGGGCGAAGTCGGCGAAGTTGACGAGGGTGAAGGCGCCGGTGCCCTTCTCGGTGAAGGCGACGTAGACGACCGTCGCGACGGGGAGGACGAGGAAGAGCAGCAGGAACAGCGCGACCACGCCCGCCGCGAGCGCCTGCCCGAGGGGCGGCGCCGCGGACGGTGCGGGGCGGGAGAACGCGAACGCCATGGGGCAACCGCGGATGAGTCTGCCTCGCCCGACCCTCAGCGCGCGAGCTTCTGCGCTTCCTCGGCCTTGGCCCGC
The DNA here is from genome assembly GCA_036386395.1 of Beijerinckiaceae bacterium. GTDB lineage: Bacteria > Pseudomonadota > Alphaproteobacteria > Rhizobiales > Beijerinckiaceae > JAJKJG01. Next base: position 3,418 of record DASVVU010000147.1, on the reverse strand, counting down.
GCCTGCGCGTAGCGCTCGCGGGCGAAGGCGGCCCACTGCTGCTCGAGCTCGGCCTGCCGGGCGCCCTTCTCCTTCCCGCCCGTGAAGGCGGCGGCGGTCTCGCGGGACGACGCCTCGGCCTCGCTCACCGGCATGGCGGCGACGAGGTCGCGGGCCTCCTTCACGAGGGCGCGGCCTTGCGGGTTGTCCTTCTTGGCGAGCGCCGCCTCGGTGTCGTGGATGGCCCGGGTCGCGGCTTTCAGGGCGTCGAGCTGGAAGGTGACGAGCTGGTCGAACAGGGTGTCGACCACGGCCGTGCGCTTCTCGGACACCTCCACGTCGAACTTCACCCGCGCCCCAAGCGACGGGTCCTTGAACGGATTGGGATAGTCCGGCGGCGCCTTGGCATAGACCGCGGGGTTGACCGGAAGCCGCCGGATCGAGGGCTCGAGCAGCACCTCCTGCCCTTCCGGCGAGAGCAGGAAGTCGACGAAGGCCCGCGCCCCGGCCTGGTTCGGCGCGTTCGCGACGATGCCGACGTTCGCCGGCACGATGGTGGTCACGCTCGGATAGACGAACTTCACCGGGAAGCCCGAGGCCTGCGACGAGAAGGCGAAGAAGTCGATCACGATGCCGAAGCCGACCTGGCCGGAGTTGACGGCGTCCGGCACGCCGAACGAGCGCTCCATCACCTGGCGGAAGTTGCCGGCCATCTCCTTGACGGTGCGCCAGCCCTCGGCCCAGCCCTCGCCCTGGAGGATCGTCTCGATCGTGAGATGCGTCGTGCCGGAGCGCGAGGGCGCGGCGATCGCCACGTGGTCGAAGTAGGCGGCCTTGCCAAGGTCGGCCCACTCCTTCGGCTCGGCCAGGCGGTTCGCCCTGGCGTAGCGCTCGTTCCACATGATGCCGTAGCCCGAGGCCGCGAAGCCGAAGTAGTAGCCCTCCGGGTTGTTGATCGGGAAGGCGCCGATCTTCTCCGGGATGCCGGCCGCCTTCGGTTGGTACTGCTGCAGGAGGCTCTTCGCCTTCAGCACCTCGAAGGCGTCCGGCGCGGAGGCCCAGAAGAGGTCGGCCTGAGGGCTCGACCGGGTCTCCTCCAGGTACTTCACGCCGGCATTGGTGTTGCGGTTCTGGACGTCGAGGGCGACGCCCGGGTTGGCCTTCTCGAACGCCTTCCTGATCGGGTCCGTCACCTCCTTGGAGAAGGATGTCACGACGGTCACCTTGCCGGACGGCGCCTGCGCCGAGGCGGCGCCCGCAAGCGTGAACCCCATGATCGCCGCAAGAGCGGCCGCCGCAACCCGCACCATCCTTTTTCCTCCCTGAGCGCCGCCCCGTTTGGCACCGGCAGGCGCGATGAATCTTCATAGGGCATTTCGCACGTCATGGCGAAAATGTCGCCTATGGTTGACGCGTCCCGTGAGCGCCCCTGCAGAGTCGGCGCCTTGTATGGAGCTTCGAGCGCGGAGGCGCCTTCGGAAGAATTGGCCGAGCGGTTTAAGGCAGCGGCTAAGCGGCTCTGGGCAGTGTCTGGTGCACCGATTGCGCGAAGGCGCCAAGCAGAGCCGGCTCCAGCTTCCCGGACATGCCGTTCAGGATGCGGAGCGCCTCTTCGGCCGGCAGCGGGGCCTTGTACGGCCGCCTTTCCGTCAGCGCGGCGTAGATGTCGCAGATGGTGAGGAGGCGGACGGGGTCGCTGATCTGATCCCCGCGGAGGCCGTCGGGATAGCCGGAGCCGTCGAGCATCTCGTGGTGGTGCCGGACGGCATCGAGGGTTGCGGCGTCGCACTCGCCGCCGCTCGCGAGGAGGTCGAACCCGCACGCCGCATGGGTCCGCATCACCGCCATCTCGTCGTCGGTGAGGCGGCCCGGCTTGTTCAGGATCTCGCGCGGGATCTGCGCTTTCCCGACGTCGTGCACGAGGGCGGCGCGCACGAGCGCCTGCCGGTCGCGTCGGGACAGGCCGAGGAACTGGGCGAAGCCCGCGGCGTACCCCGTCACCAAGAGGCAGTGCTGATAGGTCGCGTCGTCGTAAGCCCACACGGTGGCGAGCCACCGATCGAGCCCGCCGTCCTTGATGGCGTCGAGGACCGGGGCTACGCCGCGCTCCACGGCCATCATGCTCGGCGCCGCGCCGCCCTGCGCGGCGCAGAACATCGAGTTTAGCACCTCCGCGGCCCGCGAGCACGACCGCGCGACGATCCGGTCGGCAACTTCCTCACCCGGGAAGGCGAGCCGCACGACGGCCTCCGCGACGAGCTCGTGCTGCGACTCCGCCGGCAGGCACGCCTTTGCGCCGAGCGCTTTCGCCTCCAGATGGGCGCTCGGATCTCCGGACCGCAGCAGGCAGACCAAGGGGATCCCGCCCTCTCCGTACGACTGCCGGAGGCGCCGCAGGCACCGGATGGCGTGAGGGTGGGTGAGGGTCAGGTCCGACACTACTGCCCGGGGCGAACGTCCCTCGCTCCACCTCTGCTCGGTGCCGACGATTTCGACGTCGGCGATCTGGCGAAGAAACGCGGCGAGCTCTGTGCTGCGTGAAGGCCGGTCGGTAACGACAACAACTGGAGCATTCACGGCTGCGCTCTTCTGTGCACAGGAAGACCCGCCGAAACGACGGGACGTGCCTATGTTTTCAGCAACAGCTTAAGGCTCCGTTGAACATAGGGCTGGCGCATCGCGCTTGGCGGCGAAAACACGGCACGGGAATTTTGGAACACACACTTCAAGCCGCCGAGGCGCGCCCATAAGTCGAATCCGCCCGCTCCTCAAAGGCTTGCGTGAATTTCTGAAAGCATTGTCGAAGACGGCGCCCATGAGGAGGCTGGGACATTTTTGCAGGGCGGTTTCGCACGTTGCCGCGAAAATGTCCGCCCCCTAGCCAAACCGCCGATTCGTCGGCCATACGCCGTCCCGCGGATGGTCCGCAGCCCCTGCCCCAACGTCAGCATCCGCATGCAGCCGGTCATCTCCGTTTCGAACCTCTCGAAGATCTATGCCTCGGGCTTCGAGGCCCTCAAGAACGTCGACCTGGAGATCCGCCGGGGCGAGATCTTCGCGCTCCTCGGCCCGAACGGGGCCGGCAAGACGACGCTCATCAGCATCGTCTGCGGCATCGTCAACGCGACCGCCGGCACCGTGCTGGCCGGGGGCCACGACATCGTCTCCGATTACCGCGCGGCGCGATCCCTCATCGGCCTCGTGCCGCAGGAGCTGACGACCGACGCCTTCGAGACCGTCTGGTCGACGGTGAGCTTCAGCCGCGGCCTGTTCGGCAAGCGCGCGGACCCCGCCTTCGTCGAGACGGTGCTGAAGGACCTCTCCCTGTGGGAGAAGAAGGACAGCAAGATCATGACCCTGTCCGGCGGCATGAAGCGCCGGGTCATGATTGCGAAGGCCTTGTCGCACGAGCCGCAGATTCTCTTCCTCGACGAGCCGA
>DASVVU010000146.1:0-23809 GCA_036386395.1 Beijerinckiaceae bacterium | reverse complement strand
TCGCCCCAGGCGATCGCGAAGCGCCCGCTTTCCAGGACCAGCACCTTGTCGCCGCGCGAGAGCACGTTGGTGAGCGCGGCCTCCCAGGCGCCGTGGCCGTTCGCCGCGTAGATGTAGGAGCGCCCCGCGGTGTCGAAGATGCGGCTCATGTCGGCGAGCAGCCCGTCCGTGAGCGCGACCAGCGGCCCCGCATAGATGTCGACCGCCGGCTTCTGCATGGCGGCGAGCACGGCGTCCGGGACGACGGTCGGGCCCGGGATGGAGAGGAATTCACGGCCGGCGGAAACGGACATCGGGACGAACCAGTTCTTTCTTCGTGTGACCCTGGGCCCCGCTTTCGTGGGGACGGGCGGACGTGCGTTGCTAGCACGTTTTGCCGCCGTGTCGGATCGATGATTCGACAGGCGGATACGTCATGGTTCCTCGATCTCCTCCGGCGGCTTCACCTTCGAGAACCGCCACAGCAGGGCGAGGTCGTAGGCGGCCTTGAGCGCGCCGGCCATGACGAGCGGCCATCCGAACGTCGTCACGCTGAACAGCCAGCCCGACAGAAGCGGCGCCACCGCCGCGGCAAGGCTGCGCGGCACGGCCGTGACGCTCGCCGCCGCCGGCCTTTCCTCGGGCCGGACCACGGCCATGACGTAGGACGAGCGCGTCGGGACGTCCATCTCGGACAGGAGGCCGCGCAGGACGAGCAGGAGGAAGGCGACCTCGATCGACGGCGCGAAGGCGGTCAGCATGAGGAAGACGTTGGCCGGGAGGTGCGAGAACACCATCGTGTTGACGAGGCCGAAGCGCCGGGCGAGCGGCACGGCCAGGAAATACGACGCCGCCGAGCAGAGCTTGGTGGCGAAGAAGATCGCGCCGGTCGTCGACACCGACAGCCCGAAGCGCTCGAAGAGCCACAGCGCCAGGAGCGCGTTGACGACGAGGCCGCCGCCGAAGGCGTCGACCGAGAACAGCGCCGCAAGCCCGTAGACCCGCCGCTTCGACGGGCCGAGCGGCGCGGGCGGGCTGCCGTCCTGGGCCTCGACCGCCGGCGACAGGCCGCGATAGAGGAGGAACGTCGCGAGTCCTAAGGTCGCGTAGAGGACGAACAAACCATTGATGGTGGCGGCGGGCGCGACCGCCGGCGCGAGCCAGTCCACCACGCCGGCCGCGAGCGCTCCAAGCGCCCCGAGCACGCCGCCCGCGAAGCTGTAGCGCGCGAACGTCGCCGTGCGCTCCCGGTCCGTGACCGTATGGGCGAGCACGGTGTGCTCGAGGGGCAGGAACACGCTCACGTCGCCGCCCGACGGGTTCAAGGTCCCGACGAAGGCGACGACGAGAAGCGGCCAGAAGCCGTGCGCCACGGCAAAGCCGAAGCCGGTCGCGGCCATCAGGAGCGCGGCCCCGAGCAGCGCCGGACGCCGCCGCACCCGGTGCGCCGCGACCCCGAGGGCGAGCGTCAGGAGGGCCGAGCCGAGGAGCGCCGCCGTCGCGATGGCCCCGACCGCGAAGGCCTCGAAGCCGAGGAGCGAGAGGTGGAGCGGCAAGAGGACGGCGACATAGCCGTCGGCGAAGGCGCGCAGCGACCGCGCCACGAAGATCCGCCGCCGGTCCGCAGGAGGGCTCATAGGACGGGCCTTCCGCCTCACCGCAGCGGCTTGATGGTGAGCGATTCGAAGCGCGTCACGCTGTCGGCCTTGGTCCAGAGCCCGACCTTGCCCGGCGCCTTGAAAGTCGAGTCGGCGTGGCTGAGGACCTGCTTCCCGTCGAACGAGACCGTGAAGCGGTTGCCTTCGGCGCGGAGCGTCAGGCTGTGCCATTCGCCCGGCGCGACCTTGATATTGGCGCTGGCGAGCTGCTGACGGCGTCCCTTCACGACACGGTAGAAGCGGACGTTGTCCTCGAGCGCGTTCGCCCGGGTCACATAGTAGTTGTCCGCGTCCTGCAAGCGGACGACGAGGCCGCCGGCCTGATCCTCCTTGCCCGAGACCGGCTTGAAGCGCGTGCCGACCTCGGCGTCCGCCGGCGCGGGTGCCCGGGCGACGGCGAGCGGGAAGCGCAGGTCGGTCGGATCGGCGCTGAGCTGCGCCAGCGCCTTGCCGTCCGTGGCGGTCGGATCGGCCACCACCTCCCAGCGGGGCGGCGGCCCACCGCCCGTCAATCCGGTCTCGAACTCCCTCGGAAGCTGCCCCGCCGGCGTGTCGCCGAAGGTGATGGTCTGCGCGCCGGCCGGGGCGGCGGCGAGCGCGAGCCCGAACGCCAAGGCGGCGCGAACACCGTTCATCCGACCGCTCCCGCGAGATGGAGAAGGACGCCCGCGGCGGAGCACGCCGCAAGGACCGGGATCATGCCGACCTTGAAGCGGAAGATCGCGACGGCGGCGGCAAGCGCGAGCGCGAACGCCCAGGGATCGATGCTCGCCAGCACCGGCGCGTCGAAGCCGACCCCATAGGCGCGCAGAGGCCGGACCTCCCGGAACACGGTGTGGATCGCGAACCAGATCGCGAGGTTGAGCACCACGCCGACGACCGCGGCGGTGATTGCGGAGAGCGCGCCCGCCAGGGCCTTGTTGCCGCGCATCACCTCGATGAAGGGCGCGCCGAGGAAGATCCACAGGAAGCACGGGATGAAGGTGACCCAGGTGGCGAGCAGCCCGCCGAGCACGCCGGCCGTCATCGGCGAGAGCGCGCCGGGGTCGCGGTAGGCCGCCATGAAGCCCACGAACTGCAGCACCATGATCAGCGGCCCGGGCGTGGTCTCGGCCATGCCGAGGCCGTCGAGCATCTCACCGGGTTGCAGCCAACGATAGTGCTCGACCGCCTGCTGCGCCACGTAGGCGAGCACCGCATAGGCGCCGCCGAAGGTCACCATCGCCATCTTCGAGAAGAAGATCGCGATCTGGCTGTACACGTTGGCTTCGCCGAAGGCCCAGAGCACCGCCGCGACCGGCACGAGCCAGAGCAGCAGCCAGACGACGCTGGCGCGCAGCGCGCGGGCTATCGTCGGCCGGGCGTGGTCCGGCATGGTGTCGCCGAGCAGGTCTTCAGGGTCGGCGGCATTCTTCGCGGGCCCGTGGCCGCCCCCGACCGCGAATTGCGGAAGCCCGGCCCGGCCGCCGAAAAACCCGATCAGGCCGGCGGCCAGGATGATGAGCGGGAACGGCACGTCGAGGAAGAAGATGCCGACGAAGGCCGCCAATGCGAGCCCGCGCATCACGTTGTTCTTGAGCGAGCGCTTGCCGATGCGGATCACCGCTTCCAGCACGATCGCGAGCACGGCGGCCTTCAGGCCGAAGAACAGCGCCGCGACGACCCCCACCTTGCCGAAGGCGGCATAGATCATGCTGAGGGCCATGATCGCGATGACGCCGGGCACGACGAACAGGCCGCCGGCGACGATGCCGCCTAAAGTCCGGTGCATGAGCCAGCCGATATAGGTGGCGAGCTGCTGCGCCTCGGGACCGGGCAGGAGCATGCAGTAATTGAGCGCGTGGAGAAAACGGCCTTCGGAGACCCACTTCTTCTCGTCGACGATGATCCTGTGCATCACCGCGATCTGGCCCGCAGGCCCGCCGAAGCTCAAGAGCGAGACCCGCAGCCACACCCAGAACGCCTCGGAAAGCGAGACCCCGTGAGCGCTGTCCCGAGATCTGGAAGGGCGCGACGAAACCTGATCCATGAAGCCTCCGGCTACGATAGGGCGCATGCCAGTCCAATTCCCCGATCCTGCGCGAGTTCATAGGCGCGGGAGCCGCCGCCACGTCCTGGATGCGGTCCCGGTGCTGTAAATCGTGATCTCGTCGGCATTCCGGCTCGATCAGGCGCGGAGAGATGCCGTTGAGAGTCCAGGGGCGGCGGAAGGGCCGGGCGACGGAGTAGTGCGTGGCGCGAGGGATTGCATGCGTGCGTCCTTGCCGGAGGAAAGCTGGACGCGATGCTTCGGCATGTCGCCTCGTGGGGGGATCGCAGCCCCCAGCACGTCTAATGGACGCAGCGAAAGGAGCTTTTGTCAATCGCCGTCCTGAAGCTTCCAGGCGGGATTCTTCACGGGCGCACCTCTCTGACCAGACTGGTCAGAATCGCTACGCCTGGGCGGAACGTCAACGCGCTGTCGAGGGAAGGCCGGACCGGCGGCCTTGCGGAGGCCGCGAGGGGGCGAAGTGGCCTCGACGCTTAGGCTGCCGGCCCGGTTGAGCTTCATCTATGTGGCGCCCGCCGGATAACAACGCTGGGCCGGGCGCGCCCGCCGGGTGTTCTTGTCGCAGGCGCGCCGTGCTAACCGGAGCCACGAGCGTTCCGGGCCGATCCCATGAATCCCATCTTCGCCAGCATCGAGACCAGCGTGTTCGAGGTCATGTCGCGGCTTGCCCGCGAGACCGGCGCCGTCAACCTCGGCCAGGGCTTCCCCGACGACCCGGGCCCGCAGGACGTGCGCGAGAAGGCCGCCGACGCCGTCGTGAACGGCTGGAACCAGTACCCGCCGATGATGGGCCTGCCGGAGCTGCGCCAGGCCGTCGCGGCGCACTACCGGCGCTGGCAGGGCGTCGCCTTCGATCCCGAGGCCGAGGTCATGGTGACCTCCGGCGCGACCGAGGCCATCGCCGGCGCGCTGCTTGCCCTCGTCGAGCCCGGCGACGAGGTGGTGCTGTTCGAGCCCATGTACGACGCCTACCTGCCCCTCGTGCGCCGGGCCGGGGGCGTGCCGCGGTTCGCGACGCTCCAGCCGCCGGACTTCCGCCTCACCGAGGAGGCGCTGGCGCGGGCCTTCTCGCCCAAGACCAAGGTCGCGCTGTTCAACAACCCGCTGAACCCGACCGCCACGGTCTTCTCCGACGACGACCTCGCGCTCTTGGCCCACTTCTGCGCCCGCTTCGACGCCGTCGCGGTCTGCGACGAGGTCTGGGAGCACGTGGTCTTCGACGGCCGCCGCCACCGGCCGCTGATCGGGCTTCCCGGCATGCGCGAGCGTACGGTGAAGATCGGCTCGGCGGGCAAGATCTTCAACCTGACCGGCTGGAAGGTCGGCTTCGTCTGCGCCGCGCCCGCGCTCATGCGGGTGCTCGCCAAGGCGCACCAGTTCGTCACCTTCACGACGCCGCCGAACCTCCAGGCCGCCGTCGCCTACGGCCTCGGCAAGGACGACGCCTACTTCGAGGGCATGCGCGCCGACTTCGCCCGCAGCCGCGACCGCTTCACGGCGGGCCTCGCCGGGCTCGGCTTCAAGGTGATCCCGAGCCAGGCCACCTACTTCCTCAACATCGACATCGCCCCCTTGGGCGAGACCGACGACACCGCCTTCTGCAAACGCCTCGTCCTCGACCACGGCGTCGCCGCGATCCCGGTGAGCGCGTTCTATGCCGAGGGGGCGGTGAAAAACGTGGTGAGGTTCTGCTTCGCCAAGCGCGACGCGACCCTCGACGCGGCGCTGGAGCGGCTCAAGGGGGTGGTGCGGCGGGCGGCTTAAGTTTTATGTATGTCAATGCCGTGCTCTGCGCCGAGGGCTAAAAGCTCACTATGAGCCCGTTCGGCGTCCTCCCCACGGTGTAAATCGCTCAGGATTTGAACGAGCACCTCCAAAGAGCGAATTAGCCCTGTGGCGAACACCTCGGGTCGGGTCCACGTAAGGACGCGCCGGAGCGCCACCGCTTCCTCGGCCGGAGCAAGTGCGTCCTCGTTACGCCCAAGGCCAGACAGAAATCTGGCGAGGTTGTGAAGCGATTTTGCCAGATTGGGCCTGAACGCTTCCGGCCGTTCGCACGCGAGATTGCGATAGAGCGCAACAGCCTCCTCTGCCGGTGCAATAGAACCATAGCTTCGACCTAGATCGGAAAGTATGCTGGCGAGATTGTTGAGGGAACCCGCAAGATACCCTTCGAACACCTCAGGCCGGACCTGCGCGAGCTCGCGACGAAGCGCCACGGCTTCTTCGGCGTGGGCGAGCGCCTCTTCGCCTCGACCTGTGATAGCAAGAACGACAGCAATATTATTGAGCGACATAGCCAAATCGGGAGTGAAGGCCTCAGAGCGTCCGCGCGCTAGATTACGATAAAGCGCGATCGCGGCCGCAGCTTCTACTAGTGCCTCCTCATGACGGCCTAGATTGCACAATCTGTTCGCTAGGTTATTGAGCGACCCCGCCAGTTTGGGTGTAAACGTTTCAGGCCGGGCACGCGCGAGGTCGCTATAAAGTGCGACCGCCTCTTTGGCGGCGGCGAGCGCCTCTTTGGTTTGACCTAAATTGGAGCGACTATTCGCCAGCGTGTTGATCGATGTCGCCAGCTCGGACATAAATGCCTCTGGCTGGGCTTGCGCAAGGCCGCGGTAAAGTGCGACCGCTTCTTCGGCCCGGGCAAGCGCCTCGTCACTGCGACCCGCAAGATCGAGCTTGGTGGCGATATTACTCAGCGACGCCGCCAAATCTCGAGTGAATGCTTCGGGGCGTGTACGCGCAAGTTCACGATGAAGAGCAACTCCCTCTTCGGCCACGGCGAGGGCCTCGTCAATTTGGCCTAGATCGGATAACTGCCCGGCGAGAGTGCCGAGAGCTATCGCCAGATTGGGCGTGAAGTCTTCGGGATGCGTCCGTGCCAGGTCACGACGGAGGGCCACTGCTTCCTTGGCTCGGGTCAGCGCTTCCTCTTTTCGCCCAAGGGCAGAGAGGAGGTTGGCAAGGTTATTCAGCAACCCCGCCCGTTTGTCCGGATCAGCGATGGTCGAGACCCGGATTGCCACCACCTCGGCTGCAAAGCGTGCGACATGAAACGGCGGCTCGCGTCCGGTTGCCTCGATGAAAGCACCCCCTCGGTCCGGGGCGGCTCGGAGCATGTCGATCAGACGATCATCAAGAGGATGTGGTCCACGCCGTGCGGGGTTTAGGATATCGAGATCGAAGAGGATGCGGCCCAGTCTATCAGCGAACGTGCTTGCGTTTTCTGCGGTAGCGATGAAAAGCCAGTCCAGCAACTTTTCCGGGCCGCTCGGGAATCGTGAATCGAAAAAGACTTCGTCAAGAAAAGCCGCTGCGGGGCGATCCGGCTGGAGACGGATCAGCCGACCTCTTCGCCACCAAGGCGTTTCGGCCAACGCAGTGACCGGATCTTGCGCCGGGCCGTCGTAGATGCCGGCTTTCCCCAACTCTCGCACGGCGCTTTCGCTCAAACCATCACCGAGTACACCAAGCGCAAGCAGCCGCTCCAACCCTGTCTTCCCTAGGCCCCGCGCTTCGGAGATTTCACGGACGCGCCGCCGTTCCCGCTCCGCGAGATAATGCAAGATCTTAGGGGCATCTATGCCAAACGCGCGATCCGGCTCGAGCACAGCATGGATCGCGGCGGCGGCGGCGAAGAGCGGCAGCCGGTGGATGTCCGATTGCGATAGCCACTCGGTGGCATCCGAAAGATTGGACCCCAACTTGCCGGCAGAGCGCGCGAAGTTCGCGGCAGCCTCCTTGACCAACGCTTCCGCCATTTCGAGCGGCAGCGAGCCCGGCATCGCGACGGCTTGGCGACCGAACCGGCCTTCGAGGATTAGCGCGTCTGGCTCCCACTCTGCGAAGGGGCGGCGGGAAAGGAGGAGGAGACGAATCGGATAGGGCGCGTCGTGCCATTCGGCGAGCTTCCGGAAGAGCGCCTTGGTGCGCGCGGCCTGCTCCTCCGGGTAGTCGAGGATGAGGAACAGGCCCTTGTCGCCGACCTCGAACAACGCCGCTTCGGATTGCGGCAGGAACCCGGCTGTCCAGCCCTCGCCCTTCAGCTTGCGCGCGACCGCCGCGCCGAGCCGCGTCTTGCCGGCGCCGCCCTCGCCCGTGACGAGCCGGACCGACGCCGCATTGGTGCCGCCCTTCGCCCAACCCAGGATCGCCTTCTCGTCCTCCTCGCGGCCGTAGAGGGTCTCGACGAGCCCGTAATCCCAGCGCAGCGCCTGGAACAGGTTCGGCTCGCCGCCCTCGAAGGCCTCGGAGAGCTTGTGCGAAGGAAGCAGCGGCTCCGAGGCGGCGGGCAAGCCGAACTCGGCTGGGCGTGCGCAGTTCGTGATGAACTGCTGGACGCCGCCGACGAGGCTGAATCCGAAATTGCGCACGCGCGCCCCGCGTCTACTTGAACAAGCCCCAGATGCCGACGATGAGCCCGAGCGCCGACAGGGTCCAGCCGATCCAGTCGCGCGGCTTCGTCTCTCGACTACCATCGATGGTTTGGCGCACGTTGCTGATGGTCTGGGTGACGGAGCCGATCACCGAGAAGCCGGTGTTGCCGACCTTCTGGCCGCTGTCCCCGCGGCTCGCGACGACGATGCCGAGGACGACGAGGGCAAGGCCCAGGAGGACGATGGCGAGGTTGGATGACATGGTGCGCTCTCATCTGCGATGGGCGCGAGTTTAGGGGGACGGTGCGTGCACGCAAAGGTTAATGAAGTGAACCTCCGGCCCCCCGGCACGTTAGCCTCCCGATCCAATCGCCCCACCTGGAGGACCCCCCATGCGCAAAGTGTTGCTCGCAGCCTTGATCGGCCTGTCCGTGGCGGCCTGCCAGACGCCGCAGCAGTCGGCCGGGACGGCGTCGGGCGTCGTCGCCGGCGCGATCGTCGGCGGGCCCGTCGGCGCGGTCGTCGGCGGCGTCGCCGGCGCCGCCGTGACCGCCCCCGGCGGCCCCCTCGACCCCGGCTACTGCTACGTCACGAACCGGCGCGGCGACATCCTCGTCGACCGCCGCGGCAACCCGCGGGTGCGGCGCTGCTGATTAAAGCTGCGCCCGTCCTGCGTGTCGAAGTGGATGAGCTGAAGCGCGAGACGGGCCCGCTCGCGCCGGGCAAGCCGCCCTGTCGATCCGGTCATCCGGACTGCCACCCTATCAGCTCTCCCGCCTGCGGCCGAAGTCCGGCTCCGGGGTCTCCTGGCCCTCCGAGATGATGCCGCGGCGGATCGTGCGGGTGCGGGCGAAGAGGTTGAACAGGGCATCGCCGTCGCCCCAGCGGATGGCGCGGGCGAGGGACGCGAGGTCCTCGTTGAAGCGGCCGAGCATCTCCAGCACCGCCTCCTTGTTGTTGAGGAACACGTCGCGCCACATGGTCGGGTCGGAGGCGGCGATGCGGGTGAAGTCGCGGAAGCCCCCGGCCGAGAACTTGATGACTTCCGACTGCGTCACCGTCTCGAGGTCGGCCGCCGTGCCGACGATGTTGTAGGCGATGAGGTGCGGCACGTGGCTCGTGATGGCGAGCACGAGGTCGTGGTGCTGCGCCGTCATGACCTCGACGTTCGCCCCCATGGCGGCCCAGAAGTCCCGCACCTTGTCGACGGCTTTCTCGTCCGTCCCCTCGGGCGGCGTGAGGATGCACCAGCGGTTGTGGAACAGCGTCGCGAAGCCGGCGTCCGGCCCCGAGTGCTCGGTGCCGGCGACCGGATGGGCCGGCACGAAGTGCACGCCCCCGGGCAGATGCGGCTGCACCGCGGCGACGACGGCGCCCTTGACCGAGCCCACGTCCGAAATAATGCAGCCGGAGGAAAGAACCCCGCGCATGGCCCGCACGACCGCCTCGTAGCCGCCGACCGGCACGCACAGGATCACGTGGTCGGCTCCTCGCGCGCCTTCGGCCGGATCGGCCGTGGTCTCGTCCGCGAGGGACAGCGCCCGCACCCGCTCCAGCACCGCCTCGTCGCGGTCGACCGCGACGATCCTTTGGGCGAGGTTGAGACGCTTCGCGGCGCGGGCGATCGACGAGCCGATGAGGCCGAAGCCGACGATCGCGAGGCGGCGGAACAGCGGCTCTTCGCGGGGAGGCCCGAGGCGCTCAGGCATCCGCCCGCACTTTCGCCGGCATCTGCGCCATGAAGTCCCGCAGCGCCTCGACCGCGAGGCGGTTCGCCTCCTCGGTCCCGACCGTCATGCGCAGGCAGTGCGGCAGGCCGTAGGCCCCGACGGCCCGCAGCACCAGGCCGCGCCGCGTCAGGAACGCGTCCGCGTCCTTGGCCGTGCGCCCCAGCTCCGCCGAGAAGTGGATGAGCAGGAAATTGCCGACGCTCGGAGTGACCTTCAGGCCGAGCGCCCCGATCTCGCGGGTGAGCCAGGGCAGCCATCGCTCGTTGTGGGCGACGGCCGCCGCCACGTGCGCGTCGTCGGCGAGCGCCGCGACGCCGGCCGCGATTGAGGGGCCGTTGACGTTGAACGGCCCGCGGATGCGGTTCACGGCGTCGACCACGTGCGCCGGCCCGACCATCCAGCCGAGGCGGAGCGAGGCGAGCCCGAAGATCTTCGAGAAGGTGCGGGTCATGACCACGTTCTCGTGCGCGTGGACGAGTTCGAGGCCCGCCGCGTAGTCGTTGCGGCGCACGTACTCGGCATAGGCCGCGTCGATGACGAGGAGCACGGTCGGGGGCAGCCCTGAGTGCAGGCGGCGCAGCTCCTCGAAGGGGAGGTAGGTGCCGGTCGGGTTGTTGGGGTTCGCGAGGAACACGATGCGGGTGTTGGGCGTGACCTTGGCCAGGATCGCGTCGACGTCCGCCGTGAGGTTGCGCTCCTCGGCGACGACGGGGGTGCCGCCGGCTGCCAGAATCGCGATCTTGTAGACGAGGAAGCCGTGGGTCGTGAACACGCCCTCGTCGCCCGGGCCGACGTAGGCGTGGGTCAGGAGGTTCAGGATCTCGTCCGAGCCCGCGCCGCAGACGACGCGGGCCGGGTCGAGCCCGTGCTTCAAGGCAATCGCCTCGCGCAGCGCCGCAGCAGTGCCGTCGGGGTAGAGCTCGAGCTCGCCCGCCGCCCGCCGCACGGCCTCGACGGCCTTGGGGCTCGGGCCGAGCGGCGTCTCGTTCGACGACAGCTTGTGGACCTTCGCGACGCCGGGCGCGGCGCTCTTGCCGGGCACGTAGGCCTCGATGTCGAGGACGCCGGGGCGGGGCACGGGACGGGGCATTCTCTTGTCCTTATCCAACTGTCATCCCGGGCCGCGAAGGGGAGCCCGGAACCCATAAACGCCGATCTTCCCGGAATGACAGGAGTGTGTGAGCTTCGCCGGTCGCTCTATCCCAACCCGCCGCCGATTTCACGCGAAAGCTGCGTGGGCGTCATCGCCGCAGCCGGCCGCCGGCCGCCTCGATGATGCGGGCGACCTCGCCGTGGCCGCGGTTGCGCGCATGGGCGAGGGGCGTGACCCCGTCCTTGTCCGCAAGGTTCGGATCGGCGCCGGCGGCGAGGACGAGGCGGGCGACCTCCTGGTGGCGCGGGCCGCCGTCGCCGAGGATCACGATCTCCAGGAGGCAGGTCCAGCCGAGGTTGTTGACGTGGTTCGGGTCGATGCCGGCGGACAAGAGCAGCGGCACCGCCTCCACGTGCGCGCGCTCGCAGGCGGGGATGAGCGCGTTGCCGCCGAAACGGTTGCGGATCGTCAGGTCCGGCTTCCGCGGCAGCATCATCGCGATGATCGCGGTGCGCCCGCGCGCGCCGGCCAGAAGCCAGGGCGTGTCCTGGTTAGTGGCCTGCGCGTTCACGCTCGCGCCGGCCTCGATGAGCGCTCGCGCGATCTCGACGCGGTTCGCCTCGACCGCGAGGAGCAGCGGCGTGCGACCCTGTCCGTCGCGCGCATCGAGATAGGCCTCGGACCCGGGCGCACCGGCGAGGCGGCGCACCTCCGCGAGGTCGCCCCGCCCGGCGGCCGCCAGGAGGCGCGAGCCCGGCCCGTCGGCGCCGGCCGTCATGGGCTCCGCGCTGCAAGCCAGGATGAGAGCGAGGGCAAGCGCGAGGCGCCCCATCACGGGCCCGGGGCGCGCGGCGCGCCCGCATCGACGCCGTCCGCGCCGAAGACCATGCGGGCGACCCGCGCGGCGGCCGCGGCCTTTTCGCAATCCCGGCAGGGCCGCGAGGTCGAATACAGGACCGCGTCCGAAAGATCGGCCCGGCCGAGCCGGGTCTGGGCGTCGCGCAACGCCACCCGCTCCGCGTGGGCGTCAGGGTCCGCTTTCGCGACGACCTGGCTTGGGCCGTAGCCGACGACGGCTCCGCCGAGGGCGACCACCGCCCCGTAGGGCTGATCGCCCGCCGTCATGGCCTCGCGCTTCATGCGGAAGGCTTCGGCAATGAAAGGGGCGTGGCCGGTCGAGGCCGATGCCGCCCGGGTCGACGCCAAGAGGCCGCCGGCAAGGGCCAGAAAGGCACGGCGATCGCATCCGCACATGCGGGCAGTCTGCGGCCGGTCCTTCCTTCTTGGCAAGGCGGGCCTTTCGTCCGTCGCCGCGCTCCGGAGCGACGGCAAAGGAGCTACACCCGGAAGCGCTCGGCGTGGCTGCCGATCTCGGCGAGGTCGGCGAGGCCGGCGCCGGCGGAGGCCGCGGAGCGGCGCAGCTCGTCCGGCTCGATGGTCCCGGGCAGCGCGATCAGGGCCGAGAGGCCGTGCCCTTCGCCCGCGCTGGCGATGACCTCGCCTCCCATCGTCTCGATGGCCTCGCCGGCGGCATCGCGCCAGCGGTCGAAGCTCGCGGCGTAGAGCACGACGTCGCGCACGGCGGCGTCGGCGAGGGGCTTCGCGATCACGAAGACGGGGGTGCCGGCCGGGTGGTCCGGGCGCTCGACGAAGGGCAGGCGGGCGATGACCTTGGGGCGGCGCTCGCCAGCGAGATCCCGCCACCAGGCGCCGGCCGAGACGCCCTGGTCGAGGCGGAAGATGCCGAGGTCGCCGCGCGCGCGCGCCACCGCCGCGATCACCGCCGCGGCGCTCGGGTGCGGCCGGTAGGGCACCGTGAAGCCGAAGTGGAAGCGCGCCGTGTCCCGCATGGGCGGGTCGCCGCCGGAGACGTCGGCGTGGACCGCGAACGGCGCCTGCACGAAGGTGAAGGTCGCGATGATGACCCGCCAGATGCCCTCGGCCGTGTCGAGGGGGAGGAGGCCGCGGTGGCGGGCCACGAGCTCGCGCATCATCGCGGCCTCGCGACCGGGCCGGAAGGCGGAGCCGGATTCGGAGGTCTTCTTGACCGCGATCAGCCGGTCGATGATCTCGCCGCGCTCCATCAGGAGCCGGTGCATGGCCTCGTCGATGCGGTCGATCTCGGCGCGCAGGTCGGCGAGGGAGGGGGGCGTCTCGGGCATTTCGGCGGGCGCTCGGCGGCCGGAGTGAGCCGCGGGTTTACGGCGGAATCTGCGACGGAGTCACCACGGCCTGTGCGACGGCCCGCCACCGGCGTTTCTACGGCCCCCTCCGCGGCTCGGCCACCCTTTCACTCATGAAACTTGTTCGCCATATCATTCCGAGGTAGGGTATTCCGCCCGTTTCTTCCGTTGTTCCGAACAGGCCGGGAGAGCCCCGATGGCACATCCGCGACCCGTCATGATCGAGACCCCGAACCAGGCCGACGACCCCTCGAGCCCGGTCGAGCGGTTCGGGGTAGACCAGCCGCTCCTCCTCGACGCGGGGGTGGCGCTCGCGCCCTGGCAGATCGCCTACCAGACCTACGGCACCTTGAACGCCGCGCGCTCGAACGCGATCCTCGTCTGCCACGCGCTCACCGGCGACCAGCACGCCGCGAACGACCACCCGGTCACGGGCAAGCCCGGCTGGTGGGACACCTTCGTCGGCCCAGGGCTCGTCCTCGACACGGACCGCTTCTTCGTCATCTGCGCGAACGTCGTCGGCGGCTGCATGGGCTCGACCGGGCCCGCCTCCACGAACCCGGCGACCGGGCGCCCCTGGGGCCTCGACTTCCCCCTCGTCACGGTCCGCGACATGGTGCGCTCGCAAGCCATGCTCCTCGACCGGCTCGGCATCGAGAGCCTGTTCTGCGTCCTCGGCGGCTCGATGGGCGGCATGCAGGTGCTGCAGTGGGCCGCGAGCTATCCGGAGCGGGTGTTCTCCGCAATGCCGATCGCCACGGGGGCGCGGCACTCGGCCCAGAACATCGCCTTCCACGAGGTCGGGCGGCAGGCCGTCATGGCCGACCCCGACTGGCGCGGCGGGCGCTACTTCGAGCACGGGGTGCGGCCCCGCAAAGGGCTCGCCGTCGCCCGCATGGGCGGGCACATCACCTACCTGTCCGAGACGGCGCTGCACCGCAAGTTCGGCCGCCGCCTCCAGGACCGGGAGGCGCCGACCTTCACCTTCGACGCCGACTTCCAGATCGAGAGCTACCTGCGCCACCAAGGCATCACCTTCGTCGAGCGCTTCGACGCGAACTCCTACCTCTACCTGACCCGGGCCATGGACTACTTCGACCTCGCGGCCGACTACGGCGGCGTGCTCGCCGAGGCGTTCCGGGGCACGCGGACGCGCTTCTGCGTCATGTCCTTCACCTCGGACTGGCTCTTCCCGACCCCTGAGTCCCGCGCCGTCGTGCACGCGCTCAACGCGGCAGGCGCCTCCGTCGGCTTCGTCGAGATCGAGAGCGACAAGGGCCACGACGCCTTCCTCCTCGACGAGCCCGGCCTCTTCGCCACCGCCCGCGGCTTCCTCGAGGGCGCCGCCCGCGAGCGGAGGATCGCATGAGGGAAGGAGCGGCGCGCCTGCGCCCCTCCCCGGCAGAGGCAGGGGATCGGGGTGGGGAAGATGCGGGCCCCGAAGCAAGGGCCGGCGCTACCCTGACCGTCGTCGACCCCGCGCCGTCTGCCCCCGCTCCCGCCCCGCACGGCGGAGGGGAGCGCCTCGACCTCCTCCTCGTCGCCGACATGGTCGAGCCCGGCTCCCGCGTCCTCGACGTCGGCTGCGGCGACGGGGAACTCCTGGCGCTCCTGCGCGACCGGCGCGGCGTCGACGCCCGGGGGATAGAAATCTCCCGCGAGGGCGTCGCCCGCTGCCTCGCCAAGGGCCTGCCGGTGATCCAGGGCGACGCCGACACCGATCTCGCCGACTACCCGGACGACGCCTTCGACTACGTCATCCTCTCCCAGACCATCCAGGCGACCCGCAATCCCCGCCTCGTTCTGGAGAACCTCCTGCGCATCGGGCGCCGCGCCATCGTGTCGTTCCCGAATTTCGGCCACTGGCGCATCCGCTACGAGGTCGCGCTGCGCGGCCGCATGCCGCTCACCGAGAACCTCCCGCATTCGTGGTACGACACCCCCAACATCCACTTCTGCACCATCCGCGACTTCGTCCACCTGTGCCGCGAGATCGGCGCCGGGATGGAGCGCGCGGTGGCGCTCGACGCCGGTGGCCAGCCCATGCGCTTCACCCTGCCCTGGTGGGTGTGGAATCTTTTTGGGGAGCAGGCCGTGTTCCTTTTGAAACGGGGCGGACCGGCGGCGTAAAACAGCGCCATGAACGACCGAATCGAAACGCCGGGCAGCCCCGCCCGGCCCGCCGCCGCCCTGGAAATCCGCCCGACCGCCGAGGCGGACCTTGCGGCCGTGCAGGCGATCTACGCCCACCACGTCCTCACCGGCGCCGCGAGCTTCGAGCTCGAGCCGCCGAACCTCGACGAGATCCGGCGGCGCTGGAGCGCCGTCGTCGCCGGCGGCTATCCGCACCTCGTCGCAGTCGAGGGCGAGGCGGTGGCCGGCTACGCCTACGCCGGCGCCTACCGCCCCCGCCCGGCCTACCGGCACTCCGTCGAGGACTCGGTCTACGTCGACGCCGCCCGGCACGGGCGCGGCATCGGCCGCGCGCTGCTTGCCCGCCTGATCGAGGAGTGCGAGCGCCGGGGCTTCCGCCAGATGGTCGCCGTGATCGGCGACAACCTGCCGGCCTCGATCGCGCTGCACGCCGCCGTCGGCTTCGCCGAGATCGGCCGCGTCCGCGCCGTCGGCTGGAAGTTCGGCCGCTGGTGCGATACGACCTTGATGCAGCGCCCGCTCGGGCCGGGAGACGGGACGCCGCCGTAGGAGGCGAGATGAGGCCGCAGACCCTCGCCGAGGTGAGCCGTATCGCCCGGGACGATCCTTCGGAGTTCGGGCTGGCATTGAGGGAATTCCTCGACGAGTTTTATCTCGACCACCCGGACAAGGGCGCGCAGGCGAAAAGAATCGCCGAGGCCGCGGCGATCACCGGGGACCCGTTCACGGACGCCTGGATCGGGGCCGCCGGCGAGCACCTCGCGAGGCGCTGGGGCCTTGAGGTCCCGCTCTGGACGACACGCCCGGAGCACGACCGCCTGACCCGCCCCCGCTTCGTGCCCGATGCCGCCGCGCTGCGCGGCATGCTCCTCGTCATGAGCCCGCCGGCGTTCCGCTCAAGACTCCTGTTCACGGTCGCCGAGCCCCTGACCCGGGCGCGCTTCCCCCGCGGCGTCGAGCGGATCGCCATGCCGCTCCGATGGCCGGAGTGACGGTCGGAAGGTAAGGTCAGCGCCGCCGGGGAGCGGCCGCGCCGCGCATCAGGGATGTGCGGGCGTAGACCTCGGCGAGGCGGCAGGTGAGGCCCGCCGAGGGGATGGCGAGCGTCGCATCGGGACCTTCGACCGTCGCGACGGACCAGCCGGCCTCGGTGCGGGTCGCGACCCGGGCCGCGAAGCGCTCCTGCTCGACGACGATGATCGCCTCGCAAGGCGCGAGCCTCTCGTAGGTCTCGATCTTCACGTCGAGCCGGGGCCTCGTCTCGCCGGGCGCGCGCTTGCGGTCGGTCGCGGAGGCGATCTCGACCACGAGGTAGCAGGTCGGCGTCGTGCGCGCGCCGGGCTCGACGGCGGCGTCGATCACCCCGACGTCCGGCACGTACTGGCTCCCGACGACGACCGGGCTCAAGTCGACCGCCGGGTTCTGCAGAGCGATCCGGCCCGCGCCGATTCTTTCCAGGGCGTCGTTGAGCAGGCGCTCCAGGTTGCCGGCGATGATCTGGTGGTCGAACGTCGGCTGGGCCTGCATGACGATCCGTCCGTCGACGAGCTCCCACGTCTCCCCGTCGGGCCGGGAAGCCACGAAGTCCCTGAAGAAGGCGTCGGAGACCTTCTCGGGAAGCACAGAGCGCAATGCCGTCATGACCATTACCGATGCAAGATGCCGGCGATGCCAACATGCCAACATGCCAACATGCCTGCAAAAATTTTTTTTACTCCCTCTTGAACCAAGCTCGGCTGCGCCTAGCTCGATTCCCGCCGAGGCCTTGCGGCTCGGCATTCTGGGCGCCGGCGGGTGTCCGGCGCTCTCATCGTCCATGTTGCTCACGCGGAGGATATGGCCATGAGGAACTTCGACTTTTCGCCCCTCTACCGCTCGACCGTCGGCTTCGACCGGCTGTTCGACATGCTCGACCAGGCGTCCCGGGTCGAGACCCTCAACAACTGGCCGCCCTACAACATCGAGCGGACGGCTGAGGACCGCTACCGCATCACCATGGCGGTCGCGGGCTTCTCGGGCGAGGAGATCGCCATCGTGGCGCAGGGCAACGCGCTCTCCGTCACGGGCCAGAAGAAGGCCGAGGAGGACGGCTCCCAGTACCTGCACCGCGGCATCGCGGCCCGCGCGTTCCGGCAGAGCTTCGACCTCGCCGACCACGTCAAGGTCGCGGGCGCCAGCCTCGAGAACGGGCTCCTGACCATCGACCTCGTGCGCGAGGTGCCCGAGGCCATGAAGCCGCGCCGGATCGAGATCCGCTCGAGCGACGCGCCGAAGGAGGCGCAGACCATCGAGCACGCGAAGGCCGCCTGACGGCGGCTCGCAGCGCCGTCCCGCGGGCGCCCGCGGGACGGTCCATCGTCCGATCATCGCTCTTCAGGGTTTAAGGATGATGCAGCAGACCTTGACCTCTCAAGGCGCGCGGCCCGGCGCGCCGCCGTTCGTGCTCCAGGACCTCGGCAACGAGGCGATCTTCCACTTCGGCTGGGAGGCGCTCGCGCACCCGGCCGAGGTGTTCGGCCATCCCCGCGAGGTCGTCGCGAACCCGCGCCTGTCGCGGGCCGAGAAGCGGGCGGTCCTCGCCTCCTGGGCATCCGACGCCTGCGCCGTCGAGGCCGCGCCGGCGCTCCGGATGCTCCCCGGCGGCAAGGAGCCGGTCCTCTTCGACGAGGTCATGGACGCGCTCCGGGCGGTCGACGCGGAGGAACTGGAGGCGGCCTGAGCTCCTACTGTCGTCCCCGGCGGCGCGAAGCGCCGGGAAGGGGACCCAAGCGGCGGCAGGGCATGGATCCCCTTCCCTCGCCTCCGCTCCGCTCCGGCTCGCCGGGGATGACAGTGGAGGTTAAGCCCCGCCTCCGCCCAGCGGGTGGAGGTCGCGCACCATGCCCTTCAGGCGCTCGTCGAGGACGTGGGTGTAGATCTGCGTCGTCGCGATGTCGGCGTGGCCGAGGAGCTCCTGGACGACGCGCAGGTCCGCGCCGTTCTGGAGGAGGTGGCTCGCGAAGGCGTGGCGGAGCACGTGAGGGCTGACCTTGTCGGTCCGGATCGACGCGGCGGCGGCCACGGCCTTGAGGTCGCGCGCGAAGGCCTGCCGGGTCAGGTGCCCGGCCTCGCTGTCGGCCGGGAACAGCCACGGGCTCGCCGCCTTCGACGACTTCTCCAGCGCCGCCGCATAGGCTTTTGTCGCGTCGCGGGCCGCCTCGGTGAGCGGCACGAGGCGCTCGCGCGCTCCTTTGCCCTTGACGATGAGGAAGCGCTCGCGAGTCCGCGCCGCCGCGCGCGGCAGCGCGACGAGCTCCGAGACTCGAAGGCCGCTTGCATAGAGCAGCTCCAGGAGGCAGTGCATCCTTAAGCCCCGCAGGCGCGCGAGGGGCGAGGCGTCGGGGTCGGACGCGGCTCTTTCGGCCTCGTCCCGGGCGGCCGCGAGGAGCCGGTCGACTTCCGCGACCGAGAGCACCTTGGGGAGCGTGCGGCCGCGCTTCGGGGCAGACGCGGTCGCGGTCGGATCGGCTTGGGCGTAGCCCTCGACGTACAGGAACTTGTGGAACTGCCGCACCGCCGAGAGCCGGCGCGCCGCGGAGGAGGCCCGCAGGCCCCGGGCCTCGAGGCCCGCCACATAAGACCGCACCGCCGCGGGCTCGGCCTCTCCAGGCTCGATTCCTTTCGCGGCAAGGTACGCGGCGTAGTCCTCGAGGTCGCGGCGGTAGGCGTCGAGGGTGTTGCGGGCGGCGCCGCGCTCGGCCGCCAGCATGTCGAGGAAGAGCCCGACGAAACGGGCAGCAGCGCTCATTTCGGCGGCAGGCGCGAGGCCGGGATCGTCACCGTCATCTCCCGCGGCTCGGGCTCGACCAGGGTCGCGAGCGCAAACAGGGCGGCGAAGCCGAGGCCGGCCAGCACGGCGACGACGAAGAGGAAGCGCAGGAGGGTCGGCACGGAAGGCTTCTTTCGGGATCTCTGGGGCCGCTTCGATCACGGCGGGATGGCGAAGGCAAGGCTGCCTGACAGGGAACGCTCGCGCATGATAGGAGAAGGGCATGAACGGAAACTTGCCCGCGGACCTCGGCGCGAGGCCCGTGGCGGCGGACCATGCCGAGGCGGAGGTCGAAGAGGCGGTGAGGCGGCGCCTCGGCCGGCGCTCGGTCGTGCTCGTCGGCCTCATGGGGGCGGGCAAGAGCACCGTCGGGCGAAGGCTCGCGGCGCGTCTTAACCTGCCCTTCACCGACGCCGACCACGAGATCGAGACCGCCGCCGGCATGTCGATCCCGGACATCTTCGCGGCTCACGGTGAGCCCTACTTCCGCGACGGCGAGCGCCGGGTCATCGCCCGCCTCCTGCGCGACGGCCCGATGGTGCTCGCGACCGGCGGCGGCGCCTACATGGACCCGCAGACGAGAGCCCGGATCGCCGAGGCCGGGGTCTCGCTATGGCTCAAGGCCGACTTCGACGTGCTCATGCGCCGGGTGCGCAAGCGCCAGAACCGCCCCCTCCTGCAGAATCCCGACCCGGAAGCGACCATGCGCCGGCTGATCGAGGCGCGCCATCCGGTCTATGCGCTCGCCGACGTCATGGTCGAATCCCGCGAGATCCCGCACGACAGGGTGGTCCAGGACGCGCTCCTCGCGCTCCACGCCTGGCTCTCGGAGAGGGACCGGTGAGCGCGCCATCGCCCCGCCGTGCGGACGAGCCCGGCTCGCCTGGCGTCGTCACCGTTCCGGTCCCCCTCGGGGAGCGGGCCTACGACATCCTGGTCGGGCGCGGCCTCCTCGATTCGGCGGGTCCGCGCATCGCGGCGCTGAACGCCCGCGCCGCCGCGATCGTCTCGGACGAGGCGGTCGCGCCGCTTTACGCCGGGCGCCTCGCCGCGAGCCTGGAAGACAGCGGCATCCGCACCGCCCTCGTCACGGTCCCACCGGGCGAGGCCTCGAAGTCCTACGCCATGCTCGCCCGGGTCTGCGACGCGATCCTCGCGGCCCGCATCGAGCGCGGCGACCTCGTCGTGGCCCTCGGGGGCGGCGTCGTCGGCGACCTCGCCGGCTTCGCGGCGGCGGTCGTGCGGCGGGGCGTGCGCTTCGTGCAGGTGCCGACGACGCTCCTCGCCCAGGTCGACTCCTCCGTCGGCGGCAAGACCGGGATCAACTCCCCCCACGGC
Source organism: Beijerinckiaceae bacterium (assembly GCA_036386395.1). Lineage (GTDB taxonomy): Bacteria > Pseudomonadota > Alphaproteobacteria > Rhizobiales > Beijerinckiaceae > JAJKJG01. Next base: position 3,434 of record DASVVU010000146.1, on the reverse strand, counting down.
AAGAACCTCGTCGGCGCCTTCCACCAGCCGAGCCTCGTGCTGGCCGACACCGCCGTCCTCGACACCCTGCCCGTCCGCGAGATGCGGGCCGGCTACGCCGAGGTGGTGAAGTACGGCCTCATCGACGACCGCGCCTTCTTCGAGTGGTGCGAGGCGAGCTGGCGCGCCATCTTCGCCGGCGGCCCCGAGCGCGACCATGCGGTGGCGCAGAGCTGCCTCGCCAAGGCCGCCATGGTGGTGCGCGACGAGCGCGAGGAGGGCGACCGCGCGCTCCTCAACCTCGGCCACACCTTCGCCCACGCGCTGGAGCGCGCGACCGGCTACGACGCCGCCCGGCTCGTCCACGGCGAGGCGGTGGCGATCGGGCTTAGCCTCGCCTTCCGCTTCTCGGTGCGCCTTGGCCTCTGCCCGGGCCAGGACGCCTCCCGGGTCTCGGGCCACATCGGGGCCATCGGCCTCCCGACCCGCCTCGCCGACGTGCCCGGCGGCTGCGGCGACGCCGACAGCCTCCTCGACGCCATGCGGCAGGACAAGAAGGTGAAGGACGGAGCGCTCACCTTCATCCTGGCCCGCGGCATCGGGCAAAGCTTCATCGCGCGCGGCGTCGAGCCGTCCGACGTGCGCGCCTTCCTGACGGAGGAACTCGCCCGTTAAGGCGCGGGTTCGAAAACCCATGGAACCACACTTCGAGATCAACCTCTGGCTCGCCGCCGCGATCCTGATCCTGTCCCTCGTGCTCTCGGCCTTCTTCGCGGGCGCCGAGACCGCCTTCACGGCCGCCTCCCGGGCCCGGATGCTGGCGCTGGAGAACGGCGGCGACGTGCGCGCCGCGATCGTCAATCGGCTGCTCGGCCAGCGGGAGCGATTCATCGGCGCCATGCTGATCGGCTACAACATCGTCGCGGTCGGCGCCTCGTCCTTCACGACGAGCGTCCTCATCGGCCTGTTCGGCCAGGAAGGCGTCCTCTACGCCACGATCGTGATGTCGCTCCTCGTGATCATCTTCGCGGAGCTCATGCCGAAGACGATCGCGATCAACTCGCCGGACCAGGTGTCGCTCCTCATCGCGAGGCCGGTGAACTGGGCCGTGTCCCTGTTCGGGCCCGTGACGCTCGGGGCCGAGAAGCTCGTGCGCTGGATGCTGCGGCCCTTCGGCATCCGCCTCGACAAGCACCAGAGCGTGCTCTCGGCGACCGAGGAGATCCGCGGCCAGGTCGACCTCCTGCACAAGGAGGGCGGCGTCGCCAAGGCCGAGCGCGACATGCTCGGCGGGCTCCTCGACCTGCGCGACCTCACCGTCGCCGACGTGATGGTCCACCGCACCAAGATGCGGGCCATCAACGCCGACCTGTCGTCAGAGGAGATCGTGCGCGAGATCCTCTCCTCCCCCTACACGCGCCTGCCGCTCTGGCGCGGCACGCAGGAGAACATCGTCGGCGTGCTCCACGCCAAGGACCTTTTGCGCGCGCTCGACGCGGTCGGGGGCGACGCCAACAAGCTCAGGATCGAGGCGATCGCGCTGGAAACCTGGTTCGTGCCCGACACCACGTCGCTGCGCGACCAGCTCAAGGCGTTCCTGTCGAAGAAGACCCACTTCGCCCTCGTGGTCGACGAGTACGGCGAGGTGCAGGGGCTCGTGACGCTCGAGGACATCCTCGAGGAGATCGTCGGCGACATCAAGGACGAGCACGACGTGACGATCCAGGGCGTGCGCCCGCAGCCCGACGGCTCGGTCAACGTCGACGGCTCGGTGCCGGTGCGCGACCTCAACCGCGCCATGGACTGGGACCTGCCCGACGAGGAGGCGACGACGGTCGCGGGCCTCGTCATCCACGAGGCCCGCGCCATCCCCGAGGCCGGCCAGGCCTTCACCTTCCACGGCTTCCGCTTCCAGGTCCTGAGGAAGAGCCGCAACCGCATCACGGCGCTGAAGGTGACGCCGCTCACCGCGCGGGCCAGGAAGGCGGCGGAGTAGGCATCGCATCGCCGTTCCGGTAGGAGCGCGACCCGGCTTCTCACGTCGCCGACGCGTTGCGCGAGCGGACGAACACCTGCGGCAGGCCCGGCGCAGGAGATCGAGGACGACGTCCGAGCCTTCAGCGTTTCGCCCCGAACGCCGAGCGGATCAGCCATTGCTGGACTGCGACGGGGCTTTCGCGCGACGCGGGCGCCGGGCGGTCCGCGGCGATCAGCGTGTCGAGGTGCATGATCCGGGCGTGGAGGCGCACCGAGGCGCCGATCAGCTCCTTGAGGCGCTCCGGCAGGGCCGCGAAGTCGAACAGGGGGCTTGCGCTCTCCTGCGCCGTCAGGCGCACCCGGTGCTTCTCGCGCAACGCTTCGCCCGGCGTGATCTCGCCCTCCGCGACCGCCCGCTGCACGAGGAGCCAGGACGCGATCTGCATGAGCCTCGTCGTCAGCCGCATGCTCTCGGAGGCGTAGGTGAGGGCGGCGTGGCGCGGAAGCGCCTTCGATTCGTCGCGGCCCGGACCGTCGAGGTAGGCCGCGGCGTCCTCGACGAGCAGCATGCCCTCGCGGAACAGGGCCTTGAAGGCGTCGGACGCCACGAAGGTCTTGCCGAAGTCGACCGGCTGCTTGGGGTCGCGGAACATGATCTCGGGCTCGCTCAAGGCCGCCTCCCTCCTCCACCGGGCCCGTCCCGATGCGGGACAAAGGGCGCGATGCTCGGGCGGGACACCGCAACTATAGGGCCGGAAGCGCCAAGCCCAAGCCTTAACCATTGGTTAAGGTTAACGGCCGAGGAAACCGGGGGAAGCCCCTCTGGGCAAGCCAAAAAAAGAGCCGCCCGGAGGCGGCTCGAAAGTCGTAACAGGGAGGCGTCAAACAGAGTGGACAGGAGCCACTCGACATCCAGCGAACTGGACAGCCCCGGTTGTAGACCGGAAACGTTAAGGCTTGGTTAAGCGCTGCCCCGGTCTTTCGGGAATCTGCGCCGGAGCGGGACAGCAGGTCCGGCCGTCGACCCGCGGTTAAGCATCCTCGTTGAGGATGGCGTTCAAGCCCCGGCGCCTACATGCGATCCGGACGGCCTGTTGCCGCAACGCTACAGACGCGGGTGCAACGGCTTGGTTTACTCGGTCGGTGGACCACCTCAAGGAGGGCTTCTCCTCATGAAGAAATTACTGCTTTCCACGGTCGCCCTTTTCGGGGTGACCGCCGGCGCCATGGCGGCCGATCTTCCCCGCCGCGCCGCTCCGGTGTTCGCGCCGGTTCCCGTCTTCACCTGGACGGGCTTCTACGTCGGCGTGAACGCCGGCTACGGCTGGGGCAACGACGACGACAACGGCGTCTGCGGCATTCTCGGCGGCTGCGTCGGCGCGCTGACGGTCGACGTGGCGCCGGGCGTGGTTGCGCCGGTGACGGCGGCTCCGTTCTCGGCGATCCCGGGCAACGGCTTCCTCAACAACGGCGGCAAC
>DASVVU010000145.1:0-13396 GCA_036386395.1 Beijerinckiaceae bacterium | reverse complement strand
CCGAAGGCCGCCGTCTCCTTCAACCAGCCGACCGCCGTCACGTGGGCGCCCGCGTCCACGGGAGCGACGTTCTGGGTCAAGGAGGGAGCTGCGCCCGCCGTCATGGGCTCATGCCATACCACACGCCGCAACCGCGCCAACGCTCATCACGGCCGCGCTCACACCGCGCAGGCCAGAAATCCTTGGCGGATCGCCTCCTCGTCGAGGTTGCGGCCGATGAACACCACGCGGGACTCGCGCTTCTCGCCAGGCTTCCACTCCTGCTGGAGGTCCCCGTCGAGGATCATGTGCACGCCCTGGAAGACGAAGCGCCGCGGCTCGTCCGGGAAGGCGACGATGCCCTTGCAGCGCAGGATCTTCGGCCCCTCGCGCTGGGTCAGGTCCGAGATCCAGGGCATGAACCGGTCGGGGTCGACCGGCCCTGAGTGGCGCACGGAGACCGACTGCATGTCCTCGTCGTGGTGATGGTGGTGGCCTTCCTCCAAAAAATCCGGCTCGAGCTCGATGATGCGGTCGAGGTCGAAGGCGTTGCGGCCGAGCACCTCGGCGATGGGCACCTGGCAGTTCTGCGTGCGGTGGATGCGGGCATAAGGATTGATGGCGCGGATGCGCGCCTCGACTTCCTCCAGCTCTTGCGGCGAGACGAGGTCGATCTTGTTGAGGACGATGACGTCCGCGAAGGCGATCTGGTTCTTGGCCTCGGGGGCGTCCTTCAGGCGCTCGGTCAGCCACTTGGCGTCGGCGACGGTGACGACCGCGTCGAGCTTCGCGGCATCCGACACGTCCTGGTCGACGAAGAAGGTCTGCGCGACGGGCGCCGGATCGGCGAGGCCCGTGGTCTCGACGATGATGGCGTCGAACTTGCCCTTGCGCTTCATCAGCCCGTCCATGATGCGGATGAGGTCGCCGCGGACGGTGCAGCAGATGCAGCCGTTGTTCATCTCGAACACTTCCTCGTCGGCGCCGACGACGAGGTCGTTGTCGATCCCGATCTCGCCGAACTCGTTGACGATCACGGCGTAGCGCTTGCCGTGCGGCTCGGTGAGGATGCGGTTCAGAAGCGTGGTCTTGCCGGCGCCGAGGTAGCCGGTGAGCACCGTGACGGGGATCTTGTCGGGCATTCGTTTCTCCGGGGCCGCTGTCATTCCGGGGCGCGCGGAGCGCGAGCCCGGAACCCATAACCACCAACGTGTCCGGGAGAGCGCGGTCGAGCGGCTCGCGAACCCGCAACGGGCGGTGTTTATGGGTTCCGGGCTCGGCCCTTCGGGCCGCCCCGGAATGACAGGCGCGGCGGCTTATGAGGAAAGCGCCGCGCCGAGCGCCCTTATATTGTGCCGCATCATGTCGATGTAAGTCCCCGCCGGGCCGCCCGCGCCGGAGAGGGCGTCGGAGTAGAGACGGCCGCCGATCCTGGCGCCGCTCTCCTTGGCGATGCGCTGGGCCAAGCGCGGGTCGGAGACGTTCTCGAGGAACACCGCCGGGATCTTCTCGCGCCGGATCTGCCGGATGATGTTCCCGACGTCCTTGGCCGAGGCCTCGGCCTCCGTCGAGACGCCCTGGGGCGCGATGAACGCGATGCCGTAGGCCTTCTGGAAATAGCCGAAGGCGTCGTGCGAGGTGATGATTTTTCTGCGGTCCTTCGGGATGGCCTCGACCGCGGCCTTGATCTCCGCATCGAGCGCGTCGAGCCGGGCGAGGTAGGCAGCGGCGTTCGCCTCGTAGGCGGCTTGGCCCGCCGGATCGGCCGCGATCAGCCCGTCGCGGATGTTCGCCACGTAGATCTTCGCGTTCGCCACGCTCTGCCAGGCATGGGGGTCGACTTCGGCATGGCCGTGGTCATGCCCGTGCTCCTCGGCCTTGATCGGCTGGACGCCTTTCGCGGCCTCGACGACCCGGGCCTTCGTGCCGGACGACTTGATGAGCCGTCCCATCCAGCCCTCGAGCTTGAGCCCGTTCGCGACGACGAGAGCGGCGTCGGCGAGGCGGCGTCCGTCCGCCGGCGTCGGCGAGTAGACGTGGGCGTCCCCGTCCGGCCCGACAAGGGTCGCGACCTCGACCCGGTCGCCGCCGACGTTCCTTACGAGGTCGCCGAGGATCGAGAAGGTCGCGACGACCTTCGGCTTCTCGGCCGGTCTCTCCTGGGCCGAAGCCGCAACGGCAAGGGCGCCGAAGCCGGCTGCGGCAAGCCATATTAGAACGTTACGCCTCGGGAGCATGGTCATCGTCTTGATGGGCGTTCCGCACGATCCGTCAGGCTTCGAGATGCTTTCCGGGCCGGGCGAGCCACAGGAGCCCGCCTTCGCGCCCGAGCGCCATGGACACGAGATAGGCGCCGCCGGCGACCAGGATGATGGCCGGGCCGGAGGGAAGCTCGGCGTGGTAGGACAGGACGAGGCCGAGCGCCCCCGAAACCATCGCGAGCGCCGTCGCGATCGCGATCATCGCGGTCACGTCCTGGCTCCAGAAGCGTGAGGCGGCGGCGGGGAGCATCATCAGGCCGACGGCGAGGAGCGTGCCGAGCGCCTGGAAGCCGCCGACGAGGTTCAGCACCACAAGCGCCAGGAAGACGAGGTGCGTCGGCCCGCCGGCCCGGCTCACCGAGCGCAGGAAGGTCGGGTCGACGCATTCGAGCACGAGCGGGCGGAAGAGCAGGGCGAGAGTCGCGAGCGTCACCGTCGCGATCCCGGCGAGGAGGATCAGCGCCGCGTCGTCGAGAGCGAGCACCGTGCCGAAGAGGACGTGCAGGAGGTCGACGTTCGAGCCCTTCATCGAGACGAGGGTGACGCCGAGGGCGAGGGAGATCAGGTAGAAGGCGGCGAGCGAGGCGTCTTCCTTCAGGGCCGTGAAGCGGGCGACGAGGCCGGCCGAGACCGCGACCAGCGTCCCGGCCATGATGCCGCCGAGGGTCATGGCCGGAAGGGAAAGGCCGGCGACGAGATAGCCGAGCGCGGCGCCGGGCAGGATCGCGTGCGCCATGGCGTCGCCCGTGAGGCTCATGCGCCGCAGCATCAGGAACACGCCCACCGGCGCCCCGCCGAGGGCGATCGCCAGGGCGCCCACGAGCGCCCGGCGCATGAACTCGAACTCGGCGAAGGGGGCGACGAGGAGGTCGTAAGGGCTCACGCCGCGCACACCGCCGCGTGGGCGTCGTGCGCCTCGACCATGCGGCGGGCGCGCAGGAGGTTGTCGGAGCGAAGGACCTCGGCGGTGTCGCCCCAGGCGACCGGCTCGCGGGCGATCAAAAGAGTCTGCGGGAAGACGCGGCGGACGGTGTCGAGGTCGTGCAGCACGGCGACGACGGTGCGCGCCTCGTCGTGCCAGCGGCGGACGAGGTCGAGGAGGTCGGCGGTGGTCCTGGCGTCGATCGCCGTGAACGGCTCGTCGAGGAGGATGAGGTCGGCGTCCTGGAGCAACAGGCGGGCGAAGAGCGCGCGCTGCATCTGGCCGCCGGAGAGCGTCGCGATCGGCCGGCGCTCGAAGCCGGTGAGTCCGACCGCCGCGAGCGCCTCCTCGATCCGGACCCGATCGGCCCGGCGGACGCCGCCGAACAGGCCCGAGCGCGACCACAGGCCCATGGCGACGAGGTCGTAGACGGGGAGCGGGAACGAGCGGTCGAGATCGGCGGCCTGCGGCAGGTAGGCGATGCGCGCGTCGCGGCCGCCCGCGATCTCGATCCGGCCGGCCAACGGCGCAAGCGTGCCGACGATGCCCTTCAAAAGAGTCGACTTGCCGGCGCCGTTCGGGCCGACGACGGCCGTGAGGCTCCCGGCCGCGACCTCGCCGTCGAGGTGGTGCACGGCCGGGCGGCGCCCGTAGCCCAGCGTCAGGTCGTCGAAGCGGATCGCGGGTTTCATGTCGTCCGGATCGTCAGCAGCACCAGCACCCACAGCACGCCCGCGAGGACGCCGGCGCCGATCAGGCGCTGCCCGGCCGAGAGGCGCAGCAGCGAGACCGTCGGGGCCGCCGCCGTGGCGTGCCGGGCGTGGGGATGGGGCTCAGGAACCATGTTATGTTCTAATATAACATTTCTCGGCCGGTGACCAGCCTTCACTTCACGAGCCGCAGCGCCTCGCGAAAGCGCGGGTGGTCGCTCGTCTGGAGCCACTCGAAGACCACCATCTCGGTCGTGACGAGCTCGGCGCCGTGGCGCTCGGCGCGGGCAAGCGCCGCGTCGCGGTTCGCCTCGGTGCGGGAGCCGACGGCATCGCGGACGAGGGCGACTTGGCGGCCGCTCTCCAGGAGCCCCAGCACCGTCTGCATGACGCAGACGTGAGTCTCGCAGCCCGCCACCACGATCCGCGGCCGCTCCGGCGGCAGGAATTCCTTGAACTCTTCCTCGCGAGTCGCGTCGAAGTAGTTCTTGGCCAGCGTCCGCGAGGCGAGGGCGGCGATCTCCGCGACGTTGCCGCCGAGGCCCGCCGGGTTCTGCTCGGTCGCGAGCACCGGCACGCCGAGGAGGCGGGCCGCCTCGCCGAGCCGGCGGGCGTTCGCCACCACCGCCTCGGCGCCGGCGATCGACGGCATGAGGCGCTGCTGCAGGTCGATGAGGAGCAGCGTCGATTCGGCGGCGAGGGTCACGCCCGTTCTCCCGTCAGGCCCGGAAGGATGCTAAACACGAACCGAACGGGAGAGAAACGCCGATGCTCATGTCCGCCGCGGACTACCGCGAGTCCCTGCGCAGCCTCTCGCCGCGCGTCTTCGTGAACGGCAGGCGCGTCGAGAGCGTCGCCGACGAGCCGCTGCTTAGCCCCGGCATCGCCGGCGTCGGCGTCACCTACGACTACGCCCTTCGCCCCGAGCACGCGGCCCTGATGACGGCGCGCCAGGGCACGTCGGGCAAGACGGTCAACCGGATGCTCCACGTCGACGAGACCTCGACCGACCTCCTGTACAAGCTCGAGGCGGTGCGGCTCGTGTGCCGGGAGTCGGGCTGCGCCGTCCGCTACCTCACCCACGACGCCTTCAACGGCCTGTTCCAGGCGACGAAGCGGGCCGACGACGCGCACGGCACGGACTACCACCAGCGCTTCCTCGCCTACATGCACGAGGTCCAGGACCGGGACCTGACGCTCGGCGTCGCCATGACGGACGCCAAGGGCGACCGCTCGAAGCGGCCGGGCGCGCAAGAGAACCCCGACGTCTACGTCCGCATCGTCGAGCGGCGGCCGGACGGCATCGTGATCCGCGGCACGAAGGCGATCGTCACCGGCGCGCCCTACATGCACGCGTTCCTGGTCATGCCGTGCCGCACCATGACGCCGGAGGACGCCGACTTCGCCGTGTGCTGCGCCGTGCCGGTCGATGCAGAGGGCGTCACCATCGTGGCGAAGCCGGCCGGCCGCCCGGGCGAGAGCGCGGCGAAATTTTCCGCCAAGTACGGGCAGTCCGTCGGCGTCGTGATCTTCGACGACGTGTTCGTGCCGTGGACCCATGTGTTCATGGCCGGCGAGACCGAGGAGGCGGGCGTGCTGACTACCTCCTACGCGACCCACCACCGCCATTCCTGCATCGGCGCCCGCGCCGGCTTCGGCGACCTCCTGATCGGGGCCGGCGCCCTGATGATCGAGGCGAACGGCCTCGACCCCGAGCGCCACGGCCACGTCCGCGACGCCATGGTCGACCTCATCAAGATTGTCGAAGGCTTCTTCGCCTGCGGCGTCGCGGCCTCGGTCTACTGCCTCAAGGACCCGGCCGGCTCGGTCATGCCCGACACGGTCTTCGCCAACGTCGGCAAGCTCCTCTTGGCGACCCAGATCTACGACATGCACCGCCTCGCCCACTACGTCTCGGGCGGGCTCGTGGTGGCGCTCCCGGGCCCGGACGAGGACCACAACCCCGAGACCGCGGGCTCGCTCGCCGCGGTGCTGGCGGGACGCCCCGACGTGCCGGCGGCGCAGCGCATGGAGGTCGCCCGCCTGGTCGAGGACCTCACCGCCTCGCACCAGGGCGGCTGGTACTCCCTCATCTCGCTGCACGGCGGCGGCTCGCCGGAAGCGATGAAGCGCGAGATCTGGCGCAACTACCCGGTCATGGAGAAGGCCGAATTGGTCGAGCGCCTCCTCGACCGCGGCGTCCTCGACGAGGGGCAGCGCGTCTCGAAGCAGCCCGGCCGGTGCTGCGCGACGGGCTGCGAGGTGCCGAGCCTGCCCGAGGCGGCGGAATAGCGCGGCTGATTGCGCCGGCCGCTCGTCCTCTTGCGCGTCGATGTGGTATGAATGGAGTTTCGAAGGAGCGGTGCGCACCCATGGTTATCGCCGGCAAGCAGCCTGATATTCTAGGAACCTACTTGGAGACCGTGCAGGAGTCTCAGCCCGTCGAGCCTTTGCTGAGGCAGGTCCGAGCGTCCGGCCCCGCCGCGCCGCTGTCCGTCGTCTCCAGCGAACTCGGCCTTGGCGATAAGGACTTCGCCGAGCTCGTCCAAGAGGCTGAGCGTGAAGGATTGATCCAACGCGAGCGCCTTGAAGGGCGTGTCACCCTTTCCCTGACGCGGTTGGGTTTGGCGCGTGTCGAAGCGCGCAAGCGGAAGTAGGCTTCGCGAAGGGACGAGCAAGAGGCATGGGCGCCTACTTCGCGGTTGTAGCGATTGGCTTCATAGTCGGCGCGACCGAGCTGATGAGCCGGTACAAGGACGCGCCCTTGAAAGTGTTCTTGAGCTGGTCTGCGTGGGTTTTCCTTGCACTCAACATGATCGCGAGCGCGACGGCGCTCCTGCTCATCGATGTCTTCGGGGCCAAGCTGTTCGACAATCTGGAGGGCGACATCCAGAAAGCTTTCGGTCGCGTGCTGCTCGCCGGTTTCGGCGCCATGGCGTTCCTGCGCAGTTCCGTGTTCCGGTTCCGTATCGACCAGACCGACGTGCCGGTCGGCCCGTCTGTGGTCCTGGACATATTGACGCGCATATTCGATCGCGAGGTCGACCGCTCGCGTGCAATCGACCGCGCTCTTCGTTCGCCCGCGATCATGAAAAGCGTTCCCGCCACGGTTGCGTGCGGGGAGTTGCCGCTTGTCTGTATCGCATTGATGCAGAACCTGACGGCCGACGAGCAACAGTCGCTGGGCAAGCAGATCGCGCTGATTCGCGACGACAAGGTTTTGAGCGACGCCGGCAAGTCGCTGATCGCCGGCTTGACGTTGACGAACTTCGTGGGTGTCAAGGTACTCGACGAGGCGGTCAGGTCGATCCTGGCCCGAAGTGGAGAAGGCTCATTCGACGCTGAACCGAACAATAATGAAGCCGCCGGCGAGATTCTTCGCGATCTGCACGAGGACCGCAAGGCACATCAAGCGCAGGCGGAGCGCTCGACCCCGCCATGAGCGGCGCCGTTGCGTCGCCGATTTCGTCAGGACCCTTCTCATGATCGCTTCCCGAAGCCGCTACCGCGAGGTCTACGCGCGCTGGAAGGCCGACCCGGAGGGTTTCTGGGCGGACGCCGCGCGGGAGATCGACTGGTCGAAGCCGGCCCAAAAGGTGTTCGACCCGCAGGCCGGCATCTACGGGCGCTGGTTCGTCGGCGCCGAGTGCAACGCCTGCCACAACGCCGTCGACCGGCACGTGGAGCGCGGGCGGGCGGATCAGGCGGCCATCGTCTACGACAGCCCGGTCACGGGGGCGAAGCGCACGCTCACCTACCGCGGCCTCCAGGAGGAGACCGCCACCTTAGGGGCCGTGCTGCGCGACATGGGCGTCGAGAAGGGCGACCGGGTCATCCTCTACATGCCGATGATCCCCGAAGCCGTGATCGCCATGCTGGCCTGCGCCCGCATCGGGGCGATCCACTCCGTGGTGTTCGGGGGCTTCGCGGCCAAGGAACTTGCGACGCGGATCGAGGACGCCGAGCCCAAGGTCATCCTCTCCGCCTCCTGCGGCATCGAGGCGGCCCGGGTCGTGCCCTACAAGCCGCTCCTCGACGAGGCGATTGCCTTGTCCGGCCACAAGCCCGGCGCCTGCCTCGTCTTCCAGCGCCCGCAGATGCAGGCCGCAATGACGGAGGGGCGCGACCGCGACTGGGCCGCGGCCGTCGCGGCCGCGAAGGCGGCGGGGAAGCGCGCGGAGTGCGTCCCGGTCGCCGCGACCGACCCGCTCTACATCCTCTACACCTCGGGCACGACGGGGCGGCCGAAGGGCGTCGTGCGCGACACCGGCGGCTACCTCGTGGCGCTCAAGTGGTCGATGCACGGGCTCTACGGCGTCGAGCCCGGGGAGGTGTACTGGTGCGCCTCCGACGTCGGCTGGGTCGTCGGCCACTCCTACATCGTCTACGGGCCGCTGCTGCACGGCTGCACCTCGGTGCTGTACGAGGGCAAGCCCGTCGGCACGCCGGACGCCGGCGCCTTCTGGCGGGTCGTCGCCGAGCACGGCGCCGTTGCCCTGTTCACGGCCCCGACCGCCTTCCGGGCGATCAAGAAGGAGGACCCGGACGGCAGGCTGATGCGCCGGCACGACCTGTCCCGGTTCCGCACCCTGTTCCTCGCCGGCGAGCGCGCCGACCCCGACACGGTGCAGTGGGCGGAGGCGAAGCTCGGCGTGCCGGTGATCGACCACTGGTGGCAGACCGAGACCGGCTGGGCCATCGCCGGAAACCCCGTGGGCCTCGGAGCGCTGCCGGTGAAGCACGGCTCGCCGACGGTGCCGATGCCGGGCTACGACCTTGCCGTCCTCGACGAGGGCGGCAAGCCCGTCGCGGCGAACGTCATGGGCACCATCGCGGTGAAGCTGCCGCTCCCGCCCGGCTGCTTCCCGACCCTGTGGAACGCCGACGAGCGCTTCCGCGAGAGCTACCTCACGGCGTTCCCGGGCCACTACAACACCTCCGACGCCGGCTTCCTGGACGAGGACGGCTACGTCTACGTCATGGGCCGCACCGACGACATCATCAACGTCGCCGGCCACCGGCTCTCGACCGGCGGCATGGAGGAGGTGCTCTCCTCGCACCCGGCGGTCGCGGAATGCGCCGTGATCGGCATCAAGGACGCGCTGAAGGGCGAGGTGCCGTGCGGCTTCGTGGTGCTGAAGGCGGGCGTCGCGACGGCCCCGAACGTCGTCGAGAGCGAGCTCGTCGGGCTCGTGCGCGAGAGGATCGGGCCGGTCGCGGCGTTCAAGCTCGCCATCACGGTCGGCCGCCTGCCGAAGACCCGCTCCGGCAAGATCCTCAGGGGCACCATGAAGAAGATCGCCGACGGCGACCCTTGGTCCATGCCCGCGACGATCGACGACCCGGCGGTGCTCGACGAGATCGGGACGGCGCTGAAGGAAAAGGGGCTCGCGCCGGCGGGCTGAAGACGAAGAGCTACTCCTCCTCGTCCTCGTGCGCCGGGCGCTTGAGCTGCTTGAGCTTGGCGAAGACCGAGTCGGCGTCGAACTTGTCCTCGGGCTCGGGCCGGCGCGGCTCGGAGGGGGCGAAGGTCTCGGGCTCGGGCTCGGGCGCCGTCGAGACCTCGGCCGGCAGGAGCGTCTGGCCGCCGTCGGCGGGCGCAGCCTGCGGCTTGTCCTTGGCGGCGCGCTGGACCTCGAAGTCGAGGTCGATCTGCGAGGCGAGGCCGAGCGTCACCGGGTCCATCGGCTGGAGGGTCGAGGAGTTCCAGTGGGTGCGGTCGCGGATCTGCTGGATCGTCGACTTCGTCGTGCCGACGAGGCGCATGATCTGGGCGTCCTTGAGCTCCGGGTGGTTGCGCAGGAGCCACAGGATCGCGTTCGGGCGGTCCTGGCGGCGCGACACAGGCGTGTAGCGCGGGCCCTTCTTGGTCCGCTTGACCTCGGGCAGCTTGACCTTGGACTGCGCCATCTTGAGCCGGTAGTCGGGGTCTCCTTGAGCCTTCTCGAGCTCCTCGCGGGTGAGCTGGCCGTTCGAGACCGGGTCGAAGCCCTTGATGCCGGCCGCGACCTCGCCGTCGGCGATGCCCTTCACCTCGAGGGGGTGGAGCTTGCAGAAGTCGGCGATCTGGTCGAACGACAGGGACGTGTTCTCGACGAGCCACACGGCCGTGGCCTTGGGCATGAGCGGCGCCTGCTGCACGGGCAACCTCCTTCTCTTCTGTCTTCCGCGCGGGTGGCCGCGCGGGCAAAATCCTCTCGCGCTCCGGCCCGGTCGCGGACCGGAGCATCCCGTCTCACAGCGGTGAGGGAAACGCCGCCTATATAGGCCCGCCGCGCACGGCATGCAAACGGATGGTAGTGGGCCACTTTGGTTTGCCACAATTCGGCGGGGCCTAGGAGCCGATATCGACTACGCCATGCTTGTGAAGCTCTATGGCGAGAACCCTGCGTGCTTGAGGCTTGGGAGGCGGCGCGCGGTACTCGATCTTAGCGCGCCGCCCCGTCGCTCTGCTAAGCAGCCTGCGCTTCGGGCTTAAGGTGCAGATAGGTCGGGTCGAACTCTCCCGCCGTTTGAAGCCCGTCCCAATCGAGGATGGTGACGGACCGCTTCGCCGAACGGATCAGGCGATTGCCCCGCAGCTCTTGAAGGGTGCGGTTGACGTGGACAGTGGACATCCCCGTGGCGTCGGCTAGTTCGGCCTGAGTCACGGGCAGCGCAAAGGCCTGGCCGTTCGCGAGGCCAACCGCCCGGAAACGCACGTACAGCTCGCACAAGAGATGCGCGATGCGCCCGTAAGCCTCCCGGCGGCCGACGTTGGCGATCCATTCGCGGAACACCGCAGCATCGATGAGCGTGTCCCGCCAGAAGATGTCGCCGATGCGGGGATGCGCCCGGATGAACTTTCGGACGGTCTCGTGCGCGATGAACGCGACCTTGCTGGCATCGAGCGTGCACAGGCTGTGATCCATGACCTGTAGGTGGATGCTTTGCAGGTCCGGAATGTCCCCGGGCATGTGGAACGAGTAGATTTGCCGCCTTCCGCCAGGCATGAGCTTGTAGCGGGCTGCGAAGCCCTCAAGGACGAGGCAGCACTGCGAGGGCCGGTCCTGATCGCGGACGATGTCCTGACCCGCCTTGAGGTCCCGCACCGTTACCGGCATCCCGAGAATCGCGTGCGCCTCTTCGTCCGAAACGGGCGCGATGGTCGCCAGCTTCACTATGAGCGGGTGTAGCGTTGCACTTGAGAGGGCGTCCATGACGCGGCTCCTTGCCTTGAGGCGGGAGCGCTTTGTCTCTCAGCCATCGGCGCCCTAATCAGTCGGCCGATGATGCCGGACCATAGCACGGAAGGAACGTGGCGAACCAACATATGTGTGGCATTCCGGAGAAAACTCGCCTGCCACATTCAAAATGGCCCCTACCCGGCCCGCAATCGCGCCGCGCGTCAGGCCCCCCGGCTCGGGTGCAGTTAGGATTGATCGGGCTCGGATAGCGGATGCGCGAGCCCGCCCGCGCCGAACTCCCGGCCCGCTGGAATCGTCGGCAAGCTCTTGAGCGCAACCGGCCCGCCGACGCGGGGCAGCACGCTTTCGATCTCTTGAACCAGGCGCGGCTCGATGTATGGCTTCGGCAGGAAGCGGGCTCGCTTTGGCAGCTCTAACTCAACGCCTTCCGGCATTGCGCCCGACGTGATGATGATGCCGACGTGCGGCCAGCGTTCGCTCACGATTTTGGCGAGCGCGACGCCGTTCATGTTCGGCATGGCTACGTCCGTAACGAGCGCCGCCACATCGTCACGGATTTCGAGCACCGCCAGCGCCTCGACGCCGTCGCGCGCTTCGAGGACGTGATACCCGGCTTCCTGAAGGATGTCCGTCGCGGCCATCCGCACGAGCATTTCGTCCTCGGCAAGGAGGATCACAACGCCTTTGATCAATGGTGGAATGTGCAAGGCAGCCTCCCGGGTCGCGGTGAGATGCTACCTCACGGGGCTGTCCCTACTCTCATCCCGAGTAGAACGATACCCATGTTAATCTTGGCCGCAGAGTGTGTTTACAACAGACAACATCCCGCCAAACATTTCGAGTTTTCTCCTGAGACAGGTAACGTCAGCGTGCATTCCGCAGGCGCATAACCTGAGTTAATGCAGCCCATGGGGAACCACGGCATTAGTCCCCCAATGCCGCGCTTCTATTTCGACGTTCGGGAGGGCGTCCGCTTCGCTCCCGACGAAGAGGGGCTTGAGTTCCCTGACGTTGAGACTGCCGAGCGGGAGGCAGCGACCACGGCGGCTGAGATTGGGCGCGACTTGCTTCCGAAAGGGGTAGCGCGATCCGTCACCGTTGAGGTCCGGAACGAGCATGGACAGCGGATCATCACGGCGACGGTGACGCTGGCGGTTGACCGCGTTGACCCTGAGCCGACCGCGCCGGGGCTCAAGGCGGTCAAGAACTAGTGCTGCCACATTCAAAGTGGCCCACTACCAAACGGATTGGCAGGTGGCGGCCGCCGTTCTACCCTCTCGGGACCATCATGACCGTGGAGGAAAGCCCCATGGCGTTCGACCCGTTCCTGGAGGAGAAGCCGCTCCTGAAGCCCGCCGCCCACGAGGTCGGGCAGGACCTGTCGGTGCTCTCGGTGTCGGAGCTCGACGAGCGCATCGAGATCCTCGAGCGCGAGATCGGGCGCCTCAAGGAGGCGCGGTCGAAGAAGGAGGCCTCCCGCAACGCCGCGAGCGCGTTCTTCAAATCCTGACCCCCCTCAGGCTGCCGGAGAGGCAACGAAAAAGGGCCCGGCTTTCGCCGGGCCCTGAGTGTCTTTGGCGCTCTCGTGAGAGCGTTCGTCTCGCTTACGAGCCGAACTTGTAGTTGATGCCGACGCGGGCGATGAAGAAGTCGGCGTCGTCGTTGCCGCGCCCGAACAGGCCGAGGTTGTTGCCGCGGATCGCGGCGCCGGTGTTCGACACGCCGACGATGTTGTTGCCGAAGAAGCCGTTGTTGTTGTTGTCGTCGAAGTTGACCCACAGGCCTTCGAGCTTGATCGTCAGGTTGTTGGTCCAGGCGTACTCGACGCCCGCGCCCAGCACCCAGCCGAAGTCGTCGCCGTTCCGGCGCCCGAAGAGGCCGCCGCCGCCGTTCGTCACGGTCGAGCCGGTCAGCGCCGCCGCCGGGGTCACGTAGAACGCCGCCGGAAGCTGGCCGCCGTTGGTGAAGCCGCCGAGGAAGCCGCGACCGTTGCCGTCGTCCGTGAAGGCGAAGCCGCCGGTGGCGTACACCAGCACCCGGTCGAAGGCGTAGCCGACGCGGACGCGGGCCGTCGCGAACCAGTCGCTGTCGCGGCCGCGGTTGCCGAAGCCGCCCTGGTTGAACAGGGCGACGTTGGCCCCGCCCGGCGGAACCGCAACGATGCCGAAGCCCGGCACCAGGAACGGCGCAACCGGGTTGGCCGCGAACAGCCCGCCGTTGGCGAAGCCGCCGAAGCCGTTGTTGCCGCCGCCGAAGTCGGCCCACTGGATGTCGGCCTCGACGCCCACGACGAAGCCCGAGCCCGGCGTGAACTGGTAGTTGAAGCCGATCTGCGCG
>DASVVU010000144.1:0-18099 GCA_036386395.1 Beijerinckiaceae bacterium | reverse complement strand
GCGGCGCCGTCGAGGTCGCGCTGTCGCTGCCGGCGGACGGCGAGGCGCAGGCGCTGCGCTTCGAAGGCACGGGGCGCGTCGAGGGCCCGCAGGTGCACCGTTTCTCCCTGCCGGCGCCGGCGCCCGGCAGTCTGCTTCTTGCCGCCGCGCGCGGCACGGGCGAGCTCGTGCTCGCCCTCGAGCGGCAGGATCCGGACGGACGCTGGCGGACGCGGGGGCTCGACCGCGGCAAGGGCCCCCTCGTCGCGGCCCCCGCCGAGGCCGACGGCCGGCCGTGGCGGGTGTCCGCCTGGGCGGTCGACGGCGGCCCGGCCGCCATCGCCGTCGCGGCCCGCGCCATCACCCGCCCGGCGCAGCCCCTCGGCGATGTCGCCCTCGCCCCGGAGACCCTCGACGGGCTCGAAGGCCCGGTCTTCGTCGGCCTTACGGCGGCGCCGGGCTCCGCCCTCGTGCGGCTCGTCGCCGAGGACGGGGCGCGCGTGCTCGAAGGCTCGATCCCGGGGCAGGCGCTCGCGCCGGCCGGGCCCCTCGTCGCGCCGCAGTCCGAGCGCCTGTGGCTCGTGAGCCGCGCCGCCCGCAAGGTCGCCGCCGCGGCCGCCGCGGAGACGGGCGGCAGCCTCGCCCTGAACCTTCCCGAGGGCGCGGTCGCGCGCATCCCGCATAAAGCCGTCCCGGCCGGAACCGTCCGGCTCTGGCGGGCGGACTCGACCTTCGGCCAGCCCGGCATCGAGGCCGGCCGCGGCATGGGCGTAGCAGTCGGCAGCACCCTCGCCCTTGCCGGCGATGCGCCCCTGCGCCTCTGGAACGCCGGCGATTCCGAAGCCCTGCGCGTCTCGCTCACCGCGTTCGAGGCGCGGACGGCCGCCCCGGCCGAGGCCGGCGCCGGCCTCGGCCACAACCTCCTCCCGATGACGGCGCAGCCCGTCCGGCTGCCGCCGGGCGCGAAGCGGCTGACCCTCGCCCTGCCGCCGCAGACCGCCGCGGTCCTCGGCCGGGACGGCCCGGATCCCGTGACGGTATGGAGCGGCGCAGAGCCCTTGAGCCGCACCCTCGAAGGCGCCTGGACCGACCTCCTCCTCGTCAACCTAGGGGACGGCTCCGCCGCGGTCGCGGCGACCCTCGCGCCGGTGCCGGGCGAGCCGCAGCGGCTTTCGACCGGCGAGGCGCTGAAGCGCTTCGTCGGTGCCGCGGGCGCGATGAGCCTGCCGGTCGAGGCGGCGGCCGGCGACCGCCTCACCGTCGCCGGGGCGACGGCGACCTTCGTCGGGCGCGACGGCAAGGTCCTGCGCGGGACGGCCCTGACGCTCACCGGACCGGGCGAGGTGACGCTGCGGCACGAGGCCGGCCTCGTCGCCGCCTGGATCGAGCGGCCGGGCGTCTCGCCCTGGCCGGCGACGAGCCCCCGCCCGGCGTCGCCGCCGCAGGTGGTGCGCCTCGAAGGCGACGCCATGGCGCTTGCCCTCAAGGCCGACGCGCCGCGGCTCCTGCACGTGCGTTCGACGGCGCCGGTGATCCTCGCCCTTTCGGGACGAGGCGAGGGCGCCGTCCCGCTGATGTACCCGAGCGGCGCCGAGTTCCACCGCTACCAGACCGCGGGCCCGTCGGAGCTGCGCCTGTACTCGCCCCACGACGGCCCCCTTGCCGGCTCCCTCGAGCTGACCGCGACGCCGGTCGTGCCGGTGCAGGAAGGCGTCGGCGAGCCCGTGGCCGTCGCGCCGGGCGGCACGGCCCTGTTCGGCTTCGAGCTCACCCAGGCCGGGAAGGTCGGGGTGGGCGTCCGGGCCGAGCCCGACCGGGCCGAGGTCCGCCTCCTCGACGGCAAGGGCTACGTCCTCGGCGAGGGCGTCGCCCAGCTCCACCGCCTGGAGCCCGGCCGCTACGTGCTCGAGGCCCGCGTGCCGGCGGACGGCGTCGCCGCCACGGTGCGCCCGACGGTGCTCGGCATCGCGCCGCCGCCCGCCGGCCCACCGGCCGAGGTCACCCTGAAGTATCTTGAGATGGTCGGCCTCGCCCCGACCCAGACGCGCTGAGGCATTCCCATGAAGCGGTTCCTGATCGGGCTCGCGGCCGCGGCCTTCGCGGCATCGACGCCGGCCTTTGCCCAGACGGCCGGGCCGGGCGCGCAGGCCTCGTTCGACTGGGTGCAGCGGGCCGACGGCGCACGATTCGTGCCCGACCGGTTCCTGCAGCCCTGGGACCCGATCACCCTGTTCTTCGACCGCGACCTCGGACCTGCGAAGGGCGGCCCCGAGGACCGCCCGGAGCGCGTCGTCGCGATGACGCCCGAACACGCCGGCGCCTGGCAGTGGCTCGGGCCCCGCACCCTGCAGTTCCGCCCGGCCGAGCCCTGGCAGCCCCTGAGGCGGGTCGAGATCACGGCCGAGGGCCACAAGGCCCGCCTCGTGCCGCTCCTGCCGGCGCCCGTGAAGACCGCGCCGGAGAGCCGGCCCGA
The DNA here is from genome assembly GCA_036386395.1 of Beijerinckiaceae bacterium. GTDB lineage: Bacteria > Pseudomonadota > Alphaproteobacteria > Rhizobiales > Beijerinckiaceae > JAJKJG01. Next base: position 15,647 of record DASVVU010000144.1, on the reverse strand, counting down.
CGGCATCGCCGATCTCGACCAGATCGCCCTGACCTTCCCGCAGCCGGTCGACGCCGCGGCGCTGTCGCGGCTTCTCACCGTCGAGCTGCGGCCCCTGCCGGGCCTCTCGCCGCGGGAGGGGCAGGTGCTGACCGCCGAGGACTTCGCGGTGAAGCCCCTCGAGCGCGCCCGGCGCTCGGACCAGCAGACCTACGTCGTCACCTTCCGCCGGCCGGTGCCCGACGGGCGCCTCGTGGTTCTCCGCCTGCGCCTCTCCGACGAGCCGGGCCTCGACGATCCGTCCTTCGAGCTGCAGCTGCGCACGGCGGTGCCGTTCCGGGTGACGGAGGCCACCTGCGGCCGGCGTCTGTCCCGCCAGATGCAGGACGGCGTCCTGCGCTGCGCCCCCTCGGCCTACGACTATTCCGACGACGAGGATGAGGGCCGCAAGTACAAGGCCGGGGTGAAGCGCAGCATTGCCGTCGCCTTCACGGGCGAGCCTGCGCCCCTCGACGTCGTACGGGCCCGGGAGGCGCTCAGGATCACCCCGCCCGTCGACGACCTCGCCGTCGACAAGGACGGGTCGCGGTTCCGGCTCTCGGGCCGCTTCCAGGCCGACACCCTGTACGAGCTCAGGATCGCCCCCGGGGCCGTGCGCGACGCCCGCGGACGCGCCCTCGAAGGCGCGGCCTTCGCGCAGCGCTTCGCCTTCACTCCCGACAAGCCGAGCCTCGCCTGGGACGCGAACCAGGGCATCGTCGAGCGCTTCGGGCCGCAGATGGTGCCGTTGCGCGGCCGCGGCTACGACCGGGCCGACGTGCGCATCCACGCCGTCGATCCGCTTTCCCGCGACTTCTGGCCCTTCCCGGCGGAGGGGATCGAGACCGAGGACGCCGAGGCGCCGCCGCTTCCGGGCAACGAGCCGAAGCGCTGGGCCGAGGACGACGACATCGCCGCGAAGGCCATGCGGGAGCGCATCAAGGCGCTCGGCTCTCCCGCGGTCTCCGAGCTCCTCCCCCTGCCGACGCAGCGCGGCGGCGTCGAGGCGAAGTTCGGCCTCGACCTTAGGCCGCTGTTCGCCAGGATCGCTGGCCCCGAGCAGGCCGGGACCTATCTCGTCGGCCTGCGCCCGATCGATGCCGGCAAGCGCCGCTGGGTGCGGGTGCAGGCGACGGACCTGACCCTGTCGGCGGTCGAGGAGGCCGAGCGCGTCCGCTTCGCCGTCACCTCGCTCGCGACCGCAATGCCCGTCGCCGGCGCCGAGATCCGCCTCGAAGGCCTGCGCGAGGACAAGTTCGTGGTGCTGGCCCGCGGCGTCACCGGGAATGACGGCGGCTTTAACTGGGACCTCGCGAAGCGCGCCGAGGCCGAGATCAAGCGCATCGTCGTCGTGAAGGGCACCGACACCCTCGTCCTCGAGCCGGACCGCGGCCCGTCGCAATACGCGGACGAGAACTGGACGAAGCCCGAGGAAGCCTGGCTCGCCTGGGCCGTCAACCCCGAGGAGAAGCGGGCCGAGGAGGCGAAGACCCTCTGCCACGTCTTCACCGAGCGGCCGATCTACCGGCCCGAGGAGCCGGTGCACGTGAAGGGCTTCGTCCGCCGCTACCTCGGCGGCGCGCTCTCCTACGCGACCGCCGGCGGCGCCCTCGTCCTGCGCGGGCCGAGCGACCAGGAGTGGCGCTATCCGGTCAAGCCCGACCGGGTCGGCGGCTTCTATCACAAGTTCGACGCCGAGACGCCGGCGACCGGCGACTACACCGTCAAGTTCGAGCCCGAGGACGGCGAGGCCTGCGGCGAGTTCCCGTTCAAGAAGGAGGCCTACCGGCTCCCGACCTTCGAGGCGCTGCTCAACGGCCCGCAGCGGGTCCCCCTCGACGGCGAGTTCGCGGTCGACCTCCTGGCCCGCTACTTCGCCGGCGGCCTCGTCGCGAACCGCCCGGTGAAGTGGCGGGTGACCCAGTTCCCGCACTCGTGGGTGCCGCCCGGCCGCGAGGGCTTCCTGTTCTCGACTGACGCCCGCTACTCGGGCGACGGCAAGTTCCGCTCGACCCCGGTGCTCGAGCGCGAGACCAAGACCGACGACGGCGGCTCGGCCCGCATCACCCTCGACCCGACGATCGAGCCGACGGCGCAGCCGCGGCGCTACGCGGTCGAGGCGACGGTCACGGGCGACGACGACATCCAGGTGCGCTCGACCCACAGCGTGATCGCCCTGCCGCCGTTCGTGCTCGGCGTGAAGGTGCCGCGCTACCTGCCGGAGGCGACCGCCATCGAGCCGGAGATCCTGGCGGTGAACGCCGCCGGCGAGCCCCTCGCCGGGGTCGAGATGACCATGCGGCTCGTCAAGCGGAACTGGAACTCGGTGCTGCAGGCGAGCGACTTCAGCCAGGGCACGGCGAAATACGTCACCGAGGTGGTCGACGAGCCCCTCGTGGAGCGCAAGATCACGAGCACGGGGGAGGTCCAGAAGATCGCCGTCGAGACGAAGGGCGCCGGCGTCTACGTCGTCGAGATCGAGGCGAGCGACCGCATCGGCCGGCGCCAGTCCGTCAGCGTCGACTTCTTCGTCTCGGGCGGGACCCCGGTGACGTGGTCGCGGCCGCCGGCGCAGACCGTCCAGGTCGCGGCCGACAAGGATTCTTATGCCCCGGGCGAGACCGCGACGCTCATGATCCAGAGCCCGTTCCAGACCGCCCGCGCGCTTGCCGTCGTCGAGGAGCCCGACGGGCGCTTCCGCTACGACTGGGTCGAGATCGCGAACGGCTTCGGGCGCTACGCCGTGACGCTCCGCAAGGAGGCGATGCCGAAGCTCGCGGTGCACTTCCTCGTCATGCGCGGCCGGCTGCCGAATTCGGCCGCGAGCCCGACCGCTCCCTTCGACCAGGGCAAGCCCGTGACCGTCGCGGCGACGAAGTGGATCACGGTCACGCCCGTGAAGCACATCGTGACCGCGTCCCTCGAGTACCCGCAGAGGGCGCGCCCGGCGCAGGAGATCGAGGTCACCCTGCGGCTGACCGACGACGGCGGCCGGCCGCTCGCCGGCGAGGCGGTGTTCTGGATGGTCGACCAGGCGGTGCTGTCGATCGCCCGCGAGCAGCCCCTCGACCCCCTGCCGAAGTTCATCGTCAGCCGCCCGACCAGCATGGTGGCGCGGGACACCCGCAACATGGCCTTCGGAGTCATCCCCCTCGAGGAGGCGCCGGGCGGCGACGAGGCCGGCGACGACTGGGGCATCGAGAACATCTCGGTGCGCAAGAACTTCACGCCGGTGCCGGTCTACCTGCCGAAGGTGCCGGTCGGCCCGGACGGCGTCGCCAAGATCAAGGTCAAGCTGCCGGACACCCTCACGGTCTTCAAGCTCCGGGCGAAGGCGATCAGCGGGCCGGACCGGTTCGGCTTTGCCACGGGCGAGATGATGGTGCGCCAGGAGCTCGTGGCTCAGCCGGCGCTGCCGCGCTTCGTGCGGCCCGGCGACCGCTTCGAGGCGGGCCTTATCGGCCGCATCGTCGAGGGGCCGGGCGGCAGCGGCCGGGCCGGGCTGACGGCCGAGGGCGCGACCCAGGAGGGCGCGAGCGAGCAGCGGCTCGCCTGGCAGCAGAACCGCCCGGCGCGGGTCGACTTCCCCCTCGCCGTCGCCGAGCCGAAGCCCGGCGAGGAGCGCCTGCGCCTGCGCTTCCTGTTGCAGCGCGACGCCGACAAGGCCGGCGACGCGGTCGAGATCAACCTGCCGGTGCTGCCCGACCGTCCGCCGCTCCGCCGGCGCCAGATCGTCGAGCTCGCCCCCGGTGCGAGCCTGACGGTCCCGCCGCCCGACGCCGCGGTGCGGCCCGGCTCCTACGCTCGCAGCGTGACGCTTGCCGCCGACCCGGCGGTGGTCCGCCTCGTCGCCGGCCTCAACTACCTCGTCGAATATCCTTACGGCTGCACCGAGCAGCGCATCGCGCTCGCCTCGGCGGCGGTCGCCGTGAAGCCCTTCGCGCCGCTGCTCGCGGCCGCGGGGCTGACGAACCGCCTCTCCGCCGACGTGCGCGCGACCCAGCGCGCGATCGAGCAGTCGATCGACGACGACGGCCTCGTCGCCTTCTGGCCGAAGGCGCGCGGCAACGTCTCCCTCACCGCCTGGGCCTACGGCTTCCTGGTCGCGGCCGACCGGGCCGGGGAGAGCGTCGACAAGGCGTTGACCGAGCGCTTGGCCAAGGTGCTGCGGCAGGCCCTGCGCTCCGACTACGGCCGGCTCATCGCCGGCGAGGAGCTGCGCGAGCGCGTCGAGGCCCTGAAGGCCCTCGCCGACGGCGGGCAGCTCGAGGAGGGGTACGTCGCCGAGCTCGCGCGCCGGGCGCCGGGCATGGCGACCCAGTCGCTCGCCCAGACGACGGCCGCGGTGGCGCAGCTCAAGGGCGAGGACCGCGGCGTCGTCTCGCGGCTCCTCGAGGACCTGTGGGGCCGGGTCAAGGTCCTGTCCCGCGACGGCCGGCCCTTCTACGCCGGGCTCGCCGACGAGGGCGGAAACCCGGTCATCCTGCCGTCCGAGGCCCGCAGCCTCGCCGAGGTCACCCGTGCGGTCGCGGCCGCGACCCCGGACGAGCCGCGGCTCGCGGTGCTGCGCGAAGGCCTGATCCGCCTCGGCGAGGGCTCGGGCTGGGGCTCGACCAACGCCAACGCCGCCGCCGTCCGCGCCTTGGCGGCGGCGTGGCAGCGGCCGGCGGCGGTGGTGCCGCTCGCGCTGACGCAAGGGGCGGCGCCGGAGCGGGTCACGCTCGACGGCGAGGCGCCGCTCCTGCGGCGGGTCGGGAACAGCCCCGTGCCCCTCGGGATCGAGAACAAGGGCGCTGTTCCCGTCGTCGCCCTCGTCGACACCCGCTACCAGCCGGCGGAGCCCGGCTCCCGGGCCCAAGCCGTGCAGGACGGCTTCGTGGTGACGCGCCAGTCCTTGCGCGTCCCGGCGAGCGGGCCGATGGAGCGGCTCTCACCCGACGCCGACGGCGCCGTGCGGCTCAACGTGGGCGACGTGGTCGAGGAGGCGGCCGAGGTGGTGAACCCGGAGGACCGCACCCACGTGGCGATCCGCCTGCCGCTCGCCGCTGGGATGGAGCCCCTGAACCCGAACCTCGCCACGGCCCCCGCCGAGGCGACGCCCTCCGCCGGCCCGACGCTCGCGCCAACTTGGGTGTCGTTCCAGGACGACCACGTCCTCTACGCCTACGACCGCCTGCCGAAGGGCAACTACGGCTTCCGGTTCCGCACGCGGGCCCTCATCCCCGGCAGCTTCACCCAGCCCCCGGGCGAGGCCGAGATGATGTACCGGATGGGCGTCTACGGCGCGAGCGCGGGCGCCCGCGTGGTCGTGGCGCGGTAGGCGGCGGGGAGCCGGTCGCTTGGGCGCGAGAGGCTGGCGACACGGAATCGCCGCGGCGGCGCTCCTCGGCCTTGCCGGCGTGTACGGCGCGGCAGTGGCGGAGCGGGCGGTCCTCGTCGCGCCCACGCCGACGCCGATCCTCTACGACCGCTCCGGCGCCTTCCTGACGCAGGTCGGGCATGAGGTGGGGGAAGGAGAGGCGCCGCGCGTCGACTACGGCTACTGGACCGTCGATCCGCTGCCCGACCGGGTGGTGCGCGCGACCCTCGCCCTCGAGGACCGCCGCTTCTGGTCCCATCCCGGGGTCGATCCGCTCGCCGTCGGCCGGGCCCTGTGGCAGAATTTCTCCAGCGGCCGGCGCCGGTCCGGCGCCTCGACGGTCGCCATGCAGGTCGCCCGCATGCAGCGGCCCGGCCCTCGCACCCTGTGGACGAAGACGGTCGAGGCCGGGACCGCGATCGCCCTCACGGCCCGCTATGGCCGCAAGGCGCTCCTCGGGCATTATCTTCGCCTCGTCCCTTACGGCAACGGCAGCCACGGCATCGCGCACGCGGCGCGCTGGTACCTCGACAAGCCGGTGCAGGACCTGAGCTGGGCCGAGGTCGCGCTGCTTGCCGCGATCCCGCAGTCGCCGACCGCCATGAACCCGCGCAACTCCGCCGGTCTGCAGCGGGCGGTCCGGCGCGGCGCGCGCGTGCTCGACGAGCTCCTGCGGCAGGGCGTGATCGGCGAGGCCGAGCATGCGCTCGCGCGCGGGCAGCTCGCCGCGAGCCGCCCGCCCCCCGTGCCGCGCCGGCCGGACGCGCTCCACGCGATCCTGCGGCTGTCCGCCATGGCCGGGAACGGCGGCTTCCGCCTGTCCCCGGCCGATCCGCGTCTGCGCACGACCATCGACCTCGCGGTCCAGGCCGACGTCACGCGGCTGACGCGCCGGCACGTCGCCGAGTGGCGCCCCTCCGGGGCCGAGCAGGCGGCCGTCATGGTGGTGAGGCGTGCGACCCGCGAGGTCCTGGCGGCGGCGGGCTCCGCCGACTACCGCGACCGCCGCTCGGGCGCCTTCGACTTCACCCGCGTGCCGCGCTCGCCGGGGAGCACCCTCAAGCCCTTCATCTACGCGCTCGCCCTCGAGAAGGGGCTCCTGAAGACGAGCGACATCCTCATCGACCTGCCGGAAGGCTCGTCCGGCATTGGCAACGCCGACGGCCACTTCCTCGGGCCCATGCTGCCCCGCCAGGCGCTCGCGAACTCGCGCAACGTGCCGGCCGTCAACCTCCTGCGGGCGCTCGGCCTCGACACCGCCTTCCGCTTCTTCCGCGACCTCGGGCTGCACGAGATCGAGGTGCCGGCGGAGAGCTTCGGGCTGTCGATGGCGATCGGCTCCCTGCCGACCACCCTCGAGCGGCTGATGCGCGCCTACGGGGCGCTTGCCGACGACGGGCTCCTCGCCGACCTCGTCTGGCACGAGGGCGAGCGGACGTCGGCGCCGCGGCGGGTCCTGTCGCCGGAGAGCGCGCGGCTCGTCACCCATTTCCTCGCCGACCCGCTGGCGCGGCTGCCGAGCTTCCCCCGGTACGGCCCGACCGAGTTCCCGTTCCCGGTCGCCCTCAAGACCGGCACCTCGCAGGGCTACCGCGACGCCTGGCTCGTCGCCTGGTCGCAGAACCACCTCGTCGGGGTCTGGGTCGGGCGCGGCGACGCCGGCACCATGACCCGGCTCACCGGCGCCCGCTCGGCGGCGCGGCTCGCCCGGGCGATCCTCATGCGCCTCGAAGGCAACGCCCCGGGCGACCTCGCCGAGAGCTCCTTCCCGGCGCCGGAGGGCCGCGTGCCTGCGGAGCTCTGCGTCCTCGACGGCAGGCGCAGCGCCGGCGGCTGCGGCCAGACGCTGACCGAATGGGTGCCGGCGGACGACCTGCCCCCCTTCGAGAGCGCTGTGGCGGTCGCCCCGGCGCACCGCGCCTGGGCCAAGGCCAACGCCTATCCGGTCGAACCGTCGCGGCCGAGCCCGCCGGGGGAGGTGAGATTGCGCATCGTCGCGCCCGACCACAACAGCCGCATCTGGCGCAACCCCGAGACGCCGGCGGGCCTCGAGCGCCTCGTCCTCAAGGCGGTGGTCGAGCCCCCGGTGCCGCAGGTGGTGTGGTACGTCGACGGCGAGCCCTTCTCCGTCGCCGATCCGGACAAGCCGGTGTTCTGGCCGGTCACGCCGGGGAGCCACCGCTTCGAGCTCCGCCTCCCGCACCGGACCGAGACGTCGCGCCCGGTGCGGATTGTCGTGGAGTAGACGGGGTCCCGAGCCCGGCGAGGAGACCGTCGCCCGACAATTCCACGCCGACAAAGCCCAGGACAGCCGCGCTGCCAGCGCGCTCGCTGCACGGCCGCATCAAATCCCGTATCGCCGGGCGTGGGGCGCCGACGAGCCCGGCGGCAGCGGCGGCGGAGCTCGCCACCTCCGTCCCGGTGCCGCCGTCGAGCCGTCGGCGCCGAGTACCATCGACGATCCTCTGCCAAGAAGCTTGCGTTTCTCGCCGACGAGGAGCACGCACCGCCCGAGTATTACGATGGACTCACGGTTGCCGGCACATTCGGCCTCGCCATCGAAGAAGCGCTTGGCTAGCCTCCGGCGTCCTTGAAGCGAGCGGAGAGTGTGCGATGACAGGTCAATCCCAAAACCCCACCCGCCGCTCCGTCACGGCCGGGCTCCTCGCGGCCGCGGGCGCGCCGTTCGCGGCGCGCGCTCAAGGCGCGCCCGCGCCGACCGACTGCCACGCCCACATCTTCCGGCGCGGCCTGAAGCTCGCGGACGTGCGCCGCTACGCGCCGGACTACGACGCGACGCTCGCCGACTACCTGCGGGTCCTCGACGAGAACGGCATCGCCCGCGGCGTCCTCGTCCAGCCGAGCTTCTTGGGCACCGACAACTCCTTCCTCCTGGAAGGGCTTGCCGGAGCATCGGGCCGGCTGCGCGGCATCGCGGTCGTGGAGCCGACGGCGACGAAGGACGAACTCGCGGCCCTCGACCGCCAGGGCGTCGTCGGCATCCGCCTCAACCTCGTCGGGCTGCCGATCCCGGCCTTCGATGCGGAGCCCTGGCCCGCGCTCCTCAAGAGCGTCGCCGATCTCGGTTGGCAGGTCGAGGTGCACCGCGAGGCGAAGGACCTGGAGCCGATCCTCACGCCGCTGCTGCGGGCCGGCGTCACCGTCGTCGTCGACCATTTCGGCCGTCCCGACGCCCGGCTCGGCGTGGACGATCCCGGCTTCCGCCATCTCCTCTCGACGGGCGCGCAGCGGCGCACCTTCGTCAAGATCTCGGCGGCTTACCGCAACGGCAAGGACGGCGCCGGCGAGGCGACGGCGCGCAAGGCCTATCCGATGCTGCGCGACGCGCTCGGCGTCGACCGGCTGGTGTGGGGCAGCGACTGGCCGCACACGCAGTTCGAGAGCGTCGAGAATTACAAGAAGGCGCGCGCCTTCCTCGACGCCATGGTGCCCGACGCCGCCGAGCGCGAGGCGGTCCTGTCCAAGACCCCAGCCGCGCTCTTCCGTTTCGGGTGAAACGCCCGCCTGCGCGCGAGCGATAGGGCTTCCGAAATCCGGATATTGAAGTCCTTGGTCTGACTGTCGGCGATCCCGCCAGCGGGGACCGTCACGAGCGCAACGGACGCTGCGCTCGTGACGAAGAGACCTGCCTGATCAAGCGAGGACCGTCACCTCAGCGCCTCTGTCTGGCGAGGATCTCGTTTTGCTCCTTCATCAGCCGCTCCTGCCGCCAAGCGGCCAAATCTTGCTCTCGGGTCTGTTTCCTGATCGCTTCCGCCAGACCGTCGTTGCAAGCGACAGCCGGCGCGGCGCCCGCGGCGCAGAGGAGCGAGAGGACGATGGCGAGAGCGGCGTTCTTCATGTCTTCCTCCTTCGGGGGTGAGGTTGGATGGACGGACAAAGTATGGCCAAGGTTGCTGAACCGGCTCCGAACGTTTGTTCATGGAAACGTTCAGGATCGATGCCCGGCGGGCGGCGCCCGCAATTGCAAGCGTGTCCGCGCCCGGGCAAGTTGGCCCGATGAACCGGATCGACCGCAAAGCCGTCAGTCTCGCGTCCGTGGCGCGCGTCACGGCGCTCGCGGGAGCGCTCCTCGCCTTCCCCGCCTATGCCCAGCAGGGCGAGCCGATCGGCTCTTGGTGGCTTCTCGCAATGCCGGGCGGCGCGGGCGCCCACGCCATCATGACGCCGTCGACGCAAGGCGCGGGCGTGGTCGCGTTCCGCTGCGAGGGCGAGCGCTCGACCGTGCTCCTCGGCCTGAACCGGCCCGAGGCCCGGCCCCGCGTAGGCAGCGCGGTCGCGGTCGAGTGGCAGATCGGCGCCGGGCCCCGGCGCCGCGCGCAAGGCATGCCTTCCGATGAGACGGTCGAGCTCGACGATGCCGCATCGCGGGCGATCGTCGCCGAGGCCGCGGAGGCGCCTTCCTTCTCCTTCCACCTCGCCCCCGGCGCGGCGGACGAGACGACCCTCGTGTTCCGCCCGGTCGAGACGAAGGGCGCGATCGCGCGCCTGCGCGAGGCTTGCGGAGGTTAGGCCCGGGGGAGTGAACACGAAGGAGCGGCCTCAAACCTCCTCATGCTGAGGTGCGAGGCCGCAGGCCGAGCCTCGAAGCACGCACCGGCGGTTGGCGCCGCATCGGCAGGGGTGCGTCCTTCGAGGCTCGCTCCGCTCGCACCTCAGGATGAGGAAGTTGGGAGCGTGGCCCCGATGACACCCTTCATGCTTCGCCCGCTACCGTCCCCTGAACAGCGGGTGCTCGATCCTGTCGCCCGGCTTGATCCCGAGCCGCGCGGCCGTGCCGGCCACCACTTCGAGCACGGCGAGGACGGGCTCGCCGGAGGAAATGGTGCGGGTCGAGAGCGGCTCGGTGTTCTCCGCGACGCGGGCGACCGTGCCGTCCGCGCGGATGAACAGCATGTCGAGGGACACGTAGGTGTTCTGCATCCACATCGAGACCGGCTCGACGCGCTTGAAGTCGAACAGCATGCCCCGGTCCGGGGCGAGGCTGCGCCGGTACATCAGTCCCTGCGCCCGCGTGGCGTCGTCGCGGGCGACCTCGACCTGGAAAGGATGGCGCCCGCTCGCGGTGACGACCGTCAGGGACTCGAAAGACTGCGCGTAAGCGCCCGCACTGAGGGCGACGAGCAAAAGCGCCAACGGGGGCCAGCGGAGCGCGGCGCTCAAGGCCCGCATGGAAAGGGAATCAGTGCGAGGACGGCAGGGCGCCATCGGCGAGGCGCACCTCGGCCGCCATGAGGCCCTTGCCGCCGTCGCCGAAGCGCACGAGCACGCGCTCGCCGGGCTTGAGCTCGGCGATGCCGTAGCGGCGCAGCGTCTCCATGTGCACGAAGATGTCGGGCGTCCCCTCCCCGCGCGTCAGGAAGCCGAAGCCGCGCAGGCGGTTGAACCACTTGACGATCGCCGGCTCGAGTCCGCTCGTCGGCACCACCGCGACGTGGGTGCGCGGCATCGGCAGCTCGGAGGGATGGATCGCGCTCGACTCGTCGAGGGACAGGATGCGGAAGGCCTGCAGGCCGCGCGGGCGCTGCGTCGCCTCGACGACGATGCGCGCGCCCTCGTGGGCGACCTGGTAGCCGTCGCGGCGCAGGCAGGTGATGTGCAGGAGCACGTCGGGCATGCCGTTGTCCGGCACGATGAAGCCGAAGCCCTTTGCGACGTCGAACCACTTGATGCGACCGGCGACCTCGACGAGATCCAGGGGCCGCTCGGGGGCCGCCTCCTCCCGCCGAGACGGGTCAACAGATGGGCGCGCCGTGCCCGCGCCTAAAGGACCGGACTCGAAATCGTCGGACATGTACCCCAACCCGCAATCGAATCGCGCCGCTGCGATCCTTGACCTCAGGATAACACCGCCGCGAATCGGGGGAAGCCCGAAAGACGATCATCCCCGACTTGTGTCATCGCGGTAACGCTTTCGGTAACGGCGTGCATCAATTGCGGGCGATGAACGGCTCGAGCACGTCGCCGATGTCGGCGTTGACGACGAGGTCGGCGATCTCGTCGAGGTCCGTCGGCTCGCGGTTGACGATGACGAGGGCGGCGCCGTTGCGCTTCGCCATGACCGGGAAACCGGCCGCCGGATAGACCACGAGCGAGGAGCCGACGGCGAGGAAGAGGTCGCAGGCGAGCGTCAGCGCCTGCGCGCGCCGCATCGGCCCCTCGGGCATCGCCTGGCCGAAGGAGATCGTGGCGGATTTCACGAGTCCTTCGCATTCTCTGCAATCGGGAGGCTCGCCCGTCTCCTCGAAGCGCGAGCGCACCCAGTCGAGCTCGTGGCGCTCACCGCAGTCGAGGCAGGTCGCGTAGGTGCCGTTGCCGTGCAGCTCGATGACTTTTTCGGCCGGCACGCCCGCCTCCTGCTGCAGGCCGTCGATGTTCTGCGTGATGACGGCCGGCATCTTGCCGGACGCCACGAGGGAGGCGAGCGCGAGGTGGCCGCGGCTGGGCTTCGCGCCGCGGTAGAGGTCGTCCATGGTGAACTTGCGCCGCCAGGCCTCGCGCCGCGCCTCGCGGCTCCGCACGTAGGCGTCGAACGGGATCGGCTGGTTCTTGAGCCAAGGGCTGCCGGGCGAGCGGAAGTCCGGCACGCCGCTTTCCGTCGAGATGCCGGCGCCGGTGAAGCCGGCGACCACGGCGGCGCGCTCGACAAGCCGCTTCAAATCCTCGATCTGATCTTTGAGCGACGGATCCATCATGACGGATTATGGGGAAGGGCCGGGCAAAGCCCAAGGGCTTTGGGTCCAAGAGCTTTCGACGTCGAGCGGTGATGGCCGACGCTGCTGAAGCATCGCCGCCGCCCAGCGCCCTGTCGCTCGGGGCGGGGCGGATCGAGGCCGTCGACATGGCGCGGGGCGTCGCGCTCGTGATGATGGCGGTGTACCATTTCTCGTGGGACCTGAGCTTCTTCCAGCTCATCGCGACCCCGGTCGGCACCGATCCGGCCTGGAAATGGTTCGCCCGATGCATCGCCGGCTCGTTCCTGTTCCTCGCGGGCGTGAGCCTCGTGCTCGGGCACGGCGACGGGATCCGCTGGCGGCCGTTCGGCCGGAGGCTTGCCGTGGTCGCGGGCGCGGCGGCGGCCGTGACCGTCGCGACGTATTTCGCCTTTCCCGACAGCTACATCTTCTTCGGCATCCTGCACTGCATCGCGCTATCGAGCGTGCTCGCTCTTCCCTTCCTGCGCCTGCCCTGGCCGGCGACGCTCGCCTGCGCGGCGCTCGCGCTGGCGATGCCGCATCTCGTGCATGGCGAAGCCTTCGACGCGCCGGCGCTCGTCTGGCTCGGGCTCGGGAGCCGCGTCCCGGTCACGAACGACTGGGTCCCCGTGTTCCCGTGGTTCGGCACGGTGCTCGCCGGCATCGTGGCGGCGCGGCTCGCGCGGCCGCTTATCCATCGTCTTGCGTCCCGTCGGGCCGGAACCGCGCCCGCCCGGGCGCTCGCCTGGGCGGGGCGGCGCAGCCTCGTGATCTATCTCGTCCACCAGCCGGTGCTGCTCGCGCTCCTCTACCCCGTCGCAGCGCTCATCGGGCCGAGCCCCGCCGCCGAGGCGGCGCCGTTCCTGCGCGAGTGCCGCGAGACCTGCGCCTCGGCCGGGCGCGGCGGGGAGACCTGCCGGCGCGCCTGCGCCTGCACTATGAACACCCTCAAGCGCAACGATCTGTGGCGGCGTACGCTCCGCAACGCGCTGACCGCCGAGGAAGCGGAGTCCGCCGGAGCGCTGGCGCGGCGGTGCTTCGCCGAAAGTCCCTGACCTGCTGAAAGCGTCAGCACCCGCGGCAGACGCTTCCCATGATCCCCGACGCCTTGCGCTCGGCCTCGCGCTCGCGTTCCGTCCTTTCGCGCACCGGAGCCGCGTTCCGTCCTTGAGCGGCCTCGGCCCGGGTCGGCGCCTTGCGGGTAGCCCTTGCGCGCTCGCGCGCCTTCGCCGGGCGGCGCGCCCGCCGCTCCAGGCGGATGACCGGCGCCGGCGCGAAGGTGCGCCCCCTCACGACCGGCGAAGCGCCGGGGACGGCGGACCGTCCGAGGTCGGAGGCGGCGGCCGCCGGGTTGGTCGAGCTCGGGTTGCGGATGTCGGAGGCCGCGGCGCCGGGGTTGATCGAGCTCGGGTTGCGGATGTCGGACGCCGCCGCGCTCGGGTTCGCGGCGATCCCCTGCGCCGCCGCCGCGCCGGCCAGAAGCGCGAGAGCGGCCGCGATCAGGAGCGATGCCACCCGAGTCATCGGCTGCCCTACTGCTTGTTCGACTTCGTGTTCTGGGCCTTGTTGTTGTCCTGCTTGCCGGGGTCCTGCGACTTCTGCGTCGTGCCGCCCGAGCCGCGGGCCTGACCGCGCTTCGATTTGCCCGAGTCGTCGCCCTTCATCTTGCCTCTGCTCACGTCCATGCTCCATTGCCGAGACCGTGTGCGGGAAATGAGCGGCAAGGGCCACGGTTCCACCGCGGCGGCTTCACCGCGGCTCTTTGCAGGCGCGCCGGTCCCTGCGACAATCGCCCGATTGCCGGGGAGGATCGCCATGATGGACCGCGCCGCCGCCTTGTCGATGCTGAAGGAAGCCTACGGAGCGCGCGTCGCCGGGGACGTGGAGGGCACGGTGCGGCACTTCACGGACGACGCGACGTTCGCCCTCGCCGGCGCCCGGGAGGCGAGCCCGGTGGCGGTCCGGTGCACCGGCTGCGAGCCCCTGCGCGCCGTGATGGGCGGCCTCATCGACGCCTTCCAGTTCAGCGACCACGAAATCCTCGACCTTTTCCTCGACGGGCCGAAGGCCGCGGTGCACACGCGCTTCCGCGTCCGCTCGGCCGCGACCGGCGAGGAGGCCGTGACCGAGACCGTCGACCTCATCACCTTCGAGGGCGATAAGATCGCCGCCTACACCCAGTTCTGCGACACGGCGCTCGCCGCCAAGCTCGCCGGGCCGGCGGCCGCATGACCCGCAAGGCCGGCGCTTGCGCCGGGCGCGGGAAGCCTTAGGGTCGCGCAACCCCTCAAGCTCTCCCGTCCCGCATGTCCCCGCAGGCCGCCTCGGCCGTCTCGCTCGACAAGCTCGCCATCGCCTTCGGCCTCAAGGGCGGCGGGCGCTACACCGCCGTCGAGGCGATCGACTTGCGCGTGCGGCCGGGCGAGTTCGTCGCGATCGTCGGGCCGACGGGCTGCGGCAAGTCCACCCTCCTCAACGCCGCCGCGGGGCTGATCCGGCCGTTTGCCGGCACGGTCGCGATCTTCGGCGAGCCGCTCCACGACCTCAACGGTCGCGCCGGCTACCTCTTCCAGCAGGACGCGCTCATGCCCTGGAAGACTTCTTTGGACAACGTCGCCGTGGCGCTGGAGCCGAAGGGCGTGCCGCAGGCGAAGGCGCACGAGCGCGCCCGGGCGTGGCTCGCGCGGGTCGGGCTCTCGGCCTTCGTCGACCGCTACCCGCACATGCTGTCCGGCGGGCAGAAGAAGCGCGTGGCGCTCGCCCAGGTGCTGATCCGCGACCCCGAGATTCTCCTCATGGACGAGCCCTTCGGGCCCCTCGACGCCCAGACCCGGCAGATCATGGGCAACCTCCTCCTCGACCTCTGGGCCGCCGACCGCAAGGCGGTGCTGTTCGTGACCCACGACCTCGAGGAGGCGATTTCCCTGGCCGACCGGGTCGTGGTGATGTCGGCCGGGCCGGCCGCGCGCATCATCGGCGACTTCACGGTCTCCCTGCCGCGCCCGCGGGACATCGCCGAGGTCCGCCTCGAGCCGGCGTTCCATCACATCCACAAGGAGATATGGGGAAGTCTCAAAGTAGAAGTTCAAAAGGCCTACGCGGCCGGGAGCGCGGGATGAGCGGGGACACGCGCCAGAACCCCTCTCCCGAGAGGGAGAGGGGCAGGGGTGAGGGCCCGCCCTCGCCACAGAAGGCGCGGTAGCACCGCCTGCGCCGGCTCCGCCCCCTGCCGCCGTGCCCTCACCCGGTCGCGCTCCGCGCGACTCGACCTCTCCCTCCGGGCTAGCAGATTCACACATCCAGCAGTCGATTCGCCGCGTCCTCCCTTCCCGGAGGGGAGGGCCGACTCGGCCGAAGGCCGAGCGGGGTGGGGATCGCCGGGCATAGGGCTCCCGGGCGAAGCCGACCCGCGACGCCTCAGCCGCAGGCCAACCTTTAGGGTCCGCCTGCCTGAACCCTGCGGCTGATATGATCGAAGCTCTTCGTCGACGACGCGTTCCATGCCCGGCGACCCCCACCCCGCTCGGGGGCTTTGCCCCGAGTCGGGCCGCCCC
>DASVVU010000143.1:0-3025 GCA_036386395.1 Beijerinckiaceae bacterium | reverse complement strand
GGCGGTCGCCGCGGCGGAGGGGCGGGTCGACATCCTGGCGCTCGCGGCCGGCGGGGTGCGGGGCCAGGTCGGACGGCCGATCGAGGAGATTTCCGAGGCCGACTGGCGCGTGCTGTTCGAGGCGAACGTCGACGGCGCGTTCTGGCTCGCGCAAGCGGCGGCGCCGCACATGAAGCGCGCCGGATGGGGCCGCGTCGTCACGGTCTCGTCCGGGGCGGGACTTCGCCCGAGCCTCACGGGCATCCAGGCTTATGCCGCGGCGAAGCACGCTCTCGTGGGGCTGACTCGGCAGCTCTCGTGGGAGTTCGGGCCTCACGGCATCACAGTCAATTCAGTTGCGCCCGGCTTCGTGCTGTCGAACCCGGCGACGCAGCGCCAATGGGAGAGCTACGGCCCCGAGGGGCAGAAGCGGCTCATCGAGTCGATTCACACGAAGCGGATCGGCATGCCCGATGACCTCGCCGCCGCCGTGCTGTTCCTGGCGAGCGAGGAGGCCAGTTGGATCACGGGCCAGGTGCTCTCCGTCGACGGCGGGCGGTCGTAGCGCTCGCCCCTCCCGGAGGGAGAGGCCGACTCGCTCCTCGGGTCTTAGGCAAGCCCAAGGGTAGGCTCCGCCGAGCGGGTGAGGGATTACGATCTATCCGGTGAGGGCGTAACCCCTCACCCGGTCCGCTTCGCGGATTCGACCTCTCCCTCCGGGAGAGGTTACCGCGCCTTCGCGTAGAGCCTGCCGTAGGTGTCGCGCAGGACGTTCTTCTGCACCTTCCCCATGGTGTTGCGGGGAAGGTCGTCGACGAAGATCACCTGCTTCGGCAGCTTGAACTTGGCAAGCCGCTCTTCCAGGCGCCCGAGCACGTCGCGCTCGGTCAAGGCGGCCCCGCCGTTCTTCACCACGACCGCGGTGACGCCCTCGCCGAAGTCGGGATGCGGCACGCCGATGACGGCGCTCTCGACGACGCCGTCGATGGCGTCGATCTCGCTCTCGACCTCCTTCGGGTAGACGTTGTAGCCGCCCGTGATGATGAGGTCCTTGCCGCGCCCGACGATGTGGACGTAGCCGCGCCCGTCGATCTTGCCGAGGTCGCCGGTGATGAAGAAGCCGTCGTCGCGGAACTCGGCCTTGGTCTTCTCGGGCATGCGCCAGTAGCCCTTGAACACGTTCGGGCCCCGCACCTCGATCATGCCGATCTCGTCCGGCCCGAGGAGCTTGCCCGTCTCGGGGTCGGCGACGCGGATCTCGACGCCGGGCAGGGGGAACCCGACGGTGCCGGCGATGCGCTCGCCGTCGTAGGGGTTCGAGGTGTTCATGCCGGTCTCGGTCATGCCGTAGCGCTCGAGGATGGCGTGGCCGGTGCGGGCCTGCCACTCACGATGCGTCTCGGCGAGGAGCGGCGCCGAGCCTGAGACGAACAGGCGCATATGCGCGGTCGCCTCCTTCGTGAGCCGCGGGTCCTGGAGGAGGCGGGTGTAGAAGGTCGGCACCCCCATCATGGCGGTCGCCCGCGGCATCGCCTCGAAGATCCTGTCGGGATCGAAGCGCGGCATGAAGATCATGCGGCTGCCGGCGACGAGCGCCGTGTTCGTCGCCACGAACAGGCCGTGCGTGTGGAAGATCGGCAGGGCGTGGATCAGCACGTCGTCCGCCGTGAAGCGCCAGTAGTCGGCCAGCGTCGCGGCGTTCGAGGCGAGATTGTCGTGGGTCAGCATGGCGCCTTTGGAACGCCCGGTGGTGCCGGAGGTGTAGAGAATCGCGCCGAGGTCGTCCGGCCCGCGCGCGACGGTGTCGAATTGCGCCGGTGCCGCAAGCGTCCGGTCGGAAAGCGTGCCGGCGGAGACGTCGGGCGACTTCCAGACGCCCAGCGTCTCGACGCGCGCGCCCGCCTTCTCGCCGATGGGCGTCAGCGCCGCAGCCTTGCCCGGATCGCAGACGAAGACCCGGGGCTCGGCGTCCCCCAAAAAATACTCGATCTCGGCCGGGGTGTAGCCGGTGTTGAGCGGCAGGAAAACGCCGCCGGCCCGGATCGTGCCGAGGTAGAGCATGATCGCCTCGATGCTCTTCTCGACCTGCACGGCGACGCGGTCGCCGGGCTTGACGCCGAGGTCGATCAGGGCGTTCGCGAAGCGCCCCGAGACGTCGTCCACGTCCTGATAGCGGTACCAACGCCCGTCGGGCAGCTCGGCGAAGGCCTTTTGCGGGTCCTTCGCGCCCGAGCGGAGAAGATCGTAGAGGTGGTTGGCCATGGTCGTTGTCTTGAGCGCGTTAATTGTACCCATTGGGGCCATCCTCCCAAGCCCTCATCCTGAGGTGCGAGCCGTCAGGCGAGCCTCGAAGGACACACCCTGCCGATGCAGCGCCCCGCCGCCGGTGCGTGCTTCGAGGCTCGCTCCGCTCGCACCTCAGCATGAGGAGATTTGCGATGATCCATGGCACGGCTACTCCGCCGCCGGAGCGGCGCGGGCCGGGGCGTCGGGGCGGAGCGCCTTCGTGACGGCGCTCGAGGCGGTGACGACGCCGAGGTTGGCGTAGGCCTCGTGGTGCTTCTCGATGGTGTCGAGGTCGTAGAGGTAGTTCACCATGAGACCGAGGCTCTGCTTGAGGCCCTTCGGCGAGGTGTCCCCCAGGAAGTTCAGGCGTTCGAGCCGTGCGCCGTTGCCGAGGTGGAAGCGGGCCACGGAGTCGACCGGGCGCCCGGCCGCGGTCTTGGCGCGCAGGAAATAGTAGGCGGCGGCCGGGACCAGGGCCTTGCGGACGGCCTCGGCGGTCGCGGTCTCGGCGAACCACTCGGGGTCCTCGGTGAGGCGCAGGAGCTCGCGGTCGTCCGGGCGGATGCCGGTCGGCTCGGGACTCTTGAGCTCGCGGGCGACCCAGCCGGCGAAGCCCGGCACCGGCGAAAGGGTCACGAAGGTCCTGAGGCCCGGCAGCTCGCGGCAGAGGTCTTCGACCACCTGCTTGATCAGGAAGTTGCCGAAGGAGACGCCGGTGAGGCCGCGCTGGCAGTTCGAGATCGAGTAGAAGGTCGCGGTC
>DASVVU010000142.1:0-5240 GCA_036386395.1 Beijerinckiaceae bacterium | reverse complement strand
CGGCCGCTCGCGCCGCATGGGCGGGCCGAACAAGCTCCTCGCCACCATCGGCGGCGTGCCCCTCGTGCGCCGAGCCGTCGAGGCCGCCAAGGCGAGCCGCGCCTCCTCCGTCATGGTCGTGACGGGCCATCAGGCCGAGGCGGTGCACGCCGCGCTCGAGGGGCTCGACGCGACGGTCGTGCACAACCCCAACTACGGGGATGGCCTCTCGACCTCTCTCAAGGCCGGGATCGCGGCGGTGCCGCCGGAGGCGGACGCGGCCGTGGTATGCCTCGCCGACATGCCGGGCGTGACCGCCGAAATCATCGACCGTCTCGTCGCGGCCTATCGGCCGGAGGAGGGGGCTCGCATCGTCGTGCCGACCGCGCAAGGCAAGCGCGGCAACCCGGTGCTGTGGTCGCGGGCCTTCTTCGGCGCTCTCCAGGAGATCCAGGGCGACGTCGGCGCCCGCCATCTCATCGGCGAGAACCCGGACGCGGTCGCCGAGGTCGAGATCGGCCAAGCCGTGACCCTTGATCTCGACACCCCCGAGGCGATGGCCGCGGCGGGCGGGATCCTCGCGGACGCGTCCGCGTAATGGCGGCGAACTACATCCGGACATAGCCGGAGAGGCCGAAGTAGGCGCCGGTCCTGTCGCCGTTCGACCGCATGAGCCCGCCCGAGAAGCGGAAGTTGATCGGTCCCCATTTCAGGCCGGTCACGTGGGCGCCGAAGCGCCATTCCCGGTAGTCGTCCCGGGTGTAGAACACGGCCTCCGGCCCGAGGAAAACGCCGGGCCAGAAGGCGTAGCCGCCGGAGATGCGGCTCCAGACGTGCCCACGCGCCGAGCCGGCGATCAGGGTTGCGGTCGCGAGCGTTTCCGGCGTCGGATGGGCCCACAGCTCCGCATGGCCGCGAAGGCCGAAGCGGGTCCTGGCGGACCGGATCACATTCAGGCCGTCCGCTTCCGCATCGAGCTCCGGGCCGACGAGCGCCGAGACCGCTACGCGAGGAAACATCCACTGATAGCCGACGAGACCATAGGCCTGCATCGTCGGACGGAAGTCGATCCCAAAGGACATGCCGTGCTCCGGCGCGCCGCCGAAGCCTGTCCCACCCATGACGAGGAAGCCGTCTCGGTCGAGGGAGCCGCTGAGCGTACGCTTCACGCCGGCGCTCATGAAGACCGAACGGCCGCCGTCGAGGCTTCCGAACAGGACCGTGTTCAAATCACGGGGGTTGTCGGACTGGGCTTTGGCTGCAACGCGGGGTAGCAGGGCCAGGAGCAGCGCGGTTACCACGGCTCCGATCCGTGGCGCGCCTCTCCGCCGCGCCCCGATACGCATTGGGTCAACACCCGCACGCAAGCTCAAGCTTGAGTGTAATCTCGATGAGCACTGAAGCTAGAAGAACGGTTCGGAAACGGCGCACCAATTTTAATCAGCAGTCTTCGGCCGGGCCCTCGGGCGCGACCAAGAGGGAAGAGTCGGGACGAGGAACGTGGCGAAACCGTTCATGGAACTCACCGCATTCTCGACGGCTGCGCTTGGAAGCGTTGGATCTAGATGCCGCTTCCGGAATGACTTTGCGCGAAGGCAAGCCACGTCTGAACTTGCAGACGCTGTCAGCAGTCAAGCTTGCGTGCTGCTAACGCCCTGGAACTATACGGAAAATTCAACATTTAAGCTTGAGAATGGGCGCTGGTGTCGTGCACCATCGTCCGAGTCGAGGCTCGGGTGAGGCCCCGGTCCTCGCGTTCGGCGAAAGGAGGTCTCATGGTCTCGAAGGAGTTCATCCGCCAGCTCGAAGGCTACGGGCTGACGACGGCCACGATCCTGTATCGCTTGCCCGACCATCCGAAGCTGCTCCAGACCTACATCTGGCAAGAATACGATCTCGCGCCGAAATTCCCGGTGCTGCATGACTTCCTCACCTTCTGGTCGCGGGAGCTCGAAGGGCCTCTCCATTCGGTCACGGTGGCGCACTCCCGGCTGATCAAGCCGGCGGAGTTCAAGACCGTTGACGGGGTGCTGACCCTGCATTGAGGGCGCCTGGGAGCGGCGTTCGGCCCTGGCCGGGCGCGGCCGTGCTTGGCCCCGCAGCGGTTCTCGGCTAGAGGGAGCGCATCAGCTCCTCCAGCACATCCGCGCTCTTGTCCCCCAAAGCCCGCACGACCGCGGTCTTGGCCCGGCTTGCCGATCAGCCAAGCGACCGCCTGACCATTGCCGACATCGTCGCCGTCTTGCGCGACCGCGCCTTTGCGCTCCTCGTCGTGCTGCTCGGCCTCCTCAACTGCCTGCCGATGCCGCCGCCGGTTCCCCTCGTATGCGGGCTCCTCCTCGCCTTCGTTGCGGCCCAGATCATCGTCGGCCGGGCGACCCCGTGGCTGCCGCGGGCGCTGCTCGGGCGCTCGATCGCCCGCAGCGACGTGGCGCGGGCGGTCGAGCGGGCCTTGCCGGCGTTGCGTCGTCTCGAGCGCTGGTCGAAGCCCCGGATGGCCGTTTTCGAGACGCCGCTCGCGCTGCGCCTCGTCGGCGTGCTGCTCTTCGCGCTCGCGCTCGGGCTCCTGTTCGCGGCGCCGGTCGTCGGCCAGATGCCGCTCGGGCTCGCGGTCTGCCTCGTCGGCCTCGGCTTCGTCGAGCGGGACGGCGTCCTGGTCCTCGCCGGCCTCGTGGTCGGCGCCTTCGGCGTCACGCTCAGCCTCGGCTTCGTCTGGGCGATCGTCGCCGGCCTTGACAGCCTGTTCTGAACCGCCGCTCAGGCCGCCACATCCGATTTCGGCCCGCCGAGCCCAAGGAGGCGGTCGATCTCGTCCGGCGGCACCGGCTTCGAGAACAGGAAGCCCTGGAGCTGGTGGCAGCCGAGCGCCTGAAGGAAGCGGTGCTGCTCCTTGGTCTCGACCCCCTCGGCCGTCACCGTGAGGCCGAGCGCCCGGCCCAAGTGCACGATCGAGTGCACGAGGATCGCCGATTCGCCCGTCGCCTCCATGCTCTCCAGGAACGAGCGGTCGATCTTGATCTTGTCGAAGGCGAAGCGGCGCAGATAGATCAGCGAGGAGTAGCCGGTCCCGAAGTCGTCGAGGGCGAGGTTCACGCCGAGCGCCCGCAGCTCCATCATGGCGGCCTCGGCGGCGTCGGCGTCCTCCACGACGACGCCCTCGGTGAGCTCGATCTCGAGCCGCTGCGCCTCGAAGCCGGTCTCCTTGAGGACCCGCATGACGCTCGTGACGAAATCGCGGTGGCGGAACTGGATCGGCGACACGTTGACGGCGACCCTGAGCCCCGGCCAGCGCAGGCCGTCCTGGCAGGCCCGGCGCAGCACCCACTCGCCGAGCGGGATGACGAGGCCGCGCTCCTCGGCGATCGAGATGAAGCGGGCCGGGCTGATGAGGCCCTGCTTGGCGTGCGGCCAGCGCACGAGGGCCTCCAGCCCGACGATGGTCTGGCCGTCGGCCGAGAAGATCGGCTGGTAGTGGAGCGCGAGCTCGTCGCCCTCGATCGCGTTGCGCAGGTCGTCCTCGACGGTCTTGCGCATGCGGATGGTCTCGTCCATCTGCCGCGCGAAGAAGCGGTAGCGGTTCCGGCCCTCGCTCTTCGCCTGGTAGAGGGCGGTGTCGGCGAGCCGCATCAGGTCCTCGCGGGCGGTGCCGTTCTCGGGCGCGAGCGAGATGCCGATGGACACGCCGACGCTGACCGGGGTGCCGTTGATCTCGAAGGGGTGCGTGATCTCGTCGAGGATGCGGCGGGCGAGCGCGTCGGCGTCTCCCTGCGTGCGAAGGCCGGTCTGGATCACGGCGAACTCGTCGCCGCCGAAGCGGGCCAGGGTGTCGCTCGCCCGCAGGAGTTCTTCCAGGCGGCGCGCCACGAGCTTGATCAGCTCGTCGCCGGCCTGGTGGCCGTAGGTGTCGTTGACGTCCTTGAAGCGGTCGAGGTCGAGGAACATCACGGCAAGGCCGCCACCGGAGCGGCCGAGCCGGCCAAGCTCGCCGTCGAGCCGCTCGCCGAATAGCAAGCGGTTCGGCAGCCCCGAGAGGGGATCGCGGCCCAGAAGATTCTGGGCGTGCTCCTGGCTCGAGGCGAGGTCCTTGGCGATCCAGCGGATGTAGCCGATCACGAAGGCGAAGAGGGCGATGGCGACGAGGGAGCCGAACAGGGTCAGCGGGATCAGCCGCTCGCGCATGATGTCGCCCGGCCGCTCGGGGGACCAGGTCAGGTAGGCCGTCGCGTTGCCGGCGGCGTCGAGGATCTCGAGAGCGAACGCGCCTTCGCCCGGCGGCTCCTTCGAAACCCTCAAGGACTCGATGGCGTGGAGGTCGGCGAGCTTGCGCAAGGCCGGGCCGTCGAGCCGCTGCGTGCCCGCGACGACGAGGACGTCGGTCCCCTGGGTGACCGGGACCGCGACCGCGGCGACGACCGCGTGGCCGTCGAAGAGGAGGCGCGAGACGGTGAGGTCGCGGGGCACGGCGCCTTCGCCCGGCGTCTCGCGGCCGCCGTCGGCGGCGCCCTGGCGCGCCGCCTCGACGAGCTCGGACAGGAGCGCCGTCGCGGCCGGTGCGTCGACGGGCCCCTGCCGGTTCCGGCTCGCGAGGAGGGAGATGCCGTCGCCGGCCGAGAACACGCCGGTGAAGTCGAACGGCTGCGGCGGCGGGGCGCTCTCGCCCTCGCCGGGCGGCGCGGTCCGAAGGCCGGCGCCGAGGACGGCGGGGCCGGCCGCGAACTGGGACAGGCGCGTCTTAAGCTCCTGCAGCTTCTGCTCGATCGCGCCCGTGAGCTGCATCCGCTGGCGGTTGGCGGCGGTCACGTTGGCGCTGTCGCTCGTCCAGTGGATGGTCGTGAAGACGACGGCAAGCGTCACGAGGAGAAGCGCCGCCGTCGGCCAGACGAGCCGCGACATCAGGACGCCGTAAGCCCGGCCTGAAAACAACGAACTATTCGACATCCGCCCTGACCGGTCCTTCCCCGGGCTGCGAGTGTCGCCGCTCTTCCTTTAAAAGCGGTTGAGGGGAGGCCTTGAAAGCGACCCCCTTTCGGAAGAGACCTCCGGACGGACAGGCGGGCATGCCAAATCCCCCCGGGGTCCGGGGCGAAGGCGTCGGATTGTCAAAGAGCAGGCTCGCTTTCGCGAGCGAGGGAACGGGGCGCCGGCTGCTGGCCGGCTCCGGTCTGCAGAAGAAAGGAGCCGGTTCCGGCGCCCCGCGGATCTCTCGCCTCCCCCTCTCGAGGGACGCGATCTCAACCGCTCCGAGTCCCACGGCTTGAGAG
>DASVVU010000141.1:0-23393 GCA_036386395.1 Beijerinckiaceae bacterium | reverse complement strand
CCATGGACCGGGCCCGTGCCGAGGCGATGGCCGTCGAGGCGCTCGCCTTCCTCGGCGGCTCGCCGGAGCGGCTGACCCGCTTCCTCGACATCTCGGGCCTGCGCCCCGACTCCTTAAGGGCCGCGGCCGGGGAGCCGGGGTTCTTCGCGGGACTCATGGACTACCTCGTCTCCGATGAGGAGCTTCTGGTCGCCTTCGCGGGCGAAATCGGGGCAAGCCCCGAGAGCGTCATGCAGGCCCGCCACCTGCTCTCCCCGACGGAATTCCCGGACTAAGAGGCCAAATGGGCGCGCCCGCCCCCCTCTGCCGCGACTGCCTGCGCGAGGCGGATGCCCTCCGTCCCGGCAGCCGCTGCGCCTTTTGCGGCTCGCCCCGCCTCCTCGCCCATCCGGAGCGGGACCAACTCTCGATCGCGCACGTCGACTGCGACGCGTTCTTCGCGACCGTCGAGAAGCGGGACGACCCTTCCCTCGCGAGCCGGCCCGTCATCGTCGGCGGCGGGCGGCGCGGGGTGGTGGCGGCCGCCTGCTACGTCGCCCGCACCTTCGGGGTGCGCTCGGCGATGCCGATGTTCAAGGCCCTCAAGGCCTGTCCGGATGCGGTCGTGATCCGGCCGAACATCGACAAGTACCGCAAGGTCGGGCGCGAGGTGCGGGCCATGATGCTGGAGCTGACGCCCCTGGTCGAGCCGGTCTCCATCGACGAGGCCTTTTTGGACCTCTCCGGCACCGAGCGCCTGCACCACGCGAGCCCGGCCGCGACCCTCGTCCGCTTCGCGAAGCGCGTCGAGGACGAGATCGGCATCACGGTCTCGGTCGGGCTGTCGCACAACAAGTTCCTGGCGAAGCTCGCCTCCGACCTCGAGAAGCCGCGGGGGTTCTCGATCGTCGGCCGGGCCGAGACGGCGGCGCGCCTTGCCGACCTCCCCGTCGGGATCGTGCCCGGGATCGGCGCGTCGGCGCAGGCGCGCCTGTCAAGAATCGGCATCACGCACCTGCGCCACGTGCGCGGGATCCCCCTCCCCGATCTGACGAAGGTCATGGGACGCGAGGCGGCCGAGCTGATCCGCTTCGCCAACGGCGAGGACGCCCGCCCGGTGCGCCCCGAGCGGGCGACGAAGAGCCTCTCGGCCGAGACCACCTTCGACGTGGACATCAGCCGCTTCGAGGAGCTCGAGCCGATCCTGTGGCGTCTATGCGAGAAGGTGTCGCGGCGCCTGAAGGCGGCCGGGCTCGCCGGCGCGAGCGTCGTCCTGAAGCTCAAGGACTCGCAATTCCAGCTCCGCACCCGCACGGCCTCCGGCCTGCCGCCGACGCAGCTTGCGGGCCGCCTGTTCGAGGCCTCGCGCCGCCTCCTCAAGGCCGAGTGCGACGGCGCCGCCTTCCGCCTCATCGGCGTCGGCGCGGCGGACCTGAGGGACGCCGCCGAGGCCGACCGGGGCGACCTCGCCGATCCGGAGGCCGGGCGCGACGCCAAGCGCGAGGCCGCCGTCGACAAGTTGCGCGAGAAATTCGGCGATGCCGCGGTCCAGCGCGGCCTCGCCTTCCGGACTCAGCGCTGACAGGCCTTCTCGGGCATCAGCTCGAACTGCGCGACGTCGCCCTTCAGGGCGAACTCGCCGTAATCGAGCTTCAGCGCCCGGCTGACGCCGTTGTCATAGAGCTCGAATGATATCGTGTAGACCGGCGTCTGCTCGCCGCGGCCGGGCTGGAAGTAGCTGAGCGTCACGGGCCAGCGGTCGAGCTTCCGCATCGCCTCGGTGCGCAGCGGCGCCTCGACCGCCTCAGGCGTCGAGCCGGGCTCGATCTTGCGCCCGATCACGGCCAGCGTGTCGTAGACCTTGCGGCCGTCGTCGGAGCCGTCGAAGACCTTCATGGAGAAGGTCGTCTCCCCGGCCCGCGCCGCCGCGATCAGCCGCTTCATGTGGTCGGAGGGGAAGACCGTCTCGTCGCCGAAGGCGAGGCGCTCGGGCTTCGGCTGCTTGAGCCGCACCGAAAGGCCGCCGTCGCCCTTCCGCTCGGCGTCGCCGTCGATCTTCTTGGCGCCGGCCCCTTCCGTCTCGGAATCGGTCTTGAAGCGGAAGGTCTTGCCGTCGCCGCTCTCGAAAGTCGTGGTGCGCATGTCGGAGGTGCGGGCCCCGATCTCGCCGCTCTCCAGCACCGTCACCTGGCGATAGCTGAGGGCGTAGCCCTCGCAGTCGTCGCCCAGGAAGTCGAAGGCGATGCGGCCGCGGGCGTTCTCGACGCCGCGCGTGCCCGTCGCCTTGGCGAGGGTGAGGTCGTAGACGACCCGGTGCGGCGCGAGCGAGGCGGCTTCGGCGCTGAAAGCCGCGGCGAGGAGGCCGGCCGAAAAGGCGATCCGGAGAACCCGCATGTTCTCTCCTTCAATGGTCAGGCGGAGGGTAAGCCCCGCGCTGAGTCGCGGCAACGCGGCTTGCGGGGTCGTCCCGCATAGGCGAGAAGGGGCGAAGATGGCGGGGTGATGGCGATGGGCGCGGTCGACAGGCGTTTGCAGGAGCTCGGGATCGCGCTGCCGGCGGCGGCCGCCCCGGTCGCGAACTACGTGCCGTACGTCCGCACCGGCAACCTCGTCGTGGTCTCGGGCCAGATCTGCTTCGGGCCCGACGGCAAGATCGCCGACATCCACAAGGGCAAGCTGGGGCGGGAAGTTTCGCTCGAGCAGGGGCAGGAGGCCGCACGCCTGTGCGCCATTAACGTGCTCGCTCAGATGCGGGCGGCGCTGGGCGACCTCGAGAGCATCGTGCGCTGCGTGCGGCTCGGCGGCTTCATCAACGCCGAGCCGTCGTTCGCCGCCCTCGCCCAGGTCATGAACGGCGCCTCGGACCTCATGGTGGCGGCGCTCGGCGACAAGGGACGGCACGCCCGCTCGACCATCGGCGTCGCCGAGCTGCCCCTCGACGCCGCGGTCGAGGTCGAGGCAATGTTCGAGGTCCGATGAGCGCGCCAGCCTGGCTCGTCGCCCGCCCGATCGCCCACCGCGGGCTCCACGATGCCGCGGGGGTTTTCGAGAACACCCTTTCGGCCGCCGAAGCCGCGATCGCGGCGGGCTTCGCCATCGAGTGCGACGTGCAGGACACGGCGGACGGCGACGCCGTCGTGTTCCACGACCACACCCTCGACCGGCTGACGGGACAGCGCGGCCCCGTCCGCGAGCGCACTTCGGCCGAGCTTTCGCGCCTCGCCGTCGGCGGCACGGCGGAGCGCATCCCAACCCTTTCGGCGTTCCTCGACCGCATCGCCGGGCGCACGCCCCTCGTGATCGAGATCAAGAGTCGCTTCGACAACGATCCGCGGCTCGCCCACCGCACGATCGAGGTGGTTTCGGCCTACGGCGGGCCGTTCGTGCTGAAGTCCTTCGACCCGTTCGTGGTCGCGGCGGTGCGCAAGACCGCCCCCGCGATCCCGCGCGGCATCGTGGCGGAGAGCGCCTACGTCGGCGAGGAGTGGGAGAAGCTCACCTCGGAGCAGCGCCACGACATGGCGAACCTGCTGCATTTCCGGGCGACCGAGCCCGATTTCCTCTCCTGGCGGGTCCACGACCTGCCCTCCGCCGCCCCCTTCCTCTGCCGGCACCTCAAGGGCATGCCGGTCATCACCTGGACGGTGCGCACCGAGGCCGACCGCGCCCGGGCCGCGCTCCACGCCAACCAGATCGTGTTCGAGGGATTCCGACCGGGCCTTGGCCCGAGCCTTGCCCCCGATGTGGGCGTAGCCTAACTCCCGGGCCGAGTTGAGAAGCAATCGAGACGCGTGAGCCGTCCCCTCGAAATCCAGGTCCGAATCGCGGACGGCCTCAAGGCACTTCCGGCGGCGCAGTGGGACGCCATGGCCAACCCGCCTGCCCGCCCGGAGGCGCTGGCCGGAACGGAGCCAGGGGAGGCCTACAACCCGTTCGTCTCCCATGCCTTCCTGTCGGCGCTGGAGGACTCAGGGTGCGTCGGCGGGCGCAGCGGCTGGCAGCCGGCGCACGTCCTGATCGAGGCGAAAGGCGAGGTGATCGCCGCGGCGCCGTGCTACGTGAAATCGCACAGCCAGGGCGAGTACGTCTTCGACCACGGCTGGGCCGACGCCTACGAGCGCGCCGGCGGCGAATACTATCCGAAGCTCCAGGTCTCCGTGCCGTTCACGCCGGTGACGGGGCCGCGCCTTCTCGTCGCGCCCGGCACCGACCGGGAGACCGGGCGCGCCGCCCTCGTCGCGGGCCTCAGGGCCCTGCGCGACAAGATCGGCGCCTCATCGGCCCACCTCACCTTCCTGCCCAAGGCCGAATGGGACTCTTTGGGCGGGATCGGCCTGCTGCAGCGGGTCGACCGGCAGTTCCACTGGTTCAACGAAGGCTACGCCACCTTCGACGATTTCTTGGCGGCCCTCGCCTCGAGGAAGCGCAAGGCGATCCGGCGCGAGCGGCGCGACGCGCTCTCCGCCGGGATCACGGTCGAGACGCTCACCGGCCGCGACATCACCGAGGCCCACTGGGACGCCTTCTTCGCCTTCTACATGGACACCGGCTCGCGCAAATGGGGCCGGCCGTACCTCAACCGAAAGTTCTTCTCCCTCGTCGGCGAGCGCATGCCCGAGCGGATCGTGCTGATCCTGGCGAAGCGCGCCGGCCGCACCATCGCCGGCGCGATCAACTTCTTAGGGAGCGACGCCCTCTACGGGCGCAACTGGGGCTGCATCGAGGACCACCCCTTCCTGCACTTCGAGCTCTGCTATTACCAGGCGATCGACTACGCGATCGCGCACGGCCTCGCGCGCGTCGAGGCCGGCGCGCAGGGCGAGCACAAGCTCGCCCGCGGCTATCGCCCGGTCGCCACCTACTCGGCCCACGACATCGCGGATCCGGGCCTCAGGCGCGCGATCGCCGAGTATCTCGCGCGGGAAAGGCGATACGTCGCCGAGGCCGCTGAGGAGCTTTCCGAGGCGCTGCCTTTCCGACACTGTGCCGAGGGCTGAGCAGGACACACGCCCCTGCAATCCCTTTGCCGATCCGCGCCGACGCGCCCGCAGCTTTGCCTATGACCGCGGTTGTCCAATCGATGACCGGCCATCCGTCATGATGAAAATGCCCATCATCATGATCGGACCCCGAAGGGAAACCCCGCGATCGTTATGAAAATGCCTCCTGGTTTTGACCGGACTCGAGGACCTTTGGGAGGGATCGATCCGCTCCGCGAAGCTTCGTCGGCAAGCTTGAGGGCATGCGACTGGACGGCTTTCGGGCCGCCATGCATGGTGCGCTCCCGCTCCGGAGCCGCCCATGCCTGCGAACGCCCCTGCGTCCTACGATTCCAACAACGTCTTCGCGAAGATCCTGCGCGGCGAGCTGCCGAGCGAGAAGGTCTACGAGGACGAGCACACGCTGGCCTTCATGGACGTCATGCCCCGTGCCGACGGGCACGTGCTCGTCATCCCGAAGAACCCGGCCCGCAACATCCTCGACGTCGCGCCGGAGGACCTCGCCCGCACCGTCGTGACGGTCCAGAAGCTCGCCCGGGCCGTAAAGGCCGGCATGAAGGCCGAAGGAATCACGATCCAGCAGTTCAACGAGCCGGCCGGCGGACAGGTGGTGTTCCACCTCCACGTCCACGTCCTGCCACGCTGGGAGGGCGTGTCGCTCCGCCCGCATACGGGCGAGATGGCGCCGAAGGAGGAGCTTCAACGGCATGCGGAGGCGATCCGGGCGGCGCTGAAATAAGCATTTGAAGATCGTCGCCGGAGCAAAGCGGAGAGCGCCCGTTGGAAGAAAAGCTTGCTTCCACTAAATTCCTTCCATGCGCCGCGATGAGGTCATAGCCAAGCTGAAGACCGCCGAGCCCGCCTTGCGGGCCGTCGGCGTGGCGGCGCTGTTCTTGTTCGGCTCGCACGCGAGAGACGAAGCGGGGCCGGACTCGGATATCGATGTCTTCGTCGACCCTGCCCCAGGCAGGGCGTTCGGGTTCCTGCCTTTCATGGATGCCTATGAGGCTATTCAGCAAACCGTGAGCGCAAGGGTCGACTACGGCACGCGCAAGGGCTTGCATCCCATGTTGCGCCCGGCCATCGAGCAAGAAGCCGTGCAGATCTTTTGATGGCACGCGCCTCGTTACGTATTCGACTCGCGGACATCCGCGAGGAGATTGCCGGCATCCGGGAGCTGACAAGAGGCGCGAGCGTCGAGGCCTTTGCGGCAAGCTGGGCGATGAAGCGCGCGACTCAGCACGCGCTGCTCATCATCGCGGAAGCCGCCAAGCACATCCCATCGGAGCTTAAGGCGATCCGGCCGGAAGTGCCCTGGCAAAAGATTCACGGGCTCGGGAACTTGCTGCGTCACGAGTACCGGCGGATCGACCCGGATGTCCTCTGGTCGATCGTCACCGAGCATCTCGACGCACTGGACGAGGCTGCGGCGGCTTTGCTTGACCGATTGCCAGAATGACGTCGAGCAAGCTTAAGGCTGCGCGCCGCCGCCGCTGATCAGCGTCTTGATGGCCTGGACCACAGCCGAAGGCGAGGTGCCGGCAGCGTTGAGGCCGCCCTTCACGGCCCAGTAGAGCGCGACGAGGATGATCGGCACGAGGATCCAGCCGAGGACCTCCTCGAACAGCTTGCGCCGACGGCGGCGCTGCCAGCGCTTCTCCCGCCATGTCAGCTTTTGCGCCGGAACGGGAGGCGCCGGCGCGGGCTGCGCCGGCGCGGGATCGAGAGGCCTGTCCTCGATATGGTCGGCCACGCCCTGGCCAGGGGCGCCTTCGGCAAGGTCCTGGCGCCGCCGCTGCCAGCGCTCGCGCCAAGTCTCACGCCAAGTGCGCTTGCCGCCCGGGACAGGGCGCTCCGGGTCGGGAAGGACCATGACAGGGGGCGCCGGCGGGGGTGGTGCGGACGGCGCCAGAACGGGAGGCACCGGCGCAGGTGGCGCGGGCGGCTCCGGAACGGGCTGCGCCGGCGCGGGTTGCGCCGGCGCGGGGTCGAGAGGTCTGTCCTCGACGTCGTCGGTCATGCCCTGACCAGAGGCACCTTCGGCACGGTCCGGACAGCCCCGCCGCTGCCGCCCGGGCCCTTGGGCTTGTTCGGCTTGCGCGCCTTGCCGAACGCCGGGGCTTTGCGCCTCGGCCGCTTCTTGACGGCGTTCGTCACGTCGCGTTCCGGCTTCGGCGTCACCGGGCCTTCGGGGTACTCGAAACCGAGCGATTCCTTTGCGTCCTCGGGCTTGAGCACGATGACCCGGACGGCGCCGCCGCCCTTCAGCCTGCCGAACAGCACGTCGTCGGCGAGCGGCGTCTTGATCGTCGACTGGATCAGCCGCGCCATCGGGCGCGCGCCCATGGTCTCGTCGTAGCCGTGCTCGCAGAGCCAGTCGCGGGCCTCGTCCGAGAGCTCGATCGTGACGTTGCGGTCGGCGAGCTGGGCCTCGAGCTGCATGACGAACTTGTCGACCACCTTGGCGATGACCTCGCGCGGCAGGCGGCCGAACGAGATCACGGCGTCGAGGCGGTTGCGGAACTCCGGCGCGAACAGCCGGTTGATCGCCTCCGTGTCGTCGCCCTCGCGCTTGTTCTGCGTGAAGCCGAACGACGCCTTCGCGAGGTCGGCGGCGCCCGCGTTCGTCGTCATGATGATGATGACGTTGCGGAAGTCCACCTGCTTCCCGTTGTGGTCGGTGAGCTTGCCGTGGTCCATCACCTGCAGGAGGATGTTGAACAGGTCCGGATGCGCCTTCTCGATCTCGTCGAGGAGGAGGACGCAGTGCGGATGCTGGTCGATCCCGTCAGTGAGGAGCCCGCCCTGGTCGAAGCCGACGTAGCCGGGCGGCGCGCCGATGAGCCGCGAGACCGTATGGCGCTCCATGTACTCCGACATGTCGAAGCGCAGGAGCTCGACGCCGAGCGACGCCGCGAGCTGCTTTGCGACCTCGGTTTTGCCGACGCCGGTCGGACCCGCGAAGAGATATGAGCCGATCGGCTTCTCGCCGTCGCGAAGCCCCGCGCGGGCGAGCTTGATCGCGGCGGTCAGCGCTTCGATGGCACTCTCCTGGCCGTAGACCACGGTCTGGAGGGTGGTCCGGAGGTTCGACAGCACCTCGGCGTCGTCCTTCGACACGGTCTTCGGCGGGATGCGGGCCATCGTGGCGACGGTCGCCTCGATCTCCTTGATGCCGATGGTCTTCTTGCGCCGGTGCTCGGGCACGAGCATCTGCGAGGCGCCGGTCTCGTCGATCACGTCGATCGCCTTGTCCGGCAGCTTGCGGTCGTTGATGTAGCGCGCCGAGAGCTCGACCGCGGCCTTGATGGCGTCGCCGGTGTAGCGCAGCTTGTGGAAGTCCTCGAAGTAGGGCTTCAGCCCCTTCATGATCTCGATCGTGTCCGGGATCGAGGGCTCGTTGACGTCGATCTTCTGGAAGCGGCGCACGAGGGCGCGGTCCTTCTCGAAGTACTGGCGGTACTCCTTGTAGGTGGTCGAGCCGATGCAGCGCAGCGTCCCCGACGCGAGCGCGGGCTTAAGCAGGTTCGACGCGTCCATCGCCCCGCCGGAGGTTGCGCCGGCGCCGATCACGGTGTGGATCTCGTCGATGAACATGATCGCGTTCGGGTGCTGCTCGATCTCCTTGACGACCTGCTTCAGCCGCTCCTCGAAGTCGCCGCGGTAGCGCGTGCCGGCGAGCAGCGTGCCCATGTCGAGGGCGAAGACGGTCGCGTTCTCGAGCACCTCCGGGACCTCGCCCTTGACGATCTTGCGCGCGAGGCCCTCCGCGATCGCGGTCTTGCCCACGCCCGGGTCGCCGACGAGGAGAGGGTTGTTCTTCTGGCGGCGGCACAGGACCTGGATCGTGCGCTGCACCTCGGCCTCGCGGCCGATGAGCGGATCAATCTTGCCCTCCTTCGCCTTCTGGTTGAGGTTGACGCAGTAGGCGTCGAGGGCGTCGCCCTTCTTCTTCTGGCGCCCGTCCGACTCGTCGCCGCCGCTCGGACGCTCGCTCGACTCCTCCTCGGCGCCACGCGGCGTGCGCGTCTCGGTGAGGCCCGGGCGCTTGGCGATGCCGTGGCTGATGTAATTGACCGCGTCGTAGCGGGTCATGTCCTGCTCTTGCAGGAAGTAGGCGGCGTGGCTCTCGCGCTCGGCGAAGATCGCGACGAGGACGTTCGCGCCCGTCACCTCCTCGCGCCCCGAGGACTGCACGTGGATCACAGCGCGTTGGATGACGCGCTGGAAGCCGGCGGTTGGCTTCGAGTCCTGGCGCCCGTCGGCGACGAGATTCGCGAGCTCCGTGTCGACGTACTCGACGAGGTTGCGGCGCAGAACGTCGAGGTCGACGTTGCAGGCGCGCATGACCGCGGCCGCGTCCTGGTCGTCGACCAGAGCGAGGAGCAGGTGCTCGAGGGTGGCGTATTCGTGGCGGCGCTCGCCGGCGAGGGCAAGGGCGCGGTGAAGGGCTTGTTCTAGGCTGCGTGAAAAGCTCGGCAAGGCAACCTCGGGGTATGAGCTACTTCTTTTCCATAACGCACTGCAGAGGATGTTGGTGCTTGCGGGCGAAATCCATCACCTGCGTCACTTTGGTTTCGGCCACCTCGTAGGTGTAGACGCCGCACTCGCCGACGCCGTTCTGGTGGACGTGGAGCATGATACGCGTCGCGTCCTCGCGCGACTTGTTGAAGAAGCGCTCGAGCACGTGCACCACGAACTCCATCGGCGTGTAGTCGTCGTTGAGGAGCAGCACGCGGTACAGGTTCGGACGCTTGGTCCTGGTTTTCGGCTTCGTGATGACGGCGGTGCCGGAGCGGTTGTCGTCGTCTCCGCCGGGCGCGCGCGGCCCCGCGGCGGCGATCGGCGCCAGCGCGGATCGTTGCGTGTGCGGCGTCTCGCGCGCCATGTCGTCTCGTTCGATCTCCAAAGGAAGCGCCTGCCCTCGACTCTGAAAACGACGCCGATCCTCGCCATTCGAGTCGTTAATGTAGAATCGTCTCGGGCAGTTCGCCAGATCGTTCCGCCGTACCGTCCCCACGACTTGGGAACGCGGCATCGCAGGCGAGGGCCCGCACATATGGGAGCGGAGCCCTGAAATGCAAAACGCCCGGCCAAAGGCCGGGCGCTCGCAAAGGTCGGAAGCGGTACGCGACTTACTTCGCGACCTTGCCGTTGGCAGCAACCGCCACGAGACCCTCGTACGGCTTGAAGGCCTCCTTGGCGAGGTTGGTGTAGAGCTCGCCGAGCTTGGTCGACTGGGCGACGAAGCCCTCGTAGGCCGACTTGACGTAGTCGGTCTGGATCTCGATCGCCTTCTCGAGCGACTTGGCGCCGATGAGCTTCTCGAAGGTGGCCGTGCTCTGCTCGAAGGACTTCTTGGCGAAGTCGGCGGTCTCGACCGCGATCGCCTGGGCGCCCTTGGAGACGACGCCGAAGCTCTTCAGAGCCGCGTCGACGTTGTCCTTGCTGAACTTCTGAATGGTGTCGAACTGCTGCATGATCTCTCTCCCGGCACCCGCGGGGCGCCGCCTTTCGGTGGTGGTTTATGCGAATTCGTGCTGCGGAGCCGCCCGCCTCGCAGGGACCTATATGTGCGATGCACAAAGTTTGTCAAGAAAAATTGTGCACTGCACAAAAAGATTTTAACCACCCTCAACCGTCCTCTACGAGGCCAATGCGTAACCGCCTCAGCCCACCCATTAACCGCCCCGTAACCGCGTCCACCTACCGTCGACGACTGTGCCGCGGATGCAACGGCTCTCAAGACCGCCGCGGTGCGAAGGGGGCGAACCCTCAGTTGGGGATGGTCGATGGTGATGAGTAGCGTTCTTTGCCGGCGCGCGCGCATTTCGACACTCGCCGGAATCGTCGGGATTTCTGCAACGATCGTCGTCGCCCTTTCAAGTCCCGCGGAGGCGGCCCGCCGCAAGCACCGCAGGGTCTCGGGGGGCTATGCTCCGCCCTACGCCGCCATGGTGGTCGACGCGAAGACCGGCCGCGTGCTGCACGCCCAGAACGAGGACGCGCCGCGCCATCCCGCCTCCGTCACCAAGGTGATGACCCTCTACCTCCTGTTCGAGCAGCTCGAGAAGGGCCGCATCGCCCTCGACACGCCGCTCCAGGTCTCGGCCAACGCCTCCCGGCAGGCCCCGTCCAAGCTTGGCCTTCGGCCCGGCTCCACCATCGAGGTCGAGGACGCCATCAAGGCCCTGGTGACGAAGTCGGCGAACGACGTCGCCGTGGTCGTGGCCGAGAACCTCGGCGGCTCCGAGGAGGCCTTCGCCGAGCAGATGACCCGCAAGGCGCGGGCGCTTGGCATGACCCGCACGGTCTACCGCAACGCTTCGGGCCTTCCCGATCCGGAGCAGATCACGACGGCCCGCGACCTCACGATCCTCGGGCGCGCGATCCAGGAGCGCTTCCCGAAGCAGTACAAGTATTTCGCAACGCGCGTCTTCAACTACGGCCGTGCCGCCTACCGCAACCACAACAAGCTCCTCGGCCGCGTCGAAGGCGTCGACGGCATCAAGACCGGCTTCACCCGCGCCTCCGGCTTCAACCTCCTGACCTCGGCGAAGGACGGCGAGCGCCACATCGTGGCGGCGGTCCTCGGCGGGCGCTCGGGCGGGGCCCGCGACGCCGCCATGGCGTCCCTCGTCAACGCCAACCTCCCCCGCGCCTACGCCGGCGCCCGCACGGCGCCCATGATCGCGGAAGTCTCGGACCGGCCCCGCCCGGCGGTCATCTCGGAAGCGACCCGCCGCCCCGAGCCGCAGGTCGACACCACGGCCACGGTCGCGTCTCCGGGCCGCGCGAAGCCGCAACCTCTCGATGCCGCTCCCGCCCGCCCGATCGTCGCCACCACGACTCCGACGAGCCTGCGCTGGAGCGTCGGCCCGCAGCCGGTGCCGCAGGCCGCCCAAGCGTATGCCCCGACCGAATCGGCGATCGAGCCGCCGGCGCGGCCGCAGGCCCTCGCGCAGCCGCCGGTCCAGCCTACTCCGCAGCCCCTGGCCGCAGCGCCCGCCGCCCCTGCTCCGAAGATCGAGGCGCGCCTGCCCGAGATCGTCGTGGCGCGGCCCGAGCCCGCCCCTAAGGTCGAGGTGGCCGCGAAACCCGAGCCGGTCGAGCCGCCCCGCCGCGAAGCCCATCGCCCCTTCCAGATGAGCCGCTGGGTGATCCAGCTCGGCGCCCCGGAGGACGAAGGCAAGGCCAAGGAAATCCTCGATGAGGCGCGCCAGGCCGCCCGCGGCGTGCTCGCCAAGGCCGCGCCCTTCACCGAGAAGGTCGTACGCGACGGCGCGACCCTCTACCGGGCCCGCTTCTCCGGCTTCGACGAGGCGGACGACGCCCAGGAGGCCTGCAAGTCCCTCAAGCGCAGCGGCTTCGCCTGCTTCGCGACCCGCAGCTGACGAGTCACCGGCCGCGTCCGCGCGGCCTTTGCGTACCGACACCCGGCCCGTTCGGCCGGCGCTATGTGGAGTATCGGCGATGTCGGCGAAGAAGAACGTCCTTGGCCTCGTTGATGCGGGCCGCGAGGTACGTCGTCCCGCCCTGGTCGGGGTGGAGCTTCAGCATCAGGGCCCGGTGGGCAGCCTTGACCTCGTCCGGCCCGGCGCCCGGCTGAAGCCCCAGGATCTGGTACGCCTCCTCTTCCGTCATCGCGCCCGCCTGCGCGCCGTGCCCCGACCCGCCCTGCCCCGCGTCGGCATTGCGCTGAGCGTCTTCACGCCAGCCGGGAAACCGGCGGTCGAGATACGCCTCTAGGAGGCGCACCCCGTCCGGGTCGCTCGCCCGGCAGGCTTCGTGGAGCTGCTGGATCGCCGTAACGTCGAGATCCTTGAGGCGCCGCCCGGCGAGCGGGCCGGCGAGCACCGTGCCGTCCATCTCGGCGGTGTCGTGGTCGAGCTCCATCTCGATCATGGCGGAGCGCACCCGCGACACCGAGCCGGGGCGCGGGTCTGCGCGGCCTCCGAACCCCGGAAGGGAGAAGACGCTCCAGCCGAGGAGCCAGGCCGCGATCCCGCCGATGAGGAACGCGAGGTCGATACGTCCGCGGATCAGCATCAACCCTGCGACAAGAAGCGCGAGGGCGCCGCCGACCTGCTTCATCCGCTTCGCCATCACGGCCGGGTTGCCGCGCGCCAAGAAGCGCGACACCCACCACACCGCCGCGACCGCCACGGCCCCGTAGAGGAGCGTAATCATCGCGCGCCGCCCATGGCGCCGAGGAGTTTGCGCGCCTCGGCGTCGCGCGCCGAGAGGCGGTTCAGGGCATCGATGCCGCCGCTGGCGTAGGTCGCGGCGGCGCGCAGAAGCGCGGCGAGCGCGCCCGGCGCATTGGCGTCGAAGCGGGCGTAGGCGCCGCCGGTGAGGCGCGCGATCTCCTTGAAGGCGTTCGCGGCGGCGGGATCGTGCCCCTCGTGGAACATGAAGCTCTTCACGCCGCGAAGGCCGAGCTCGCCTGCGGCCTTGCACAGGTCGTCGACCGATTCCTCCATGGCGTCGCCGACGTAGACGAGGGCCTTGACGCCGGTCTTGCCCGCCTCGTCGCGGACGTGCCGCAGCACGCGGCCGATCTGGGTCTGCCCGCCGCGGCAGCCGATCCGGGTCATGAGGCCGGTGAGCGCGGCCGGCGCGACCACCCATTTCGAGGCACGGCACTCGTCGAAGCCGCGGAAGTAGACGAGCTGCACGGCCAAGCCGCCGATCTTGTCCGCGGCCTCGAACATCTGCGCCTGAACCTTGCAGGCGAGGTCCCAGGTCGGCTGCCGGCTCATGGTGGCGTCAAGGGCGAAGACGAGCCGGCCTCGCCCCTCGGCGGTCGCGGCCGGCCCGACCTTCCGGGCGCTCGACAGGAACGCGTCGATGGCCGCGCCCGGTGCGACGGCGGACGGGACGGCGGCGGGATCGGGCTTGGAGACGTCTTTCTTGTCGGTCATGCGCGACCAAGTGGCTCGCGCAACATGTTGGGCTTTCCGGGGCCGCTTGCAACAAGCTGCGCCGGAAAGGCGCGGGCCGCGCTTAGTGCAGCGTCAGGCGCGGGGCGGTGTGGCGGGCCTTCTCCCAGGCCCGGATCGCGCCGCCGTTGACGCCCACGTCGCGCAGGCGGTCGCTCAGGGCGACGAAGGCACGCTCGCTCGACTCGAGCTCCCGGGCGGTCTCCTCGTCGGGGGAGTCCTCAGCCTCGGCGGCGGCGAAGCGGTCGAAGGCGGCCGACATCTCGGCGTAGGCGAAGGCGACCGGCATCGTGCGGAACACGGTCGCGAACTCGTCGTCGAGCTCGCCGCTGGTCAGGTCGCGCATCTGGACGAGATGCCCGTCCGCGTGCTCGCAGACTTCGTAGCGCCAGTGCCTCCCTTCCGATGCCGACAGGAACATCGCCCACCTCCACTCAACGCCGGGTGATGCAGGCCCCTCTCGGATGCGGGCATCGCCGTGCTACTTCTTGGAAGCGAAATGCGAATCGGCGGCCTACGGTTCCGGTTGAGAGCCCCCTCTCCCCGCTTGCGGGGAGAGGTGTTCCGTCAATGATACCGCCGCCGATCACGCTCCTCGTCGGCGCGCTCCCAGGCGTCGAGGGCGATCATGGCCATGCCGTCGTCCATGAGGCGGCGGGAAAGGTCCGCGTAGAGGGCCTGCTGGGCCTCGAGGTCCTTGAGGTCGACCTCGGCATCCTCGCCGGCCATGCGGGCCGAGGCGTAGCGGTCGAACGCCGCCGACATCTCGGCGTAGCGGAACGCCACCGCGGCGGTGCGGAAGATCTTGCTCTCGGCCTCGTCGACGGCGCCGGATTCGAGGTCGCGCGAGCGGACGAGATAGCCTTCGGTGCGTTCCACGACCTCGTAGCGGAAGCCCTGGCCTTCGGACGCGGCGACCAACATGGGAGTGCTCCAACAAATCTGTCAGAGCGATCATTGCGCTTCGCGCGCCGCGCGAATGTGCGCCGGCGCACACGCGAATGCAATTCAGAGCAGGCCGAGGTCGACGAGCTCGCGCCTGAGGGTCTCGGGCATGGCGGCAAGGTCGCCGGAGGAGCGGGTGAGGTCGCGGGGCGCGTCCTTCGCCTCGAGGTAGCGCCAGCCCTGGAACGGGCGGCATGGCCTCGGCTCGACCGGCACCACCACGCTCTCGATGACGAGCCGGCAGCGCCCGATCCCGTCGCCGTCCGTGAACGGGCGGATGGCGAGGAGGCGCTGGCGGCAGGCGACCTGGCCCTTGACGACCCAGTACAGCGAGCCGCCGTCGACGATGGCGTCGAGGCGCTTCGGCACCATGCGGGTGGTGTGGGTCTGCTCGTAGGGACGCCCGAGCCGGCGGTGGTGCGCCCGGTTCTCCTCGATCCACTCCTCGAGTTCGCGGATCGTGTCGCAGCCGACGCAGAGCTTGAGGAGGTGGAGGGGCATGGCGCCGCTTTAGCCCCCAGCGCCGTTTTCCGTCTTGATGACAATGAGCCGCGCCCCCTCGGCAACCTGCGCGCCGGCTTCCGCCGCGACTTCCGCGACCTCGCCGGCGGCAGGCGCCACGAGGGCGTGCTCCATCTTCATGGCCTCGACGACGGCGAGGCGCTGGCCCTTCTCGACTTTGTCGCCGGGGCGCACGAAGATGGCGACGAGCTTGCCGTGCATCGGCGCCTTGACGGTGCCGCCCTCGTCCATGTGCTCGAGATCGACCGCGAAGGGGTCGTGGCGGTCGACCCGGGTCTGGCGGCCGCCCCGCAGCACGATCACGCCCGTGTCGGTGCGCGGGAACGCGCGGTCGTTGCCGGTGAAGTGCTCGGGCGTGAAGCGCGAGACGCCGGTACCGAAGGCGACCTCCGGACCGTCGGCCGCCCAGGTCACGGCCATGTCGCGGCGCTCCCCCTCGACCGTCACGGAGAGGCCGTGCCGGCGCGGCGGCCCGAGCTGGAAGGCGTCGCGCTCCGCCCACGGCGAATGCAGGCCCTCCGCGGGCGAGAGGCTCGCGCGGCGGGCCTCCAGCTCCTCCCATTCGTCGTCGACGAGCATGAGCGCGCCGAGCCGGGCCGCCTCCTCGTCGAGGGGCTGCGGGGCGGCGCCGAGGCCTTCGAGGTTGCGGTCGATGAAGCCGGTGTCGA
Organism: Beijerinckiaceae bacterium; assembly: GCA_036386395.1. Taxonomy (GTDB): domain Bacteria; phylum Pseudomonadota; class Alphaproteobacteria; order Rhizobiales; family Beijerinckiaceae; genus JAJKJG01. The sequence continues at coordinate 7,337 of DASVVU010000141.1, read as the reverse complement.
AGCGGGAAGCCCTGAATTCCGGCGCGTCGGCGAGCGCCCGCAGGAAGGCGAGGTTGGTCCTGGGACCGGCGACGAGCGTCTCGCCGAGGGCCGCCGAGAGCCGGTCGAGGGCCTCGTCGCGGGTCGGGGCGTGGGCGATCACCTTGGCGATCATCGGGTCGTAGAACGGCGTCACCGCGTCGCCCTCGACGACGCCCGCGTCGATGCGCACCCCCTCCCCCTCCGGGAACCTCAGGGCCCACAGCCTGCCGGTGGACGGCAGGAAACCCTTCTCCGGGTCCTCGGCGTAGAGACGCGCCTCGACGGCGTGGCCGTCGATGGCCAAGTCGTCCTGGCCGAACGGCAGCGGCTCGCCGGCGGCGACGCGGAATTGCAGCTCGACGAGGTCGAGGCCGGTGACCGCCTCGGTGACCGGGTGCTCGACCTGGAGGCGCGTGTTCATCTCCATGAACCAGAAGCGGTCGGCCCGCAGCCCCTCGCGCCCGTCGGCGATGAACTCGACCGTGCCGGCGCCGGCGTAGCCGACGGCCCGCGCGGCCTCGACCGCGGCGCGCCCCATGGCGGCGCGCACCTCGTCCGTCATGCCGGGGGCCGGCGCCTCCTCGATCACCTTCTGGTGCCGGCGCTGGAGGGAGCAATCGCGCTCGAAGAGGTGAACGACGTTGCCGTGGGCGTCGGCGAAGACCTGGATCTCCACGTGACGCGGAGCGAGCACGTACTTCTCGACCAGCACCCGGGGGTCGCCGAAGGCGCTCTGCGCCTCGCGTTGCGCGCTCTCCAGCGCCGCCGCGAACTCCTTGGGATCCTCGACCCGCCGCATGCCCTTGCCGCCGCCGCCGGCTACGGCCTTGATCAGCACCGGGAAGCCGATCTTCCCGGCCTCCTGCGTCAAGAAATCCGGCTCCTGCCGCGCGCCATGGTAGCCCGGCACCACGGGCACGCCGGCCTTGCCGACGAGCGCCTTCGCGGCGTCCTTGAGCCCCATGGCCCGGATCGCGGCGGGGGGCGGGCCGACGAAGACGACGCCCGCGGCTGCGCAGGCCTCCGCGAACTCCGCCCGCTCGGAGAGGAAGCCGTAGCCCGGGTGGACGCAGGCCGCGCCCGACGTCTTGGCCGCGGCGACGATCTTGTCGATATCGAGATAGCTCTCCCGCGCCGGCGCCGGCCCGATGAGGTGCGCCTCGTCGGCCATGCGCACGAACGGCGCTTTGGCGTCCGCCTCGGAATAGACCGCAACGGTGCGCATCCCGAGCCACTTCGCCGTGCGGATGATCCGGCACGCGATCTCGCCGCGGTTGGCGATGAGGACGCTGTCGAGCATGGCGGCTCCGGGAGCTGGGACCCCGTTTGCGTATCTCTCCCGGAGAGAGAGGTCGAGTCCGCGAGGCGGAACCCTCCCGAACGGGACCTCTGCGAAGCACACCGTGGTCATCATGACCGCGATCCGGACGGCGCGCTCCCTCGCGCGATCCGGAATCCACTCACGATCCGCTTATAAAGGGCGCACTCTCGTTATGATGGAGAGAGTTTCGCAAGGTCCGAACGGGAGAGGGGCAGGGGTGAGGGCCAGCCCCCTCCACAGAAGGCGCAGCAGCGCCGCGCCAGCTCCGCCCCTCGGGCGCATTCCTCACCCCGGTCGCGCTGCCGCGCGACTCGACCTTTCCCTCTCGGGAGAGGTTGGCCTGCCGCCGCACGGTCCACATCAGGCCCGGCGCGAGGGTTGCGGGCACGGGCCAGGTGGGGAGGCCGGCGGCGGCGAGCATGCGGGCGGTCCAGTGGTTGCAGAGGTTCGCGAGGCTGAAGGCGCCGTTCGCGGAAAAGAACAGGCTCGGGCCGTAGAGCCCCTGCCCCATCTCCTGCGGCTGCCCGCCCTCACGGGCGAAGGTGCGGTCGATCTCCGCGAGCATGCGCCTGAAGCCCGCCTCGGACAAGCGCACCCTCAGGACCTCGGAGTCCGGGAACATCTTTTCGGGCTCGCCCTCGAGGCCGACGACGTGCAGGACCGAGCGGTTGCCGGGGCGCAGCAGCGCGCGTAGCGCCATGCCGACCCCGAGCGACCCCGGCGTCGGCACCTGGCGGTAAAAGTCCTCTTCACCCCAGCCGATCTCGATCCACGGATAGGCGCGGAAGCGCGTCGCGACCGCGATCAGCGCCGGAAAGCCCTCCCGCCCCGCATCGGCGAGGACCGCCGCGCGGGGAAGTGCGAGCCCGGTGTGGTAGCCGTGCGAGACGACCGCGATCTCAATGGCGGGCTCGCCGGGGCGCGGCGGATAGAGCGCCGGGTCCCCCGGCTGGCTGGTGAGGAGCGTCGCGAGGGCGAGGACCGCGGCGAGCGCGAGAGCGATCCGCAGCAACCAGATGCCGACACGGCGCAGCATTGGATTAAGCACTGTCATTCCGGGGCGACGCGAAGCGAGAGCCCGGAACCCATAAACACCGCAGTCCGAGATCAGGCATTCATTCGAACGTTGATCGGCCGTCGGACTTCTTGCCCAACTGCGGTGTCTATGGGTTCCGGGCCCTCGCTTCGCGAGCCCCGGAATGACAGCCGCTACCGCCCGCCCCTTGCCACCCGCTCGATCTCGGCGCGCACGAGACGCTCGACCATGGTGGGGAGGTTGTCGTCGAGCCAGTTCTTGAGCATCGGGCGCAGCATCTCGCGCACGAGATCCTCGAGGGTGCGGGTGTTCGAGGAGAGCACCGTGTGGGCCAGCATGTTGAAGGCCTGCCCGACCGCCGCGTGGCTCGTGTCGGAGAGGAGCTGCTCGCCCATGTCCGGCCGCATGGGCTCGGGACGCGACGGCGGCACGAAAGAGGCCGGCGCGGGCTCCGGCGGACGAGGCGAGAACTCCTCGACCGCCTCGTCGAGAGCTTCCTCCTCGACCTCGCGGAAGTCGATCTCGGGCGGCTCCTCGGCCAAGAGCGGGCGGGAAAGCTTCACCGGCTGCGCCACCTCGGCGAGCTCGAGCACGTCTTCCTCGACCGGCTCCGGCGCGGGCGCGGCGGCGGGCGCCGGCGCCGCAACGGCGGCCTGCGGAGGCGGCGGCACGGCGGCCGGCTTCGGGGCGGGAGCCTTCGGCGCCTCCTGGTCGTCCGCGATGATGCGGCGGATGGAGGCGAGGATCTCCTCCATCGAAGGCTCTTGCGTCTTCGGATTCGCTGCACTCATGCGCTGACAACCGCCCGCCCGAAGGCCCTGGAATCACAATGGCCGTCAGTATTCCATGCAAGAGTCGGGACACAAGCGCACGAGCCCGCCGCGCCAACAGGAAAATCGCTTTTGGTTGGAACGCGCGGCGCGTGTACCCCCTCTCCCCGCAAGCGGGGAGAGGTGAGGCTACCGCCCGTCCGGGGTGCGCACGCCGTACCAGAGGTCCTTGACTTGGTCGAAGTGCTGCTTGGCGCTGTACTGCGCGATGTTGAGGGACAGCGCCCTCGTGGTGAGGCGGCCCATGGCGCGCACGACCGAGTAGGAGAACACCACCCGGTCGCGCTGCGCCGTGATCAGGTTCACGCGGGCGACGAGGAGCTCCTGCTGGGCGTTGAGCACGTCGAGGGTGGTGCGCTGGCCGACCCGAGCCTCCTCGCGCACGCCGGTCAGCGCCGTCTCGGCCGCCTGCACCTGCGCCTGCGAGGCGATGATCTGGGCCTTCGCGGCCTCGAGCTGGCCCCAGGCCGTGACGACGTTGGCGCGCACGAGGTCGCGGGCGACGTCGGCCTCGATGCGGCGCTGGCCCGCGGTCTCCTTCGCCTGCCGGACCCGGGCGTAGACCTCGCCGCCCTCGTAGATCGGGACGTTGAGGGTCGCGACCACGGAGGCCGAGAAGCGCTCGTCCCCCGGCAGGGTGCTGTCGTAGCGCTGCGCCGCGCTGCCGCGCACGCCGACCGACGGGTAGAGCTCGCCCTCGGTGATCTTCACCTGCAGCTCGGCCGCGTCGAGGGCGTGGAGGGCCGCGTGGATGGAGGGATGCTCGTGCAGGCCGGTGTAGATCGCGTCTTCCAGGTTCCTGGGAACCAGCCGGTCGAGGGGGCGCCCGGGGGCGAGCTGGCGCGGCTCGACGCCGACCACCTGACGGAAGCGGGCGATGCTGGCGCGCAGGTTCGATTCGGCGGCGCTCACCTGCGAGCGCCCGAGGGCGAGGCGGGACTCGGCCTGCGCCACGTCGGTGCGGGTGACCTCGCCGACGTTGAAGCGGTCGCGGGTCTGGCGCAGCTGCTCCTCCAGCACCTCGACGTTGTTGCGCTGGAGGTTGAGGTTCGCGGTGTCGCGCAGGACGTCCATGTAGGCCGTGACGCCGTTGAACAGAACGTCCTGCTCGGTCGAGCGCAGGGTCTCGCGGGAGCCGAGCACGAGGCTTTCGGCCTGCTGCACCGAGTTGTAGGTGCGGAAGCCGTTGAACAGGGTCTGGTCGACGGTGACGCCGACGCCGCGGGGCGCCGTGCGGGTCACGGTGGTGTTGTGCGGCGTGACCGTGCCGGCGGCGCGGTTCGGTCGGGCCGGGGTCTCGGTCTCGGTGTACTGGGCGCCGACGTCGGCGGTGGCATTAACGCGCGGGCGGTAGCCCGAGAGCGCACGGGGCACGTTCTCGTCGGTGGCGCGGGTCGAGGCGCGCTGGGCGTTGAGGCTCGGGTTGCCGACGTAGGCGCGCGCCATCGCGCTCTCCAGCGTCTCAGCCGACGCCGAGGCTGCCAAGATCATGATGTAGGTCGAGAGGAGGACGCCCCAACCGGCGCGGCGGCCTCCGTCGACTCGCGATCCCGTCACGCTCACCTGCCCCGTCGGCCTCAGGCGGTCGGATACGCGCCGCCTTGACTCGCCGATCTCTTCGAACGCCCCCAAACGCGCCCCGCGTGGAATGTAGCGGAGCCGTCCGAGTCGGCAATGCGGGAAGGCCAGGGCCGCCGACATTCGGCGGCGGTGGCGCAAAAAAGCGACACCTCGATCACCCTCTCCCGAGGGGAGAGGGTGGCGAGCGGAGCGAGGCAGGAGAGGAGAGAGCAAGTCACACGGCCCTCTCCCCGCTCGGCCTCCGGCCGAGTCGACCCTCTCCCTGAACGGGAGAGGCTCATCGCGTCGCTAATCGAGCTTCGCGCCGGAGAACTCGACGACCTTGCGCCACTTCTCGGTCTCGTCGGCGACGATCTTGCCGAAGTCGGCCGGGGTGCCGCCCATGGGGGTGCCGCCGAGGTCGGCGAGACGCTGCACCATGGCTTTGTCGGCAAGGGCCTCGTTCACCGCCTTGTTGAGGCGGTCGATGATCTCGGGCGGCGTCGCCTTCGGGGCGCCGATGCCGAACCAGGCGCTCGCCTCGTAGCCCGGCACGGTCTCGGCGACGGTCGGCAGGTCCGGGAGCGCCGGCGAGCGCTCGGCCGTCGTCACGGCGAGGCCCCTGAGCTTCCCGGCCTTCACGTGCTCGATCGAGGACGGCAGGTTGTCGAAGAGCACGTGCACCTGGCCGGCGATCATGGCGGTGAGGGCGGGGCCGGCGCCGCGGAACGGCACGTGCACCCACTCGACGCCGGTCATGGCCCTAAAAAGCTCGCCCGAGAGGTGGACCGAGGTGCCGAGGCCGGACGAGGCCATGTTGATCTTGCCGGGGTTCGCCTTGGCGTAGTCGATGAACTCCTTCACGGTCTTCGCCGGGATGTCCGGGTTGATCTCCATGATGTTCGGCACCCGCGTGATCCCGGCCACGGGGGCGATGTCGCGGATGAAGTTGAAGGAGAGGTTCTTGTAGAGGGTCGCGTTGATGCCGTTCGCCGGGTTGACGAGGAGGATGGTGTAGCCGTCGGGGTCGGCCTTGACGACCGCGTCGGTGCCGATGTTGTTGCCGGCGCCCGGCCGGTTGTCGATGAAGACCTGCTGGTTAAGATGCCGGCTGAGCCACTCGCCCATGAGCCTGGCCAGCACGTCGGTCGTGCCGCCGGGCGGATAGGGCACGATCCAGCGGATCGGCCGGGTCGGGTAACCTTGCGCGAAGACCCGCCCGCTCACGAAGGCGGAGGCGGCGGCGCCGATGACGAGGCGGCGGGACGGCTTGAACGGCATTCTCGTTCCTCCTTTTCGGTCAGGCGCTTGCTGCGGCCTGTTTGTCTAGAACACGAATCCCGGCTCGGCCCTGAAGGCGGGCAGGACCGAAGCGCCGGCGTCGAAGATCGCGCGCGAGCCGACGGCGTCTCCGGTGCGCACGTAGATCACCGCGCGCCCGGCCTTGCCGCGGCGCTCGATGCAGCCGAGGCGGCCGCCGTCGGCGAGCTGGTCGAGGAGCTTCTTGGGCCGCACCTCGAGGAGGCCGTTGACGAGGATCACGTCGTAGGGCGCGCCGTCGGGCCAGCCCTTGTCGAGGGGACCGGTGACCGTCGTGACGCCTGCGATCCCGAGGGCCGCGAGGCGCTCCCGCGCCGCCGCCGCCAGCGCCTCGCTCGATTCGAGCGCCGCGACGGTCGCCCCGAGGTGGGCGAGGAGCGCCGCGGAGTAGCCGAGGCCGCAGGCGACATCGAGGGCCTTCTCGCCCCTGCGCACGTCGAGGGCCTGGAGGAGGCGGCCGATGAACATGGGCTTCAGCATGAAGCGGCGCTCGGCGCCCGCGATCCCGTCCGACACGGGCAGATCCTGGTCGCTATACGCGAGGCTCTCGCGCCCGGGGGACACGAAGCGCTCCCGCGGCACCGCGTCCATGGCGGCGAGCACCGGCAGGGCATGCACGTCGAAGGTGCGCACCTGGCCGTCCACCATCATGCGCCGCGCGAGCGCGAAATCCTGCATGCTGAGCCTCTTAAAGCCTGAGGGACGGCTTTGCGGCCTTGTGGTGGATCACCTCGGAAAACGCAAGGCTGCCGCGGCGAACGGAACCTCGGCTTCGCACCCGGAGTTCACTCCCATTCCTTGAAAAGGCGAACCGTCCGATGACCCGATCCCCCATGCCCGCGTCCAAGAAGCGCCCGGTGCAGCGTCCCGCACCCGCCGCCCGGACGCGCCGCTCCCTTGCGGGCACCGCCGCGCTCCTCGCGGCCGGCGCCGCGGCGGCGACCGCCGCCGTCGTCTACGCGCGGGCGAAGCGAGCGGAGCGGCGCAATCCGCCGGTCGGGCGCATCGTCGAGGTCGACGGCGTGCGCGTGCACGTCCACATGACCGGCGAGGGCCCTCCCCTCGTGCTCCTCAACGGCAACGGCACGATGGTGCAGGACTGGCTGATCTCGGGCCTCGCCGACGTCTTGCGTCGGGACTGGCGGGTGGTCTGCATCGACCGCCCCGGCTACGGCTACACTGGGCGCCCGCGCACGCGCCTGTGGACCGCCCCGGCGCAGGCGGATCTCGTGGCGAAGACCCTGCGCCG